>JBGAOD010000015.1:0-46875 GCA_044221955.1 Phycisphaerales bacterium | reverse complement strand
TAGACCAGCCGGCAACTTGGAAATCGATGCTCTCCTTGACCTCCAGCTTTGGCGTGTTCATGTCGGCGATGAAGATGTCGAGCTTGATGTTGGAGATGCTAATGCCCGAATTCGCGGGATAGTTCAGGAGAGATCGACCGGTCGGCTCATCAAATGCGGCGTGGGTTGCGCTGGGCAGCTGCGCGTAAGAGATTGCAGGGAGGCGCACGACAGAGAACGCGAACCCGAGCGTGAAGGCGAGAGCGGATTTGGAATGGTGGGGTTTCATGGTCGGTTCCAAGAGGGAGTCCGAGGCTTCGTCAACGGGGTCGGTGGGTGGTTTGAGCGTGATCGTTCCGTCATGGAAAACCGGGGCGACGGTGTGCCGGGGACTCATCTACCGATCCGAGTTTGCCGTCGCGCGGGCCTCACGATCCTGGGTGAGTTGCAGGAGGCACGATCGGAGGGCGTAGTCGGTGCCTGGGTCAAGGATCATCTGTCGAACAGGATCTACGGCGGGGTCGTCGTTGAGGTCGATAACTTGTTCCGCGGCCCGTGCCTGGGCAGCGAGCGTTGGGCCGTCGTGGAGTTCGTTGATCCAGAGCGCGAGCGGCTTGCGGACCGTGACGCCGGCCATGACGGTGAGGTTTGGATCGACGCTGACCTGGCTTGGCTTGCTGGGGACCGTGAACTTTGATGTCACGGACTTGCGGTCGATGTCGAGGTAGACATAGCGGTGGGTCCCGTCCTCGAACTTGAGCAGGACGGGTAGGGTGAAGAGATAGGCCGGGTTGTAGAGGTCGACTTTCTGAGATTGCTCGACGGTGATCGTGAGATCGCTCGCGTGGGTAGATTCGTTCTCGCTGATGTCGAGATCCACCTCGAGCCGCGGCAGGCCGGGGCGCTTTACCCACTGATCGAAGAACCGCTCAAGGCTTCGCCCGCAGGCCTCTTCGAGGGCGTGGCGGAAATCGTCGGTCTCGGCGGACTTGAACTTCATCCGGTTGAGATAGAGAGCCGTGCCATTGAAGAAATTGTCATCGCCAAGGTTGGTGCGGAGCATGTGCAGGACGAGAGCGCCCTTAGCGTACACGTCATCTGCTTTGGCGACCGGTTCGTCGGCGTTCGAGTAAAACTTGCTGGCCATGGCCGGGTATTGGGGGGCGTAGGCGTGGTTCTGCCCGCGCTGGCTCTTCATGAAGCCGAGAATGGTCCTTTGGTACGCGCGGCGGCCGGATTCAGTAGGCGGGGCGATGCCCGGCACGCGGGGAAGGTCGTCCTTCGCGGATTTCAGAGCGAATGTTTCGCCGTTCTCGTTGCTGACCTGGGGAAGGAGCTCGCGTAGATTGGCCTCCTGCTCGGCCCACAGGGCCTCGGCGATGGAAGCCCAGCCCTCATTGAGCCAGAGATGCTCCCACGACTTGCAGGTCACGAGGTCGCCGAACCACTGGTGGGCGAGCTCGTGACAGACAACCTCGTCGTGGTCGCCGCGCTTGCCGCGACTGGCTTGCGGGTACAGGGTGGTCGCGGAGGTGTTCTCCATGCCGCCCCAGCGAAAGTCGCGGCAAATGAGTTGGTCGTACTTGTCCCAGGGGTAGGGCTGCGCAAATCGGGATTCGTAGAAGGAGACCATCCAGGGCGTGTTGGCAAAGATCTCCCCCACAGCCTCTTCGGTGCCACGAGGCGTCCAAACGTGCATGGGCAGCCCCGGGCGAACAGAAGCGGTCTGTTCGTTCGACCAAGACGCTTTCGGGTTGATATCGACAATTCCAAACTTGCCGGCAACGAGCGTGACGAGGTACGAGGCGTGGGGCTTGTCCTGGAGCCAGTGGTGGGTGGTCAGCCCAACGCCGGGCTTGGGCTCGACCGGCTTGCCGTCGATGATGCAGGGCGGCCCAATGGTTCGGTCAGCATCAGCAGGGGACGTTGAGACAAGGTGGCCGTTGGAGCAGACCTCGAAGCCGTCCTCGATCGTGACGACGAGCTCCGTGGTAAGTTTTTCGTTGGGAGAGTCGTGCATGAGGAACCAGCGGCGGTTTTCCTCGGCCTCGCCCTGGCTGTGGAGCTGCACGTTCTGCTGGGTCAGGCCGGGGCCGTCGGGTCGTGGCTTAGACCAGGTGAGCCCGACTCCTTTGTTGGCCTTGATGTCGCAGGTGTAGCGGATGATGACGTCGGCGGTCTCGCCGGGCTTGAGCGGCTCGGCGAAATCGACCCAGAGCGTCGCCAGATCACGGCGTGTTCGGACGGTTCTTCCTTTGACGCGGACGGATTCGACGTCGATCCCGGGCCCGGCGTCGAGACGGAGCGTAGGACGGGGCGTTCCGATCGGTTCGACGGTGAGTGTTTCGACGGCCGAGAACATCGGGACATCGATGTTGGGGAACTCCAGCGCGAGCTTCATATGCTTGAAGTCAAAGAGCGGCGAGACAGGGTAGTGGGCCTTGTCCTGCGCGGTTTCGGGGTCGATGCGCGGATCGGTATCCGAAGAATCCTGGGCGAGCGTTCGTTGGGGCGTGAGGCAGGCCCAGAGCGCGAGGGCGATGGCCAAGGGGGCCGAGCGCCGGGGGATGATTCGCCGGATCGTGGATCGCATCGGTCTGGCTCCTAAGGGCGGGGCGCGGGCTGGGATCGGAGTTGGGCGGGCTTAGGGCGATTGCGCGAGCACGAGCGTATACCAGGACAGGGTGATCCGGGGATATGAAATCGGATCCAGTGACCTCCCGAGCGTGACGGGCGGGGCTGTGGGGTTTGCGGTGCGGAGCGGTGGAGTGTGGGGACTGCGGCCCGTTCTCGGATCCTTCTCGGATCGTGGGGACTGAAGAAAACGTCGCGGGTGGGTCATACGCTATCTCATGCCCCTCCAGCCAAATCAAGCCGATGCGTTGCACCTGAAAGCGATCGAGTTGGGTGACACCGTGGTCGGAGGGCGGCTCGCCGGCGAGGCGGTCAATTCATCGCGCGGATCATTCACGCCCATCCCGCCCCCCGGCGGTTCGGGCAAGGGCGGGGGCTCGAGGCCGGGTGCCCTGGTCGCGGCGGCGGAGTCTGGGAGCGGCGCGAACACGGATTCAGAGTATTACTCGCCGGTGCCCCCCGGGTACCAGCGCGGGCACCACAAGTACGTGATCGTGCTGGGCACCGTGATGTCGGGGTTGGGCAAGGGGATCTTTGCGTCCAGCCTCGCGAAGTTGCTCAAGGAAAAAGGTCTGGTTGTCGCACCGATCAAGATGGAGGGGTACCTCAACATCGATTCGGGGACGCTCAACCCCTACCGCCACGGCGAGGTCTTCGTGCTGGAGGACGGCACCGAGTGCGACATGGACCTCGGAACCTACGAGCGGCTTCTCGATCAGAACCTCTCGAAACGAAACTTTACGACCTCGGGGCAAATATTCAGCGAAATCCTCGAGAGCGAACGCCAGGGCGCGTACTTGGGGCGCGATGTCCAGATGATCCCCCACGTGACCGGCGAGGTGAAGCGCAAGCTGCGAGAGTTGGCGGTGCGCGGCGACGGGACGAGGCCGGCGGATGTTGTGTTTGTTGAGGTCGGCGGTACGGTTGGCGATTACGAGAACGGGTTCTATATCGAAGCCATGCGCGAGCTGGCGTTCGAGGAAGGCCCCGGTTCGTGTTGTTTCGTAGCGTTGACGTACATCATCGAACCTCCGTCGCTGGGCGAGCAGAAGTCCAAGGCCGCGCAGCTGGGCATCAAGCGGCTGATGGAAGCCGGAGTTCAGCCCCACATCATCGCCTGCCGGGCCTCGAACCCGTGCAGCCCCAAGGTGCTCCAGAAGATCGCGATGTTCTCGAACGTTCCGCCTCGGCGGGTTTTTTCGATGCACGACCGCGAGAGCATCTACACCATCCCCGACGAGATGCGGCAGGAAGGCCTGGACCGCGAGATCATGTCGCTGCTGAACCTGCACGACCGCGGGGACGTCTCGATGGAGGACAAGGCCCGCGAACGGTGGACGAACTTTGTCCGCAAGCTCACGGCGCCCAAGCAGCGTCACGTCACCATCGGGCTGTCGGGGAAGTACGCCCACCTGCGCGACGCTTACGCGTCGATCGAAAAGGCCACCGAGCACTGCTCGGCCCACCTGAATTGCCGCGTCGACCTCCGCTGGATCGAAAGCACGGACATTACGGACTCCAATGTCGCCGAGACGCTGGCGGATCTTGATGCCGTGATCGTGCCCGGCGGGTTTGGGACGCGCGGCGTTGAGGGCAAGATCTCGTGCGTTCGGCACTGCCGCGAGAACCAGATTCCGTATCTTGGGATCTGCCTTGGTTTCCAGGTCGCGGTCATCGAGTTCGCGCGAAACGTGCTCGGGTTGAAGCAGGCTTCGAGCACCGAGTTCAACCCTGACACGGTTCACCCCGTGATCGGCGAGCTGCCCGAGCAGAAGAAAGTGGAAGGGCTCGGAGGCACCATGCGGCTTGGCGGGCAGGACGTGATGATCCTTCCCGGCACGCTGGCGCATTTCCTCTCGGGCGGGCGACAGCTCATCCGCGAGCGGTTCAGGCATCGGTACGAGGTTGAGCCGGCGTATGTCGAGCGGCTCGAAGCGGCGGGGATGGTGTTCTCGGGACGGCATCCCACCCGCCCCATCATGCAGGTTCTGGAACTCCGCAGGCCGAGCGGGGTCGCAGGATCGAGTGATGCGAGCGCAAGGGTCACGCACCCGTTCTTTGTGGGCGCGCAGTTTCACCCGGAGTTGACCAGCAGGCCGCTGCGTCCGCAGCCGTTGTTCATGGGTTTGTGCGCGGCCGCGTTGCGACGGAAGTACGGCACGGGCGCGACACCTGCGACTTCGGCGTTCGAGGCGGAGATGCTGCGCTGGTTGGCGGGGTCGGCTGGGGAGCCTCAGGCCGTCGGGCGTTGATCGACTCCTGCGCATCAACTCAATGACGCGGTTGGCGGCGGCGCTTCCGATCTTCGGCTCGTTCGATCCGGCGCTCGTGCGGTGGTTCCGTCCTCTTGAGTCTCGATGATGAACTTCTCGACCTCCGAACCGCGATCAAAGACGGTCACTTCTGGGTTCGGTTGGTCGAGGGGGTGCGTGATGCCTCGCGCGCACCGGGACGGAAGGTTGAGCTTGAAACGAGCCACTCCCGGGGCTTGTTCCCAGGACTCCGCAGCGCGGGTGGGATGCCATTGGTGGAAAACGACCGCGTCGCGCACGGCGATCGCAGCCTTCCCTCCCGCGAGGTACACGCGGCGCGACACGTCGTCGTCCTCGGCGCCGTACCCGATAAACTCCTCATCGAAGCCGTTGATGTGCTCGATCATTGCCAGCGAGAGCGAAAAGTTGGCGCTGAGCACCTTGGGCTTGTGGGGCTTGCACAGCCCGAACTTCTTGAGAAAGAGTTGGCGGCGATACTTCGCGTCGCGCGCAAAGAGCTTCGCCCACGCGGCGTTGGAGATCGACGCTGGAGGCGTGCCGCGCTTGACAGCGCCCTCGTCGAAGGCCTCGGTCTGCTCGGGCGTGAGCTCGACCCGGAACCCGATGACAAGGCCCGCGTTGGATCCCAGCCGCCCGTGGACCGCGAGCGCGTCCTTGGCCGGGCAGCAGTCGCCGTCGAGGTACACAACTCGGGTGCTGCCGTTGGCCCCGAGAAGCTTGAGCGTGCGGACGGCGTTGTTCCGGGCTTGCCCCACGCGGCATTCGCCCATGTGTTCGCGGGCGACGTGAACGATGCGAAGGCTGAACTCGGCGGAGCACGCGCGCACCAAGTCCGCGATCTCGGGGAGTTGGTTATCGCACGAGACGACGACCTCATCGGGCGGGCGCGACTGGTACGCGACGCCGAGCAGGCTACGACGCAGGTGTCGGGTGGTGTGGGTGGTCATCACGACCGCGAGTCGGCTCACGCCCGATGGTATGCGATCTGTCCGCCGAGCCGTCCGATATCGGGGCCGCCTGGTGAACCTTGGCTGCTGTGACGCGGGCCGAACCCTCAAGCACAAGCCCCGGAGCGGATCGACCTGCGGGAGGTGCCCGGGTTGGTCGATCGGGTTGGGTATCCCGAGAGAGTTTGAGCTTTGCAACGGCGAGGAGCACGATGGCGCACATGATCGCTCGATCCAAACCGCGAGTTCCGCCGCCGCCTTCCGGGCCGTCCTACTTACCCGATACGGAGGTGGACGCGACTCAGCAGAAGCCGGGCGCATCCAAAGCCCGCGCGCGCGGGCACCGCTTTGAGGCGGAAATCGAGGTCAGCGAGATGGACGACCGGCAGCGTCCGGGCATCCCCTGGCCGGCTCGGACGCGCGAACTGAGCCGTTCGGCGATCGTGATGGTTTCAAGGCGGATGTGCTACCCAAATCGGCTGTTGCTGTTGGCCGTGCACCGCATCGATGATCGACCGGTGCCGCTCTTTGCACGCGTCGTGGACTGCGAATACGAGGCCGATGGGCTCTACCGGGTAGACGTGGACCTCCTGCCGATCCCACCGCACGGGCCCGTGGCGGACTGGGCGCTCACCCGAGCGGCGAAGTGACCGACCTGTCGTCTTCCAGCGTCGTGGAAAGAACGGCGATGGGTTCTCGTGCTTCCTCCGGCGCGCCCGGGGCGGGGGTCGTGTTCCGCGTTGAATCGCTGATAGACCAGATGAACCACCAGTGGAGGCCGAGCCCGGCGAGAACGGCGAGATGAAACACCTCGTGCGCTCGGAGCACGCCCGCGATCAGCGCGCGGGGTTCGAGCCACTCCACCGCCGCGCCGGCCGTGTAGGTCATCCCTCCGGCCAGCACCGCCCAAATCATGCGCACGCCGAACCGACGCGCGAGCGCGATCATCGAGAGCAGCCCGACCCATCCCATGCCGACGTAGAGCGCGATTCCGATGGTGGGGGGAGTCGAGAGAAAGAAGATCGACTTGAGCGTGACCCCCAGGGCTGCGAGGGTCCAAATGAACGCCAGCATTCCCCACCGCCAGACGCCGCGGAACATGATCGCGTGGATGGGCGTGTAGGTGCCAGCGATGAGCACGAAGATCGCGGCGTGGTCGAGGCGCTGGAGTACGCCCCGTGCGGCGCCCTCGTGCCCGAGGAGGTGGAACGTCCCGCTCGTTGCCAGCAAGATGACCGCCGAGATCGAAAAGATGGCGAGCGATGCGACGCGGACGGGAAGAGAAACCGCCGGGATCTCGCCGCGGGGAGGTTCGCCGGTTCGCAGCGCTCGGCGGACGAGCGCGACGCCCAGAATCGCGAAAACTCCTGCTCCGACCAGGTGTGAAATGCTGCTGAAAGGATCGGTGAAGCCCGGGATTGGGTAGAGATCGCGCGCGAACATCGACAGACTCCCTGCGGTCCGAGGAGAGCGCGGCGTTGGTGCCGCGCCGCTTCGATCCAAGCGTACGCCCTGGTCGGGGCGCCGGAGGTTGCGGAGTGTCGAGGCACGCGTGCGTCGTTTGCTTGTCGGTTGTATGGCCTACTTGGCTTCTGCGGCCGCAGCGTCGTTGGCTCCGGGCGCAGGTTCCTTGGGGAACTGCTCGGCGGTAAAGCGAGTGCCCTTGGGGACATAGACGCAGTCAAACCCCAGGACCCAGGGTTGGCTGGCGTCGTTGCGGATGTGGATGGTCTGGCGGACGCGTGAGCCCGGGAGCGGGGTAAAGATGGTTCGGTGCTGGGCTTTGATTCCGCGACGGGTCTGGCTGTCGCCCTCGAACCACATGGCCCCGTTGATCAGGCGTCCCTCCATGTTGAGCACGTTGCCGGTGTTGTCAACCCAGATCTGGTGCCAGCGTTGAGTCCCAGGGTTGTAGTAGTGCATGAGGCGCCCGGAACCGCCGGCCGAGCCGACCCTGGTCTCGGTGATGAGGCAGCCCGACTCGAGCGACTCGACCTTGTTCGTACCGGCAACATTGGCTTGGTTGTCGTAGACGTCCCAGTCGCCCGCCCAGAAGTCAAAGGCGTGAAAGACGGGGAGGTCCGAGTCGGCGCGAAACTTCTTGATCATCGCCTTGAACTCAGGGTCGTCCTGGAGCGACTTGAAACGGGGGTCGGAGGTAAGCAGTTGTTCGCTCGTGAACCCGGCGTCGAAGGCGGATTGGATGAAACGGAGGGCGTTGGTCTTGTCGCCCTTGGCCGCGTGAGCGCACGCAAGGTTGTACAGGGCGCGGGTCTTCACACTCGGCATGGTCGCGGCCTTGGTCTCGATCTCGATGCACTTGTCGTACTCGCCCGCTTCCAGTAGGGCGCGGCCGTAACGGACCCAGGCGACCTCGTTCTTGGGATCGACGACGACCAGTTCGCTGAAAACCTGCGCGGCGGCCTTCCACTCGGAAGCCCGCATGTGTCCCTCTGCCTGCTCCATGCTCGGGGGAGTAGCGGGAGCTGCGTGCGCCGCTCCTTCAAGAACGAGCGACAGGAGCGTCACGCACCCCAGGGTAAGGAGTGCGGCCGGGCGGGTGAACGTCGTGCGTGCGCGCATGATGGATCTACTTTCTGTTGGTGGGGTGCCGCGATCGCGAGATCAGATCGAGTGAGATCTCACTCTACCGATGGTGGGCGTGTCCGACTTTCTCAATCTTGCTCCGCGTCGGTTCGCTTGGGTGCAAGGCTCGAGGTAAGGGCGTTGCGCACGGCGGAGGGCGGCGCACCGAACTCACGGGTGAAGGCGGAAGTGAAGTGCCCGTGGCTGGAAAACCCGAGCTGGTCGCTGAGCCGCGTGAGCGAAGTATCGCCCGCGGCGAGTTGCTCCAGAGCGTTGCGGAGGCGAAGGCGGTTGAGGTACCGGTGGATGGGCAGCCCGGTGCGCGCGCGGAAGACCCGGCAGAGGTGGAAGGGCGAGCATTCGACGGCGTCGGAGATCTCGTCGAGCGTGAGACGCTCGTGCGCGCGCGTCGAGAAGAGCTCCTTCACGGCCTCAGCTGCGGCGGTGTGGTTCTTTTCGACCCGCAGGCTCGGCTGGACCCGGCGGACGCCGCGGGAGGCGAAGGCCGCGGCGACGATCCGACGCAGGACGGTCACAAAGGCCTCTTCCAGAGCGAGGTGGTTGGCGCGATCGGGGTCGGCAGCGCGGGCGTGGGAGTAGATCCGCCGCTGGAGGAGGTAACTCTGGGAATCGATTGGCCCGTGGTCGAACGGGAATGGGGTCTCCGGGTGATCGCGCACGGTCGGGTCGAACTCGGCGATCGCGTCGATGATGAGCGACTCATCGATCGAGAAATACTCGCACTCGTCGCCGCGCTCGCTCACGGCTCGGCGCCGATAGGTCGTATTGCCGTTGTAGAACATGGCGACATTGGGATCGGCAATGACCCCCTCGTAATTCTCCTGAGCGATCCAGACGCCGACGCGCGGGAACGCGATGAAGTGCTTATACGTGAAGTTCTCGCACGCCCAGGCGGAGTGTTGCCTGGGGCACCGGAACTCTCCGATGCGCAGGATGGGCCCGGAGTAGACGAGCCTGCTGGGAGACTGCTCGAGCATGATGGGGAACGGTACCGTTCGGGTGGCCCGAAGGTTGCCACCCTTCTGGGCCAAAGCGATCGGGTCGTGGCGGATCGGATCCGTCGGACTTGGATGTGTTTCGGCAAGTCGCATGGAGCATCTCCTTTCCGTGCGGCGGGTCCCTTGCGGTGCTGCGAGCAACTTTGGGGGCACTACGTGAGGCTGCCGGGGGTGGAAGGAACAGGGCTCCGGCGCCGCCTCATACCGACGGCCGCCGCGCCCAGGAACACAAGGGTCGAGCCGGGCGCGGGGGCGATATCGGGCGTGAGGAGGATGTCGTTGCCCTGCGGATAACCAGTCGAGAACGTGCCCAGGAACGCGCCGTTCGATTCGTTGTACCGGAGCACGTTGCCGTTGTTCCAAGTGGTGACCAGCAGCGAGCCGTCGGGCTTGGCGAGCTGCCCGACCGGTCCGAGAAGGCCGTTGCCGGAGATTGTTCCCACGATGGACTTGGTTGTGATGTTGAAGCGGTCGAGCCGGTTCGCCCGGTACTCGCTGATGTAAAGGTCGCCGTCGGAGCCGAAGCGGGTGTAGAGCGGTCCCCGTAGGCCGGTCGCGAGGGTGTCGACGAAGGCACCGGTGTTCTGGTCGAACCGATCGATCACGCCGCTGCCGAAGCCTGAGACGTACAGATTTCCCCCGTGCCAGGTAAGCCCCGCGGGGTAGCTCATGTTGGACGCGAACGCGAAGGCGTCGATGTACGCACCCGTCGAGGCGTTGAATCGGTGGACTTTGTTGTCGCCGTTGCTACACACGTAGAAGTTGCCGTCGGGCCCGAAAGCGCAGTACCCGGCCCGGGTGATGTTCGTGGTCGCGAAGACTTTCTTATACGCCCCGGTCGAGCCGTCGTACTGAAGAACACGGGCGTTGGGCGCGTCGGAGACGTACAAATCGCCGTCGGGTCCGTAGGCGAGACCGTCGGGGAACGCGAGCCCTCCGCTCTTGGCGGGGATGAACGTATCGACAAACGTCCCGTCAGTCCGGTAGCGCCGAACGTCGCCGCTGGTCCAGCTCCCGACAAGGACGAAGCGTTCAGCCTGGACCAACCCAACCAGCGTGACGGAGACGACGAGGGCGAGTTGTGCGGCGGTCTTGGGCAGAATCGTGGGCATGTGCATTCTCTCCGGTGCGTGGGATCGAGTGTGCCAGTCGTTGATTGAACATACTCGTGCGCACGGGCGAGACTTGTCAGATCTTGCGGGTCGGCGGAAAGTTTGGCGGGCCGAGGATCATTTCCTACGTGGAGCGGCCCGAAGCGTCCGGCGCACCCTGCTGGGGCCAACGCCGAAGCAGCGTGAGAACGCTTTGCAGAAATGACTCTGGTCCGCAAACCCGAGCCCCAGCGCGATCCGCGAGAGGTCGAAGCGGTTCTCGAGTATTTCTTCTAACGCGACCCGGAGCCGGAGGTCGTTGCGGTACGCGTGGATCGAAGTCCCCGTGGCGGCCCGAAAAGCGTGGCAGAGGTGGAACGAGGAGACCCCGATGATGCGCGCGATGTCCGCCAAGGAGTGGCTTCCCCGGAACTCTCGGGCGAGGAACTCCTGGACGTCGTGGGCGTGGGTCAGGCCGGCGGGCGAGTACGGGGCGGGACGTGAGCGGCGGCCCGGGTGCGCATCGGCGACGACCTGCCTCAGGCAACTCATCGAGAGTTCCTCGACCTCAAGCGCATCCGCGTGCCTCAGGCGGCGCGGCGACAGAGAGGCGAACGTCGCGAAGGTGCTCGCGCTGGTAGGGCACGCCACTCGGAGCCACGGCTCGTGCGGGCGGTCCTGAACACCCGGGTCGAACTCACGCATCGCCCCGATCAGGGCGTCCGTGGAAACGCTCAGGAACGTGGTGAGTTCTTGCGTCGGCGACAGGATTTGACAGGTGTACTCGCACCGCGCGTTGTAGAGGATCGCTTCGTTGGGAGTCGCCACGACCGGGTCGCGGCCCGCCTGCGTAATGAGAGAGCAGGTCCGCGGGATAGCGATGAGGTGAGAAGAGGTCGCGGACCGACGAAGCCACCGCGGATCTTCGGGAAAACTGCGGAACTCCCCAAGGGTCAAGTCCCTGGAGCGGTGAAGGATGCGAGTGGATGTCGGCGCGTTCAACCTCGTACCCCGATCGGTGGCACCCGGGCGATCAACAAACTCGGAGCCGCGGGTCCCTGTCGAGAGACACGATTCCCGCGCGGCCCGCCCGGACCGTTCGTGGTCCATCGGCTCGGGGATGCGATGGGAACGGAGGCGAACGACCGCGAGCAAGATTCTGCAAATCGGTCGCCGCAGCCCCGCTAGCTCCCCGCAAGGCGAGCCCAGCGCAACTTCGCCGAACGGGCCCTCGGATTGTGCTTCTGTTCGGCCTCGCCAGCAATGATCGGGTCACGGTTCTCGGCCGAGTAGACCCCCGCGCGATAACCGTCACGGAAGACGTGCTTGACGCGTCGGTCCTCGCCGCTGTGGAAGGAAATGATCGCGGCGACCCCGCCGGGTTTGAGAACGTTGGGTATCGCGGCGATCAGACTGTCAAGGTTGTCGAGTTCGTCGTTGACGAGAATGCGGAGCGCCTGAAACGTGCGCGCGGCGGGGTGGAGCTTGGCGTGGTTGCCGCGCTCGACGGTGAAATCGCGGGCCTCGCAGACGAGCGCCATGAGCTGTTCCGTGCTCGTGATCGGATTTCGGGCGCGGCGCTGCACGATCAGGCGAGCGATCTTGGGAGCGTCGGATTCGTCGCCGAGTTCCCAAAGAGCGGCGGCGAGTTCGCGTTCACCCATCTCATTGACCAGAGCCGACGCGGGCCGGCCGCGGGTCGGGTCCATCCGCATGTCGAGCGGCCCGGGCTTGCGGTACGAAAAACCGCGATCGGGATTGTCGATCTGTGTGCTGGCGACCCCGACATCGGCCAGGAGAGCGTCCACGCGGTCCACTCCCGCGCGGTCGAGAACCTTTCGAACGTCCGCGAAGTTGGCGTGGTGGAGCTCGAACGCGACGGTGCCTTCGCGGCCGCGGACTCGTTGGAGGACGATGCGGGCCTCGGCAATGTTGGCCGGGTCCAGGTCAGTCGCGATGAGGCGGCCGTCGGGTTTGAGTCGCTCGAGGATGGCCGCGGAATGTCCGCCAAGCCCGAGGGTGCAGTCCACAATCGTCTGTCCCGGCCTAGGGTCCAGTGCCGCGAGTACTTCCGGCAGAAGCACAGGAATGTGCGCTGATTGACGCTTGCTCACGGGAACGATGGTACGGACCGGGGCTTGCCCGCATGAAACGCCAAGTCTGCATCCCCGAACCATGCCGGCGGTTGAATTGTTCCTGAAACCATGCGAGAATCTAGAGATGAACAATGAGAATCCTTCGGCCGAGTACCTGGATTCCGATGCGGCACCCGAGCAGCCGGGTTGGCCCAAGACGGTGGGAATCATCAGCATCGTCTGGGCGTCGCTTGGCTTTGTGTGCAACTCCTGTGGCGTCGCGGGCCCGATGATCCAGAGATTCTCTCTGAGTCTCGTTCCGCCGGAAAAACAAGCCGAAGTTCAACAGCAGATGGCCGCGAGTCAACAACCCGCGTTTGTGTACGTCTTCATGGTCGGAAAGATTGTGCTCGCGGTGCTCCTTCTCGCGGCAGGGATCTCGCTGCTCGGTCGCAAGGCGGTCGCTCGGCACCTCCATCTCGGATGGTCAACGCTGGCGCTTCTGCTTGTCATCGGGGGTCTTGTGCTCGGAATCCTAAACGCGCCGGAGCAAGCGAAGAAAACACAGGATGCTCTGACGAACTCTCCCGCAGGCGGGATGAGCTTTATGATGATGACCAGCCCTCGGCAGATTATCATCGCATCGGTCGTTGGTGCCCTCGTGACCGGAGTCTGGCCGCTGTTTTGCTTGATCTGGTTTGGTGTGATGAAGAAGCGGCCGGAGGTCGGAAAACTCGAACTGCCGGTGTGAACCGGACATTTGGGTGAGCAGGTGGGACGGGCCGGCACGAAGCTCCGCGTGAAAGCGTTTGGCGCATCGCGGCAAATGGGAAGTCGCCACCGACGGAACTTCCTTGACGGGATTGGTGAGATATACTTCTTCGATCGCGGGCGTAGTTCAGTGGTAGAACGTCAGCTTCCCAAGCTGAATGTCGAGGGTTCGAGTCCCTTCGCCCGCTTTTCTGACTATGGGTGACAGCGAGTGACCAGGGTTGCCAAGGCACGACGGGTGCGCGACTTGCGCGATCGGTGCGGGCGTTTCGGTTGGGCCGGTTGTCGCGTCCCAAATGACTACGGGTGACAGCGATGGCCTACGACGGTCAGGAGTCGGTACAAACCGTGGTACAAACGGGCCGAGCATCGATCGGGGACATCGATCGCCGCGTTGACGCTCAATTGAAGGAACTGCTCGTGGGATTCGTTACCGCGTGGTGGACGTGCCGGTGGCCGTCGTCGCGGTGTTCATACCGTTGAGGGGCAGCGCCGGCAGCGCGTCCATCGCCCCGCCGATGTCGAGCAGCTTGGGGTCGGTGTAGATGTTGGCCGTGAGGCTGGGGTCGCTGTGGCGCATCGCGGCCTGGGCGGTGCGGAGCGGGACCCCGCCCTTGCTCAGCAGGGTGCCGAAGGTGGTTCTCAGCGCATGGACATCGATGGTCCGGCCGCGCTCGTCGCGCTTGTCGATCTTCTTCACGCCCGACTTCGTGGTCACGATCGTCGCGATCCCGGCGGCCACCAGGTCCCGATCAAGGATCCGGCACAACGCCGACGGCACGCGGAACAGCGGTTCGGTGGACGGCAACCGCATCGGCACGGCGTCACCGGCCTCCCGTGCCCGGTCCTGCAGGCGTTGGAGCCGATCGGCAAGGAAGGAGCGGATGTCAGCAGCAAGGTCGGCCCGGAGCGGGATGTCCGTGCCCCGGCGGGACTTCTCATCGGCCGCCGCGAGGTTCACCGACGGCGGCCTGCGATCGAGTTCCAGTGATCCGACCGTCAGCGACGCCAATTCTCCCTTCCGCAGACCAGTCAGCACCAGCATTTTGTAGGTCAGCGCCCGTTCGCGGCCGAGGTCTTCCAAGCGGCGTTGGACGCTCTCGGCGACGTTGGCGGCGAGCTGGCCCTTGCGGGCCCCACGCCGCACCGTCAGGACCTCGCGGAGGGGGCGCTCGCGTGCGACCTCAAGCAACCGGATTAACTCGGGTTCCGTTAACGACCTGCGCTGGTGGCGACGGTCGGACTTCTCGTCGGCCTTGGCGATCCCGGCCAGCGGGTTGAACGCCAGACGCTGCTCCCTGACGCACCAGTTCGCCATCCCGATCAGCGCCGCGAGGTGCGTGTTGCGGGTCCTCGCGCCCATGCCCTCGTCCTCGCGTGCCACCAGCCAACGCTCAACCGCCCAACGGTCCAAGTCCATAAGCGACCTGAACCCGCAGTCCGTGAGCAGCCGGACAAGCTGACCCTCCACGTTGCGGCGGTGGTGGGGGGTCGTGCCCTTTGCCTTGAGGTGCAAGAGGTAGTCGGCCGCGTGCTCAAAGATCGACAGCGCGCCGTGGTCAATTGCGCGATCCTCGCCCGCGGTGCGGAGCTTGCTGCGGACCTTGTCGGCCCGGACCTCAAGGTCCGACAGCACCTTGCGTGCCGCCGTCTCGTCCCGGCAGCCGGTGGGAACGACCACGACGATCCCCGCCCCATCACGGTACTTGGCCACGTACCTCGCCGGGCTCTGCACGATGCGGCTGGTTCCGTCAGCGCCGGTAGTCACCGGGGCCGTCCTGACCCGTCCGCGCGAGTCCGTCCAGCGCGCAACCCGATCGTTGCGGCGGGCGAGGATCTCGGCACCGTTGGGAACTGGCCTTGTTGAAGTCGGTCGGTACACAGCTCCCATCAATAAAACTCCTTCTGAAGAACGTGCCGGAGACTCAGGGCTGGGATGGGGCGCGGGTCAAGGGATGGCGCGAGACGAAGACGATGCGAAGGGTGGAATTTCACACGCGCAGTGTTGTGACAGCGACGAAACCCCTCTAATCCTCGGGATTGGTGAGGGTTTCGTCGCCGTCGCTGCTCTCGGGAGTCTCGCTTGTGAGATAGAACCGGTCGGTGGGACGCCCACCGTTCGGTCCGGGCTCGGAGACCCACCTGCCCAGGCCGTGTGCGGCGAGTTCGTTCAGCATCTGCTCAGACGCCGCAGCATCACTTCTGAACCGGGCGGGGCCGCGCGTCAGGTCGCGCACCGTGACGGCCCCACCCTGCGCTTTGATCCAGTCGATGATCCGTCGAGTCTCGTTGTCGCTCTCCGACTCCGAGAGCATGCCGTACACCCGCCCGGCCTCCCGATCGAACCACTCGGCGATACGCACGGCGCGCTGGAGCGTGTCGGCGGAGACGTTGCCGAACGGCGCAATGCCGTTGCTGGCCCACTCGGTCATGTGGATGACCAGCGCGATACGGAACATCCCGCCCTTGAGCTTGGCACGCGCGGCGCGAACCGCCGCGTCCGGGGCGTTCCGCACCCGATCTTGAACACCGTCTACCCACGCCCGCGCAATGACCTTTGCCTCGGCGCTCAACCCGACGAGTATGGGCTCCAGCTTGCCCGTCGATTCATCCACATGAAGCGGGATTCCCAGAAGGGCCTCGTAGGCCGCGGAATAGGCTACGAGTGCTGAATCATCGACGAGTTCGTCCTCGACCCAACCCCCCGGGCGGTCCGGCGGCCAGCAAAATAAGAACCGTGACGCGAGCCCATCGTCCAGATACTGGCGCAGCAGGATTCGCTTCAAAGCCTCGGGCTGGATCGCGCCGGTGACGCTTACCAAGGGAGATTCGAGCCGGACGTAGCGCCCCTTCGAGTCCGGTCCCTTTCGATTCTCGGTGTAGGTCGAGCCCGTGTACGCACTTTTGTAAAACGCGGACCCGGGCTCGCTCGCGTTCGAGCCGCCGCGGGAGTATCTGCCGAAGCTCCCGAAGAGCCCGCCAAGCTCGTCCCACAGGTTTACCACACCACGGGGGTTCTTGGCGAGCACGCCGACCAGTGCCTCGGGGGTCGCGTCCTGGGTGAGGCATTGCCACCGTGCGGGCTCCTCCGGCTCGGGTTCTACCGGCCCCTCCGCCGGGGTGCTGCGCCGCGATTTTTTCGCCTCGTTGTACCTCTCGACCGCAATCGCGTACGCCTTGACCTTCTCGTCGTGCGTCAGGTCGGCCTGCCTCTGGGCCGCCTGCATCGGCAGGGCCGCGGCCGCCTGCGTCTGTGACTTCATGGAACCCGGCAACGCAATGACGCCCGTCCACAAACAGCTCGGCTCGGTCCAAGCCGACTTGATGAGGATCCGGGCGGAGTTGCCGATCGCCGCGGCGAAGATGGCGAGAGTGGGCGTGGCGATCATCGCCGGCTCGGCGTCCATGCGCTTGGCAGCACCGGCGATGTACTCCCTCATCACCCGTGGCAGAGCGTCCAGCGGGAACCGTTGAAACGTCGCCAATACGTGTGACGGCGACGAAACCCCCGTGGCGCTGCGGTTTGCGAGAGGTTTCGTCGCTGTCACAGGTTCTGCGCGGTCCGCGAGCGCCTCGACCTCCGTCCGGATGGAGTCAACATCTCCGCCGCGATGCTCGACAAAGTCGGCCATGTCTCCGCCCTTGGGGATTTCCGCCCAGAGTGACTTCAACCGCACGATCCGGACGGACTGCGCACCGGCCGCGTGGCACAGCCGTGCCACTGCAGCGCCGTACTGCTCACCGGCGCGGTCGTTATCGACGGAGATGACCACGTCGCGATCCCTCACGGGCGACCAGTCCGCCTTGGCTGCCGATTGGCAGCCGTGGGGGCTCGTGGTGGCCAGGAAGCCCAGCGACCGTGCCGCGTCCGTTGCTTTTTCGCCCTCGCACACCCAAACAGGGGTGTCGTGGGGCGACGCCAACAGCTCGGGGAGGTGGTAGAGCGGGCACGGTTCGGACATGCCGAGCTTGACCCAGCCCGACCCGTCGGACGTTCGGGAGACCGGCCGTATGTCCTCGCGCTTACCGTCGGGCTTGTCCCATCGGACAATCGCACCCACCGACTCTCCGTCGCCACTCTCATAGACATATTGATGATCCGACGGCCGCCCGATGCGTCTCTCCCAGTCCTTGACGGCGTCCTCAGCGGTGTTGAAGGTCTGTCCCGCTTCCTTGCGGCGAGGGGCGCTGGAACGAGGTGTGACGGTGAGAGCTTTGCCACCCACGGAGCGACCCTTCGTGCCAACCGTGGTAGGAAAGAGGTCCGCCAACCTAAGGTCGAGAGCCTTGCACACAGCCTCAGCTGTACAGCCAGTGAAGCAGTTCAATAGGACACGTCCGTCCGCGCCTGTGCCGATCGACAGGCTCGGGTTGCGATCCTCGTGCGCCGGGCACTGGCACGTCCATCCGTCCTTCGACTTCTTGAGCTTCAGGTTCCTGGCGCGCACTCGATCAAGAAGGAGTTGAATCGGTGTGTTGCTCACTTGGCGGCCCTCCGCACGTTCACCGTGCGAACGGGCTTGCAGCCCCCGGCGATCCACTCGTCGATGACATGGGCGGGCCAGCGGGAGATCGCGCCGAGCTTGATCGGGGCGGGCATCTTGCCGGAGTCAACCAGCCGACGTACATGCCGACACGAGCAGTTCAGCAGCTTTCTGATCCCTTCAACCGTGAGCATTGGGATCGGATTGGAGGGCGAAGTTGGATCGAGTTGGCTCGGCAGGTCAGGAGTCGGACTACCCCTTTTGCTGGGCTGTGACGGCGCTGAACCGGGGCATGGCGTGTTCATGAGCGCAGCCCCTTCCGTACAAGACCTTGAACATCACTGAGCCGGAATCTCGTTGACTTGCCCAGTGAGACCGGCGTCAGGATGCCGAGCTGGCGAAATCGCCAGACGGTTCGGAGGCTTACTCCGAGACGGTCCGCCACCTCTTGGGGGCGGAGCAGGCGGTCTTCCTCGGCTGTGGACGGGTCAATTCTTCTGGCATTGCCTTCCATGGCACTGTTCTCCGTGCTGTGGCGCGCCAATTCGCGCCAGACGGAGAAGCCAAGGATCCCAGGGCCGAAAAATCGTGGACATAGTTTGACTATCTCATGTCCACACCTCAGCGGAGCAGTTGACCGCCCTTGGTGACGATCCGCCGGGCGTAGTCCGGGGTGGTCCCGGTCGATTTGGCGATCATGGCGTACCGCCGAGCACCACTGAGTCCCCGTTTCTTCAGCGCGCTGAAGGCGAGCGACGCGAGGACATCCCTGTAGAACGGCAGGTGGATGCGCGGAACGCCCAGTTCGGGGATCTTTCGGAGTTGGTTGCTGCGCTTGGCGATTGCGGCGTAAGCGGCACCGCGTGCACTTTTTCCAGCGGTCTGTTGGGCGTGCAGAAGCCGGACTTGGAGGCCCAGATCCATCCGACTCGTCAGCGCGCGAATGAGCGCGGCAAGGTACCAATCCTGCCCGGGCCCATTTCCCACCGCGGCGTACGATCGGTTGAAGGTCGAGCTACGAGTATCCACCCATCCGACTAGGTAGAACCGTTCAATATCGCGGTTGCCGTCCATGGCCGACGAGGCGTCCAAGCCGAGGTTGAGTTCCATGTCGGAACGCGGCCCTGACTTGGGCTTCTTGGTTCGCCGATCGAACCAGTTACTCTCAGGATCTACCGGCATCCCTTCGCGCACCCGACTCAACCAGTGCCAGTAGCAGAGGTCCGTTGGCCGTGACCAGCGATGCCGCGCCCGAAGAAGACCCGGATTCACGAACACGGACATTCCGGACGGCTTGACCCACGTTCCCAGCGAATCGCCGGGCACATGCCTCCAAGCACTCCGCTCGAGGACCAGCCATGGAGTTGGCCTCACATGCGGACCGAGATCATCCGTGCCCATGGAGGGATGTCGTGTAAATTCAAACGACTTGAAGTCGGACACCACCCTCGAAGCGCGCTCGCCTGGAATCTTGTGCCGCGTTCGTCGTTCGGGGGTGTGCGGTACATATTTCCAGACTTCGGTGGAGCACTCAGCAATCTTGCCTTCCGGAGTCTGTGTGGATGTTCCGGGCGGCAGCAGGTCTCGTATGTATGCTTTTCGCGCCGGAATGATAAGTCCGTAGTACTCCAGTAGATTGAGGTCGCTGTCCCACAGTTCGATCGACCAGAAAGATTTCATGAACGCGCGAAAGGACCGGCTGTCGAGAAGCAGATGCTGGCGCTGAAATCTAAAGACGTAGTCCTCGCTCGGGCTGGCCCAAACGATGTGCGGCCATGCACGCACCCACGGAAATCGGGATGTCCACCAGTCGGAGCGTGCCTGTGTGCTCATCTCGCCACCATTGAAGAGAGAAAACGTTCTTTGCCGAGCGGGACGACGCTGCGGCAGGCTTATGGTGTCGTGCTTGTGGACGGGATACGCCCGGGAGTGTCAGTCTCCACAAGACTCGAGGCGATCGCCTTGAACTGTTCCAATGCGTCCTGAAAGTCCTCTGCGATTTCCGCCGCAAGCACGTCCGGCTCGGGCAGGTCGTCGCCGTCGGCCAGTGACTTGTCCTTGAGCCAGAAGATATCCAGGTTCGCCTTGTCGCGCTTAATCAACTCGTCGTAGTCGAACGCACGCCAACATCCGTCGTGGCCGACGCGGCCCTCGCCCTCGGCCTCCGCCCACGTCGGCTTCCGTGTGTGCCGCGCATCCGGCTTGTAGCATGCGACGAACTCGTCCAGATCCGCCCGCTTCAGCGGCCGCTCCTTCTGCGTGAAGTGCATGTTCGTCCGCAGGTCGTAGACCCACAGCCGCGTCGTCCACGGCACCTCCTGCGCGGGCTTGGCGTCGAAGAACAGCACGTTCGCATTCACGCCCTGCGCGCAGAAAATGCCCTTCGGCAGGCGCAGCAGCGTTTGCACATCGAACTGCTTCATCAGGTTCCGGCGCACCGTCTCCCTGGCCCCGCTCTCGAGCAGGACTTTGTCGGGCAGCATCACCGACGCTTGCCTGCTCCGACGCCTTCGTCTCCGGTGGACCCTGATCATTGTGGTATTTGAGTTAGGATATTCATTGTCAGCACGGACCTGAAGATAAAGTGATTGCCATCAACGTTTCTGATCCCACTCCGAGGCACGATCGGGCTGCCCCGATGCCCGGTACAGATCCGCGAGCATCGCGGCAAGCTCTTTCATGTCTTCCTGCTCAGACGCCCTCACGGCGCGATCAAAGGCAGATAGAAAGTGATCGGCCGCGGAGTTGTATTCGCCAAGCATGGACAGGCACTTTCCTAGGTGCTGGTGGAGCGTGGCCGTAGTGCTGTGATCGGGACCGAGCGTTTTCGTAGCGGCACCAAGGGCCGCATCGAGAAGAGGCCGCGCCTCTTGTGGGCGTTTGAGGTCGAGGAGGAGTGAGGCGAGGTTGTTTTTGTAGACAATGGTGCGCGCGGCGTCGGGGCCAGCGCTGGACTCTGAGCGCTCGATGCACTGTCGGAAGATCTGCTCGGCCTCGTCGTTCTTTCCCTGGCGTTGGAGGCTGGAGGCGAGGTTGTTCATGGCCCCGTGGGTGTGGATGTGGTTGGGGCCGAGCTTTCGTTCCTGGATGGCGACGACGTTGCGGAGGATGGGCTCGGCCTCGGCAGCGCGGTCGAGGGCGTTGAGGAGAAGGTTGGCGCGGTTGTTCTCGGCGACAAGGGTCATGGGGTGCTCGGGGCCGAGGATGCGGCGAGCGGCGGGGACGGCGCTGGCGAGGATCGTTTCGGCTTCCTGGGCTTGGCCGCGCAAGCGGAGGGAGACGGCGAGGGTGAGTTGAGATTCAACGATATCCGGCTGGTCGGGGCCGAGTGTTCGGATGCGGAGCTCGATGCAGCGGCGGAGGATCTGTTCGGCGTCGGCCTGTCGTTCGAGGTCGAGGAGGAGAATACCCAGTACGTTCATGGCTTCGAGCGTGGCGGGTGCGGCTTCGCCGAGGGAGCGCAGGCGGGCGTCGAAGACGGCGCGGGCGGCGGCCTCGGCCACTTCGGGCTTGTTACGGGACCGGAGAATCAGGGCGCGGTTGAGTTCGGCTTCGAGAGTTTCTGGCGCGGCATCACCGACGGCGGAGCGGGCGAGCTGAAGTTGAGTGTTGATGTGTTGTTCGGCCTGGTCGATGCGGCCGAGTGAGCGGTACGTCATGCCGATCGTGCCGTGGAGAGCGGCGGCGGCGGCGGGCTGGTCGTGAAACTCCGCGTCGATGCCGGAAGAGGATTGGTCGAGAAGGTCGACCAGTTTGGCGTCCTGGCCCATGTTGGAGGGGTCGGCGGCGGCGAGAGTGCGAGAGAGAAAGCGGTTGACGGCGGCTTGTTCGCGAGCGCGGTTCTCGGCGAGTGCGCGGGCCCTTGTGGTTTCGTGGAGCGCGCGAAGAGAGACGACCAGAGCTGCGGCGACAACGGCAAGGACGATCGCACTCGCGACAGCGGCGACGCGGTAGCGGCGGACTCGGCGCTGCATGGAGCGCCAGAGGTTTTCGCGGCGGGCGCGGATCGGCTGGCCTTCGAGAAAACTGCGGAGGTCTTGTTCGAGATCGCCCGCGCTCTGGTAACGATCGGCGGGAGCTTTGGCGAGAGCGGTCGAGACGATGGCTTGCAGGTCTTCCGCAGCATCGGCAACCTTGGTGCGGAGGGGCGGGGCATCTGCGGAGGTGATGCGGTCGATGGCGTCGCGGAGGTTGCCCGAGGTGTCGTAGGGAAGAGCGTTGGTGATGAGTTGGTAGAGGATGATGCCCAGCGCGTAGACGTCGCAGCGGCTGTCCACGGCGGAGGCGTCTCCGGAGACTTGCTCGGGGCTGGTCCAGGGAAGTGAGCCAACGAAGTGGCCCTCGCCGGTGAGGGAACTCTCGTCAGTCGGGCGGGCGAGGCCGAAATCGAGGATGCGCGGAGAGCCGTCGGTGTCCACGCGAATGTTGGAGGGTTTGAGATCGCGGTGGATGACGCCGCGTTGGTGGGCGTGCTGAATGGCGGTGCAGACTTTGGCAAGGAGAGCGAGGCGTTCGGCGAGGGGGCGCTGACGTGCGGCTTCATCAATGGGAGCGCCCTCCACGAACTCCATGACCAGGTAGAGAGCGCCCTCGACGGTTTGGCCGCTGTCATGGACGCGGACGACGTAAGGATGGCGGAGCGAAGCGGCGAGGGCGATCTCGCGGCGGAAGCGTTGTCGTTCGGCTTCCCCCGCGAGTCGACCGCCGTGCATGAGCTTGACGGCGACGCGGCGGCCGGTGGAAGTCTGGATCCCGGCGAAGACGACGCCCTGTCCTCCTCGTGAGATCTCGACGAGGTTGGTGTAGCCGGGGATCGCCGGGGCGGGCGTCGCGGGACGGGCGAGCTTGAGCTCGGCCATGAGAGTCGTTTCGTCGAGGAACCAGGAGACATCGGCGCTCGGCTCGGGGCTGGCACCCTCTTTGGAGGAACCGGATTCGTTCGGTAATTCGCTCATCCGCGTTCAGCCTTCATCTTGGACTTGCAGCGCGATCAGCTCGGCGATGCGGCGCATGATTCGGCTCTTGGCCTGGTAGACCTGCTCGATGGTGAGGCCGAGGAGGTCGGCGGTTTCTTTGGCATCTCCGCCTTCAACGGCGTAGCGGCGGAAGGCGTTGCGGGTCGCTTCGTTGAACTCAGCGTCGATGGTGCGCATGGCCTGCCTCAGGTGGTGCTGCCGCCACTCGGCCTCCCAGGCCTGCTCGAAGGTGGGGTCGTGGGAGCTTGCGGCCGTGGACTCGTTGACACTCTCTAGCGAGCCCGGCGCCGAAACCTGACGCAACTTCTTGAAGATTGCGTGAACGACGACGGTTTTGAGATACGAGCGGAAGAGGCCTTTGGATGGGTCGTACACAAAGCCCGGCATGGCCGTGGACAGTGAGATCAGCACGTCCTGCTTGACGTCCTCGCGGTCGGCGTCTTGGAGCCCTCGGCGTCGGCAGAAGCCATCGATGAGCGGGCCGTAGCGATCGAGGAACTCGTCCCAGACGGAAGGATCGCGTCCGGCGGAGAGCCGAGTGAGGAGAGAGATGTGGGTCGTGTAGGCGGTCACGGACAACAGGATACGGACAGATTGTGATTCTGATTCTGTCAGAACGAGATGAATGCCCGCTACGTCATGCGGAGCGGCGGATCGCGCCTTCTTATCGGGCACCAAACGGTGCTGGGCACGCGGCCGTCGGCAGCAGATCCGAATGTTGAAATGGAGAAACAGATGACACGGGCACTCGCAACAGCGTTGGCGGCAGGGGCGGCGGTCGGTCTGGGCATGAGCGGCACGGCCAGCGGGCAGGTGATCCCGTGGTCCAACCCGGCGGGTGGTTCGTGGCATGTGGCCGCGAACTGGAACGGGAACGAGCCGGACACCTCGGCCGAGACCGCCCAGATCGCGCTCGCGGGAACCTACTCGGTGAGCCTGACGTTGAGTCGATCGATTGGCTCGCTCCTGCTGACCAACCCGAGCGCGTCGCTCGAGATCGGCAACGGCGCGTCGCTGACCCTGAACGGCGCGGTGTCTACGGCCGATGGGCTGATCACCATCAATCCGAGTGGGGGAGGTTCGTCCACCGACCTCATCCTTGGTCCGGGCACGGTCTTGGGCGGGGCGGGACAGATCGTGCTCAACGCAACGAGCGGCTTTCTCGACCGTGCGAGAGTGTATGGAGGTGTCGGGAGCACCTGGACCCACTCGGCCGGCCACGTGATCCGCGGCAAAGGCCGCTTGTATTACAGCTTCATCAATAACGGAACACTCCGTGGTGACGCGCCCGCCGAAACGCTCGACTGCGTGCAGGGCACCATCACCAACAACGGATCGATCGAAGCGACCAACGCCGGCACCTTCCTCATCAACAGCGACGCCATCGTTCAGACCGGCGGCGGGCAGCTCCTAGCCAGCGGGACAAGCTCGGAAATCGCCATGAGTTCCGCGTCCATCACCGGCGGATCGGTCAACGCCACCGCTGGCGGTCGCGTGCGCAGCGCCACGGGCATCCAGGCCTGGAACGGACCGATTACTTCGAGCGGCCCCATCGCGATCGATAACGGAACCAGCATTGCAAGCAACGGCGGGCTGACCCACACCGGCACCATCCTGGTGAACACCCAGGGAGGCGGGAGTGTGACGGCACTCACGGTGGCGGAGGGATCGACGCTCGGCGGAACCGGAACCGTGACCCTGAACGCCAGCTCCAACTTCCTCGATCGGGCCGAGGTTTACTCCCCGAATCAGAAGGCTTGGATTCACGGCAGCGGGCACACGATCAACGGCCGGGGGCACGTCTACTACGCCCTGACCAACAACGGTCTCATCTCGGCCGACGCGCCCGGGGAGCTGATCGAGATGCTCTCGGGCACGGTTACGAACACCGGCACGATCCGATCGACGAACGCCGGCGTTCTGCAACTGACCAGCGAAGTCATCAATCAGACCGGGTCGGGGACCGTCGCGGCAACCGGCGGAGGGAACGTAAACCTCTCCAGTTCGACGATCTCCGGCGGGTCTCTGACGTCCAGCGGCGGGAGCAAGGTCGTCTCGCTGTCCGGCGTCAATACGCTGGCCGGGGGCGTGCTCGTGAGCGGGATCGTCGATGTCAACGACGGGACAAGCCTGATCTGCCCGGACGGGCTGTCACACTCGGGCTCTCTCAACGTCAACCCCCAGGGCGCGGGCAGCGTGACGAGCCTGCAGGTCACCGCGGGACAAACCCTTGGCGGCAACGGCACCGTCGTCCTCAATGCTACAAGTGGGTTCCTCGACCGCGCGCAGCTCCTTTCGCCGACTCAGGCCGCGTGGACGCACGGAGTCGGACATTTCATCCGCGGGCGAGGCAACATCTACTACAGCCTCGTGAACAACGGCACGATCACCGCCGACATGGTCGGCGAAGCGCTGCAACTCAGGGACGGCACCGTGACCAACAACGCGACGATCCAGACCGGCTCGGGAGGTCTTCTGCTCCTGTCGAACGAGACGGTCAATCAAAGCTCCAGCGGGCTCGTGACGGCCAGCAACGGCGAGGTCCGCTTGAACACCGCGACGATCTCGGGCGGGACGATCTCAACATTGGGCACTCACCGGATCGCGTCTTTCACCGGCAACAACACCTTGGCCGGAGGGGTCGTTGTCAACGGCAAGTTTGACGTCGATAACGGCACGAACCTGTTCTGCCCCGACGGCCTCATCCAGAACGGCGTGCTCACGATCAACGACCAGGGAGGCGGCTCGAATACGTCGATGCAGGTGACCGCGGGCACCACACTGGGCGGCACGGGTACGGTCGTGCTCAACGCCACCAGCGGTTTCCTGGATCGGTCCTACCTCGCCTCGCCCAATCAGGCCGCCTGGACCCATGGTTCCGCTCACACGATCCGTGGACGTGGCAATGTTTACTACGGGATGACGAACAACGGCACCATCACCGCCGACATGCCCGGCGAGATGATCCAGATGCTGAGCGGCACGGTCACCAACAACGCGACCATGCAAACCGCGGCGGGTGGCATCCTCAGTCTGACGTCGGAGACCGTGAATCAAGGAGCGAGCGGCGTGATCTCCGCATCCAACGGCGACGTTCGGTTGAACTCCACGGCGATCTCCGGCGGGACGATCTCGGCGACCGGCGGCAGCAGGGTCGCGTCGGCCACGGGAACCAACACCCTTACCGGAGGAGTCGTCGTCAACGGCAAGTTTGACGTCGACGACGGTACCGCTTTGCAGTGCCCCACCGGGCTCACGCAGAACGGCGTGCTGACGATCAATCCCCAAGGCGGCGGGAGCAGCGCGTACCTCCAGATCGGCAGTGGCGGGGAGCTGTCGGGCACCGGCACGACGGTTCTGAACGCGACCAGCAACTTCTTCGATCGCGCCTACATCTACGCCCCAGTCGGGACTTTCAGTAACGCCCACGGGCACACGATCTCGGGCACCGGCAACGTCTACGCGACTTGGACAAACCATGGAACCGTCCACCCGTCCGGGCCCTCGCGGCAGATCCTTTGCCAGCAGGGACCGTTCACGCAGGCGACGGACGGGACGCTGGCGATCGAGCTTTCGGGCACGGCGGGCGGGTCCTTCGACCGAATGACCGGCCCGCAGCCCAAGACACTCAACGGAGCTCTGGTCGTGTCGTTCACGGGCGGGTTCAACCCGTCGCCGTGCCAGACGTTTGCGATCGTGACCGGACCGATCATCGAGAAGTTTTCGAGCGTGAGCTTGCCCGTCATGCCGATCGGTCACCTGAGCGTTCAGTACCACGCCAACGATGTGACGATCATCTACTACCCGACCGATCAAAACGACGACGGGTTCATCAACGGCGATGACTTTGACGCGTTTGTCGCCGCGTTCGAGGACGGAGACTCGGCGGCCGACTTCAACAACGATGGGTTCGTGACCGGCGATGACTTTGATGCGTTCGTATCCAGTTTCGAGTCAGGCTGCTGACCACGAGCGGTTGGACGAATCCCGACGCCGCACGACACTCCCGGGAGCGTCGGGCGGCGTTCAGTGATTGGAGTTACCACGATCACTTTGTTCCACCCGCGGGCGAGTGGTGTTGTTCGCCTAGGCAAGTCAGCGAATACCGATTCGGTCTCCCGACAAGCGCCGGAACTCTACATTCTTGTTGACACTACGAAGCACTATTCGATTGCACCATGCCGCGTCTCGGAAGCAAGTGCTGCCTACACGCCGCCCGTCAAGGCGTAGGGGTCAGCACCCTTCCACGAACGCGGCGACGAAGGCGTCGTAGTCGTCGCCGGTGACGAACCCATTCCCGTCGTAGTCTGTTGACGAGTCGCCCGCCACGAATGCCTGTACGTACGTGTCGTAGTCGTCACCCGTCACAAACCCATTGCAGTCGAAGTCGGCGGCGCAGAGGTCGAGCGTGGCCTCGGTGGATGTTGTGGTCCCGCACGTATTGGCGACGCGGCACCGGTAGCGAAGCGCGGCGGGCTGGTCGATGTCGTGAACGGCGAGATCCGTCGTTGTCGCGCCCGAAACGATGGCTGCGCTCCCAGTCACGAGTGGGAGCGGGCCGTCGGAAATGTCGATCCAGGTTTCGCTCCCGCGCGGGGGTGCCTCGATCTGCCAGCGGTAGGTGAAAGGGGCGGTTCCCACGGCCGTTACGTGGAAAGCCGCGTCGCCGCTGGGGCAGAGCATCAGCGACGAAGGTGGCACCGCCGCCGGCGCCGCGCAGATCAGATTCAACCCTCGGATCAGGAACGAACGGGCCTGCGCGAAGTGCATCCCTTGTCCCACGATCGCCGTACCGTCGGCACTGACGCCTACCGCCCTCCCCAGAGTCCATCCGGTTACGTCAACCCCGAGCGAGGCCAGGTAGGCTCGAAGATCGACGGTCCCGAGTGTGCTGGTCCAAAGAAGCGCGGAGTTGGTCGCATATACGCTCCCAACGACCACTGAGCCGTCGGCGCTGATCGCCGCGAGATGCCAAAGCCCACCGAGTTGCGGCAGCGCGCCGAGGTCCAGCATGCCCCCGGCCAGCGTCCAACGGATTCGCTCCGAATTCCCGAACTGATCCACGACCCCGACCACAGCCGAACTGCTTACGTTGAACACGCTGCTGGGGAGATTGTCCGAATTTAGGCCGGGGGGCAGTCCGATGTCACGGATGCCGCCGGCTGTTGTCCAACGGAAGAGGTGGTAGTTGGTCGAAACGCCAACGACAGCCGATCCATCCGCACTGATGGCGAGGGCTTCGGCGCCCCAACCGTCGCCGAGGTTGCCCAGATCCCGCATCCCGCCGTGCAGATCCCATTTGAATGCCCGGGACAGCCCACCGTATGGGTCACTGATTCCGACAACCGATGATCCGTCACCGCTAACACCGAGCGGCCATGAATAACGGTCTCCCGGCAGGGTGCCGAGGTTGCGCAAGCCGTGTATGGTCCAGAGAACGGCGGTCGATCCGGGACCCGAACCAACCACCGCGGCACCGTCCGCGCTGATCGGGCCTACCGAGAAGTCACCAAGTTCATCAACGCCGCTACCTAAGACCCACCGAAACGGGTGAACCTTGCCCGCCGAGTAGAAACTGCCGGCGATCACCGAGCCGTCACCGTTAACGCTTTCGGCGTTGAACGGCTCGCTTCCGGATGTAGCGCCAAGATCGAAAATGACAGGCGGCGCGGCTTGGACTGTGCCCATGATCGAACCAAGGAGAATCGACACGGCCAGGGCGTGGTGTCCCGTTATGGTGAGGTGCCGGAGAGTGGTGTTCTGGAAGTTCATTTTTCATTCCTTTTCTTGATGGCGCGAAAACGGAGGAGATAGTGCGATTCTTGCGGATGCGAAGGCGATGCAGTTCCTCGGGCAGCGTTGTGCATCGCCGTCGGCGCGGAGGGGATCACGGCATGGTGCGCTGCGGTGGTCAACACCCGGACTCGAAGGCCGTGACATACGCATCGAAATCGTCGCCGGCGACAAACCCGTCGGCGTTGAAGTCGGCCGATATGTCACCCGCCTCGAACATGCCGGCGAAGTCGTCGAAATCGCCGCCGGTGGCGAATCCGTCGTGGTCGAAATCGGCGGCGCAAAACTCGGGGAGATGGACCAGCCATGCTTCCCAGTATCCCGCGGGATCGATCCCGTATCCCACGACGCTCCGCGCATCGGGCGAGATGGCCGTCGGAACCAACTCGTTCCAACCGGAATGCGAAGTGACGCCGATCTCACTGAGCACGGTCCCAATGCTGCGCATCCCGCGAGTTGGCGTCCAGAGAAATCCGACCGAGTTGTTGGACGTTGACGTGAATACCACACTCCAGCCAACGATAGCGGACCCGTCCGCTGAGACCCCCTGCGCACAGCTCAATCGCTGACCTTCCACCCCCGGAAAGTTCCCGAGCGATCGCATCCCGCCGTTCGCGGTCCACCGAAACGACTCTTGCCCGTAGGTGGAGGTCGTGAACCCAACCACCGTCGAACCGTCGATGGATACGGCCAGGGCACCACTGAAGAATACGTCGCTGGGAGATGGACCCAGATAGCCGAGCCCAGTGAGTCCGCGGCTCGGTGTCCATCGGAACGCTTCCATGTTCTGAAACTGCGGATCCGGGTCCGACGAGTCACCGACCCCGACAACCGTCGATCCATCGGCGGAGATCGCGCACGTCATAGACCCGATCACGGGTTGGAGGTTTGAAAGGAAGCCCAGCCGTTGCATTCCGCAGTCGGCGGTCCACCGCGCAGCCTCAAATCTCGTTGCGCCGTCTGCGGACCATACGGTGCCCGCGATCGAACGCCCGTCCGAAGCCACGAAGAAACCAGGAACGTACCAGGGATCGGGAACCGGCGAAAAACCCTCGAAGTGCTGGATGCCTAACTGCGGAGTCCAGGTGAAAACAGGGCTCCCGCCAGCCGCCGGGTCGCCACTCCCGACGATGATGCTGCCATCGTCCGAGAGGCTCTGGGCGATGGAGTACGGCTGGCCGCCACTGAAATAACCGAGGCCTTGCATCCCGGCACCAACCGTCCAGCGGAACGCTTCCGTCCTCCCGGACGAGGCGGAGTATCCCACGACAACCGTACCGTCCGCCGACACCGCGGCCGCCTGGCTATGACGCCCCGGCGCGGAAGGCTGCAAGAACCCCAATGGGATGAACTCCGGCGGCTCTCCCCGCGCGGCGATGCAGACGAAGGGCACGACCAACCAAGCGGCGAGGGCAGACGTTCTCAGTGTGCAGCGCCGCAACAACGAGGCGTGCTTCGCCGCTGGGGATACTTCGCGAGGTTGACGCATAGATAAACCGTCCCTTCCAACATGATGCCCGTGTAAAGATGATCGACGCCTCTCAAGAACGCGAAAGGCGGACCATCCAAGTGCAAGGGTGCGTCAAGAACTTTGATCAAATCCAAACGCATCTCAGCCGGTGTTCCTATGGCACATCATCATGCGGCATCCGCCATGGGGGGCCTCTCGGTATACTGCCACCGCGTCCCGGTGAGACCCTTTCTCAGCGTCGGCACCCGTCATGCCCGAATCGCCCCATCCAGCGACGGTCACTCTGCTGGCGATGTCGGCGGGGGATCGACGTGCCGCGGACGAGTTGCTGCCGCTGATCTACGCCGAACTTCGCGCCCTTGCGGCTTTGCGCCTAGCAAACGAGCGGGCGGACCACACGCTCCAGCCCACGGCGCTGGTGCACGAGGCGTACCTCAAGCTGATCGACCAGACGAGGGTGCAATGGCGTGACCGGAGGCACTTTATGGCGGTCGCCTCGGAGGTGATCCGGCGGATCCTGGTCGATCACGCCCGCACCAAGAAAGCCGCGAAACGCGGCGGGGGTTCCAAGCGGGTCGATCTGGAAGCTCTACAGCACCCGGCGGTCGCCGATGCGGACTTCGAGGCGATCGACTTGGCCCTCAAGGAACTGGCGGTGCTGGACGAGCGACAGGCCCGGGTCGTGGAGCTGCGGTACTTCGGGGGCCTGGAGGTGTCCGAGGTGGCGGAGTTGCTCGGGATCTCCGAACGAACCGTCGCTGGTGATTGGAAGGTCGCGCGGGCCTGGCTCCAGCGACGGCTGAAAGGGGCACTCGAATCGGGCTGAGGCGGCGGTCGGTGTTTGCGAAGCGAACTATTGCACCCTGAACACTCGCAATCCGCGTTAAAGAGCAAGGGATTATCCGCCCATGAACTCCAGAACCCGACATCAGAGAATCTCCGAGCTCTTTCTGACCGCAGCAGAGCTGCCCCATTCGCAGCGCGGCGCCTGGCTGGACAAGGCGGTCGGTGGCGATCGCGCGCTTAAGGCCGAGGTCGAGGCGATGCTGGCGTTGGATGCCGCGCCAGCAATAGTCGATCCCCCGGCACTGGGGGCCGAGTTCCAGATGCCTACGCCGCCGAACATGGTCGGAGGCGCAATGCAGGATGAACCGGGCCCGCTCCCCGAGTTCATCGGGCCGTTCGTCATCAAGGGAGTCCTGGGCCGCGGCGGGATGGGTGTGGTTTACCTGGCCGAACAGGAAAAGCCGCACCGGCGCGTCGCCGTCAAGGTTCTTCGGGCCGGGGCGGTGTCGGCCTCGTCACTGCGCCGGTTCGAGCTTGAGGCCGAGGTCCTCGCGCGTCTCGAACACCCCGGGATCGCGCGTATCTACGAAGCGGGGACGCACCAGACCCCCACGGGACACGTGCCGTACTTCGCGATGGAGCTTATTGAAGGCCGCCCGATCACCCGCTACGCCCAGCAATGCGGACTCGACACGCGGGCACGGCTCGAACTCTTCGGCAAGGTCTGCGATGCGGTCCAGCACGCGCACACCAAAGGGGTAGTTCACCGGGATCTCAAGCCGGCGAACATCTTGGTGGATGCCGGCGGCCAACCCATGGTGTTGGACTTCGGCGTGGCGCGAGTTACCGACGCGGATTTGCAGACCACCGTTCAGACCGACGTTCGCCAGATCATCGGCACGCTCCCGTACATGAGCCCCGAGCAGGCGGGCGGCGACGCGGGGGATGTGGACGCGCGCGCGGACGTGTATTCGCTCGGGGTGTTGCTGTACGAGCTTCTTGCGGGCAAGCCGCCGTTCGACCTGTCGTCACGGCTCGTGCATGAGGCGGTCCGCGTGATCCGCGAGGAAGAGCCGACACGCCTGAGCGCCGTCAGCCGGACCTTCCGCGGCGATCTGGAGACGATCGCCGCCAAAGCGCTGGAGAAGGACCGCGCGCGCCGGTACCAGTCGGCGGCGGATCTGGGGGCGGACCTTCGGCGTCATCTGTGCGACGAACCGATCGTGGCCCGGCCGGCGAGCGCGCTGTACCAGCTCGGCAAATTCGGTCGGCGAAACAAGACGCTCGTCGCGGGGATCGCCACGACGTTCGTGGCGCTCTCGGCGGGGTTGGGCGGCACGCTGTGGCAGGCCAAACGTGCGGCCGACCGGGCGACAGCGGAGTCGCTCGCGCGCGCGGAAGCGGACGAGAGGCGTGAGATCGCCGATCGAAAAACTTCCGAGGCGGAACGTGCGCGGGAGGCGGAAGCAAGCGCCAGAGCGCGCGCCGAGGCGATCGTCGCATTCGTGACCAAATCGTTGCAGTCTTCCGATCCCAATCAGGGCGGCGAGCAGGAAATGACGGTGGCCAAGGCCATGACGCAGGCGTTGGTGAATCTCGACCGCGGCGACCTCAACGAACAACCCGCAACCGTCGCGGACCTGTTGATGACCATCTCGCGAATCCTTGATGGAAACGGAAAGAGCGCCGAAGCCGAGGCGTCCGCCGAGCGTGCGTTGAAGATCGAACGCGAATTGCACTCCGAGGACCACTTGGATGTCGCGGACTGCCTGACGTACCTCGGCGCCACGCGACAGACGCAGGGCCATTGGGCGGACGCCGAGCCCTTGTACGCTGAGGCTTTGGAAATGAAACAGCGCCTGTTCAAGGGCGACCACCTAAGTGTCGCGGAGAGTCTGAACAACCTGGCATCGGTCCGGGAAGCGTTGGACCGCCCGGCGGAAGCCGAGCCGCTTCTGGTGCAGGCGCTGGAGATGAAGCAGCGTCTGTTCAAGGGTGATCATCCGAGCATTCCGGCGAGCCTGAACAACCTGGCATACGTGCGTGAATCGCTGGGCCGTGCTGACGAAGCCGAGTCGCTGCTCGTCCAGGCTCTGGAGATGACGCAACGTCTCTACCCGGGCGATCACCCGGATGTGGCGGCCTGCCTGAACAACCTCGCGAACCTACGCCACTCGACGGGGCGCGCGGCAGACGCTGAACCGCTGCTCTCACAAGCCCTGGAGATGGAGCAACGGCTCTTCAAGGGCGATCATCCGGATGTGGCCTGGAGCTTGAACAACCTCGCGATGTCGCGTGCTTCGCTGGGGCGCTTGTCCGAGGCCGAACCTCTGCTCTTACAAGCCCTGGAGATGAAGCATCGACTGTTCAAGGGTGACCACCCGGATATCGCAATCACCCTGAACAATCTCGCGCGCCTGCGTGAGTCGCTCGGCCGCGCTCCGGAAGCCGAGCCCTTGCTTGAGCAGGCATTGGAGATGGACCACCGCCTCTTCAAAGGGGACCACCACGAGGTAGTGATTACGCTGACGAATTTAGCCAGCTGCTTTGCCGCCCTCAACCGGTTTCCGGAAGCCCTTGCGCGGGCCCAGGAAGCCGCGGACATGGCCGCACGCATCCTTCCCGACGGGCACCCGCTCCGAGGGAAGGCTAATGAGACGCTGGTGGAGATCAACACCTTGATTAGAAACAGTACGGGAAGTCCGCCGAGCCCAACGTGAGAGACCGGTTGTAACGGCGTACTCGGCGAAGCAGATCATCAAGCAGGTGCGATCATTGCACATCGCCGCGGCCAGAGCTCCGGGGATCAACAAAGTCTGTCGAGATCCACGAATTCACGCACTTCCGTTGACGACGGGAGAACTGCGATGCTGAACGGTGACGACCGCTCGGCGCGGAGGTGCCGAATTACGACGCGAGCTCGCTGCTCCGGTTCTGAGCCATGTATCGCCGACATTCCCGCGTTGGCTCCGTATCGCACGGAGTGCGCGCATGCTGCAGATTGGCATAATGCACCAGCAGCGCCGGCGGTTGTCCAGCTTGCCATCGAACAGGATGGATTGCCCGCGTGTACCCTACCCCGCTCCGGACGGAGTGTGACCTACGCGCCCCCGCCAAAGGCGTAGGGGTCAGCACCCGGCCTCAAACGCCGCGACGTAGGCGTCGAAGTCGTCGCCCGTCACGAACCCATCTCCGTCGAAATCAGAAGCGGCGATACCGGCCTCAAACGCAGCGAGATATCCGTCAAAGTCGTCGCCGGTGACGAAACCGTCGCAGTTAAAGTCTGGGGGGCAGCAGACGGGTCCGAGCGTCCATGTATCGGCATCGCTATTCCCACCGCCAAAGAGCACAACCTCCGAGCGCGCCGAGTCGTACGCCATCGCGTGGGCGTAGCGTGCCGACGGCCCGGGGATGTCCCGCTTGGTCCACGCTGCGCCGTCCCATTCCCAGGTGTCCGCGAACAGCCCGGTCGTAATGTAGAACCCGCCAAAGAGGACGGTCTTGCCGTGGGCCGCGTCGTAGGCCATCGCGAAGCGCGTCCGCTTCGGCGGCCCGTCTTCGGCGCGCTGGGTCCACCCGACGCCGTTGTACTCCCAGGTGTCGGTGTAGGGCACGTTCGCGTCGGTGGTCCCGCCGTAGAGCACGATGACGCCGCGCGCCGGGTCGTAGACCATCCCCGCCCCGCGCCGCGCCGCCGGGCCGAAGATGATCTTCTGGCTCCACGCCGAGCCGTTCCATTCCCAGGTGAACCCCGCGAACCCGCCGCTGTTGGTGCCGCCGAAGAGCACCGTGACGTGACGGGCTGAGTCGTAGGCCATCGCGTGGTAGGAGCGTGCGGTAAGCCCGCCCGTGGCCCGGAGCGACCAGGACACGCCGTTGTATTCCCAGGTTTCGCCGTTGTCGTTGCCGTCGGTCGTCACGCCGCCGTAGAGCACGGTGACGTGGCGATCGGAGTCGTACGCCATCGCGTGGCCGTAACGCTGCGATGGCGGGGTGGTCGAAGTGATGTCCCGCGCCGTCCACGATCCGACTCCGGCACCGTTCCATTCCCAGGTCTCGCGGGAGGCCCACGCGGCCGTATTGCCGGGCCAAGCGCCGCCGAAGAGCACCGTTAAAGCGCGGTCGGAGTCGTACACCATTGCACCATCCGTACGGTGCGACGGGCTACTAGTGCTCACGGCGTGAGAGGACCAGCCGGTGCCGTTCCAGGTCCAAGTTTCGGCGTTGTAGACATCAAAAAGGACGGTTTGCCCGCGGACGGCGTCGTAGGACATGGCGGGTACGGGGTGCGCCGCGGGCGCTGATCCGCCGGTGACTCGCTGCGCCCAGGCGCTGCCGTTCCATTCCCAGGTATCGCCGAGAGAGCTTTGAAATTGGTCGTTCGGGGGGCCGTACGCGCCGCCGAAAAGCACGGTGGCGCCGCGTCCCGCGTCGTAAGCCATGGCGTGACCCAGCCTCGGCGAAGGACCCGAACCGGGCCGCAATGTCCACGCCGTGCCGTTCCAGACCCAGGTATCGTCGAAGTCACTGAAGAACAAGCCGCCGAGGCCACCGAAGAGCACGGTTTCCGCACGGGAGGCGTCGTAAGCCATCGCGTGGTAGTACCGCGGCGTAGGGCCCGAGACCGCCCGTTGAGTCCAACTGGTGCCGTTCCATTCCCACGTGTCGCCAAAGAAGCCCGCAGTGTCGTTCGAGCCACCGAAGAGCACCGTGACGTGACGCACCGAGTCATAGGCAAGGGCGTGGGCCCAGCGCGGTTGCGGGCCGGTGGTGGCCCTGAGGGACCACGCCGATCCGTTCCATTCCCATGTATCGCCGAAGGGATTGCGCTGGGTGGTGACACCGCCGAAGAGGACGGTGACGCCACGCGCGGAGTCGTACGCGATCGCGGAAGAAAGGCGCTTCGCGGGGCCGGTGGTGCTCCGAAGAGTCCATCGCGTCCCGTTCCATTCCCACGTCTGCCCGCTTCCGTCTTCGGAAATCCCACCGAAGAGCACCGTCACGCCCCTTGCCGAGTCGTAGGCCGATACACACGAGTACCCGGCCGCGGGAAGCTCATAGGCGCGAAGGGTCCACTCGATCGTCTGCGCTTGGGCGGGTAAGCACGCCGCCAGCACGAGGGCAAACACGGTGAGAACCCAACACATCGGGCGAGGGACGGCGATGCGGTGCGGTTCGCGGATCATCGTCAGCGCTCCTCATTTGCCCCACGGGTCGTGCGACTCCAGCGGCATGTCGAGCCGCCGTTCCCTGTCAGCCATGTTATTAAAGACCTCACCGCAAGGTTCAGACGCCAGCTGTGGAAAGGGATGGACAAACTCGAGACGACCCGCCGCCGGGATATCAGTTCGGGAAAAATTCGTACCTAGCTCGGACGCCCGTACCGTCAAGTTCTGATCTTCCGACCCCAGCGCCGACGCACACTCTCTCTTCAGCATCCACCTTCGAACGCGATCGAAAGGCGTAGGGGTCAGCGAGGTAGGGTGATGTGGAACGAGGCGATCCGCTCGCCACCAATCCAAGCGCCGCGCGGCTTCCGTGCGGATGCCGCGCGGCGATGGTAATGAAGAGAGCATTGACACCAACGTGCGAGTCGATTCCTAGCACCCGGCCTCGAACGCGGCGACGTAGGCATCAAAGTCCTCACCCGTCACAAACCCGTCGAGGTTGAAATCGGCCGCGCCTTCGCCCAGCTCGAAGGCCGCGAGGAAGGCGTCGAAGTCATCGCCGGTCACGAAGCCGTCGCAGTCGAAATCGGCGGCCCAGACAGCGAGCGTCGCGACATCGCTCACGGTCTCGCCGCAGGCGCTGGTGACGACGCAGCGGATCGGGACTTGGGGGTTGCCGCCTTCGGAGTTGAAGGCCGGGTCGATGGTTAGTGCGAGGGTCGGCGTTTGGGAGCCCGCCGCGGCGTACAGCGCCCCGATCTGGCTGACGTTGGTGCCGTCCTCGATGGAGACCCAGTCCACGCTGCCGTTCGAGGGGATGAAGTGCTGCCACTGATAGCTGACGGGCGCGCCGAACCCGTCCGGGCCGGTTGCGACGATGCTGAACGCGGCGTCGCCCTGCGTGCAGGTTGCCTGATCGGTCGGTTGCGTCTGGATGATGGTCTCGCAGACCGGCGGGAGGAACGTCACAAGAACGCGCGTGGGCTCGTAGGTGAGTTGAGCCCGATTCGTGACGAAGCCCGGACCGAATTCGATCCTATCAAATGAACCATCCACCTCTGAGGCTATGAGGACCGAGTAGGTCTTGCCGACGGCGAATTGATCGGCCCAGGTGTCGTGTACAAAGGTTGACCACCCTCTGGTCCACTTGTCAAACCGCACTACCCCTCCGACGGTCGCACGACCTTGCACCACAACTTTCGAGTTGACTGGATATTGGCTTTCGCCCCCAACCGCTATTCCGCACGATACATTGAGCATCGAAGCGGCATCCTGGAAGTAGTCGCCAGCGATGGTCAACTTCGTGACGTAATTCGGCGGCTCATTCGGAATTGTCTCTGAAACCGCGCTCCCCTGTGAGGCGATCACCTCACAGCCAGAGACATTGTCGAATCCATGAGGCCAAGTTGCGTGCCCGCCGATGCCGGCCCCGGCACCGAAGGTAATGTCGAGCCCGGGCGGCGTGAAGGTGTCTTCCACTATGAGCGTGTCGCACTGGATGTCGGGGGGCACGCCCGGCGAGCCGCCGACGAGGATGGCCGGGGGGCCCGCGACATCGGTGGTGATGGACTGGTTGTCCCCCAGCGCGAGCCGGTGGGTGCGCACGTGGGCCCCGTTCTGGAGGATCAGGCGTCCGGCCGCGGTGGGTTCGCTGTCCATGCCGACGAAAAGCGTGCCGGTGACATCGAGCACCTGCCCCGGTCCAGAGAGCGTGAGTTCGCCCGGCAGGCCGATACCGCCGCCGCGTGCGATGCAGAAGTCGCGGCTGGTCACGGTCGCGCCGCTCTCGACCCGCATCTTGCCGCCGGTGGGGAGATCCCCGGCCACGTAGAACGGGCCGGAGCAGTTGAGGGTGCTCCCCGCGCCAGTGACGGTGATGACCGGGCCGCCGTCGTAGGTATTGAAGGCGATGCCGCTGGTGCACTGGACCTGGCCGCCGGTGTCAACCAGCAGGCGTGCGCCGGTGGGGAAGGTGGGGGTGCCCCGAACCTGGAGCCCGTCGTTAGACCCGAAGGCGTCCGCGCCGGGTCGGATCTGCTGGAGGACCGCGTGGTTGCTGACCTGGATCTCGCCGTCCATCCAATCCTCGCGTCCGACGAGGATAGAGCCGAAGGTCGCGCGCCCGCCGTCGAGAAGCAGCGCCGGAACGCTGAACGGGACGGTGTACTGTCGCCCGACATTGAGCACGGACCCCACGCCGCCGACGATCCGCGAGCGGAAGTACGGGTTGCCGGGTGCGTGCCCGATGATCTTCACGCCCCCGCCGCCCGAGGGGTCGGTCGCGCCGATGGAGAGCCCGCCCAGCGAGCCCGACGAGAGATTGATCGCCGCGCCGTTGGTCAGCTCGATGCGCCCGCGCCCGGTCTTGCCCGCGTAGAGGTTCTGCGTCTCGCCGCCGATCGGTGCCGCCAGGGTGAGCGAGTGGCTCGGCCCGTCCAGCAACAACTGGCCCGAGTTCCCCGCGGTGTTGCCGATGGTGATCTGGCGCAGGCCCGTGATCGTGCCGCCGGACCAGTCCAGCGTTCCGTCGCTCTTGTCGGCGATGACGAGCGATTGAACGTCGAGCGTGCCGCCGTCCATGGTGATCGTGCCGCGGGTGCGGGGCTCGGCGCCCAGGCGGATCTCGGTGGCCCGGACCAGCCCGCGCGTGTGGAGGTTGATCGTGCCGGTGGTGATGACGCCGCCGGGGGGCGGGCTGCCCGCGCCGAGAAGGATTTGCGAGTCGGCGCCTGCAGGGATGAGAGAACTGGTGAGCTGGAAGTCGCCGGCGACGTTGACCGTGCCGTGAGAGCCCGCGCCGTACCCGACCTTGAAGGGAGTGGCGGAGGAGTACCGCAAGGTCGCTCCGTTGAGGACGTTGATCGTGCCGGTTGTACCGTCGCCGGACCCGCAAACCACGCCGAAGGAACCGCTCTGGAGAAGACTGCCGCCGTCCAGCGTGAGGGTGGCCTGCGAAGCGTCTCCCAGGCCCACGACGACGCCGCTGGTGGTTCTCAGCGTGGTGGCCTGGACCGAAAGACTCGCGGTGCTGTTGGGACCGTACCCGACGATGGTGAGGCGGTTGAAGCTGAAGTCACCCAAGTTCCCCAGGAGAGAGCACGAGGCGGTCTGGCTCGTGTTGCCGATGCCCAGCGACCCGCCCGGGGGAACGCACCCGGTGGTGGGGTTGGACAACTGACCGCTTGAAACAATCAGGTTGACCGCTCCTTGACGCACGTCGAGCAGGCCGATCGTGCGGTTCGGGGGAATCACAATGGTGCGCGCGCCGGGTAAATCAAAGGCCGCCCCCGCATTGTCCGCGGGGCGACCGGAGGGACTCCAGTTGCCGGGCGTGTCCCACAGATCGTTGTCGTTCGCGGCCCCGGTCCATGTGGAGGTGGAAGGCGGGGTGATGCATGGCACCTCGACCACGCCGTAGCCCCCGTCGCCGTCCCAATCATTCCACTCACCACCCACCGCAGTACAGCCGTGGTAGGTGAACCCCGCAGGGAGCATGTGCGCAAAGTCCTCATTTCGCCCGCCCGTGCCATCGTCACCGTCATCGGGTTGGCCGCAGCCCCAGTTGGTGTACCCGACTGGTGTCCCATCAACCCATGTGAAGACTCCATTCGAGCCGGCGTCGCGCAATCCGATCCAGAGGTATCGGGTCGCGCCGTTGAACGTGCTGTACACCCAGGCCTGCTCCGCGGCATCGTTGATCGTCGCCAGGTGGCCGGCGATTGCGGTGGCCTGCGCTTCGCACTCGTTCCATCCTCCTGGTCCGACCAGGTAGTACACATGCCCGCCATGCTCGATCGGCCCCGCCACCACCTGCGCCGCGGCGCTCTCGTGGGCAAGTCCGACGGCCAGCCCGGCGACGGCCACCAGCCTGCCCACACTGACCCCGGACCGCGCGGCGCGGCGATTCGGGGAGGAAGAGTTGGTTGTTGCGTGGCAGATATCGAACACGGGCTTTCTCCTTGTGGGAGCGCTTCGAGCGGAGCGTCTCTCCATCAGGAGCGGGAACGGGAAACCCGGCTGCGCAGCAGCGTGAAATTTCTTATGCCGGGAGCCCGAGCGACGCTCCGGCCGGTCCCTAGCGACCCGTTCCCGCGTCCAGCCCGAGCGCGGCCCGGGCCGCCCGGCGCAGCTCGGCCCCCTCGGGCGGAGCCGGAAACTTGTCGCGGTTGGGCCCGTTCCAACGTGAGTACACCTCCAACCGCTCCCCGCACTCGGCCAGCGGGTGCGGGCGCAGGAGACCCCGCAACTCCGCGAATCGAGCTTCCGAGGCGATGCGCGACCGCGCCCCCCAGTACGCCGCCGGCACGCACGCCCCGCCCCATCGCTCGGGCTTCCCGCGCGTCGAGTACTGCATAACCGCAATGGTGCGCAATGCACGCGGGATTCCCGATGACATTCTGTGTCGGCTTCCGCCTTCGAGAAACCCTTGACTTGCACCCTGCTCCGCCGCCGAGGTAAGTGTCCCCTACGCCCCCGCGTTTGACCCGTAGGTCGCACGCGCGGGGCGATCAGGAGACGCGCGATGCCCCGCCGACCACGCCCACGCCGCAGGTTCCCCGCCGAAGTTCTGACCGAGTCCGAGGCCAGATCGCTGATCGATGCGTGCCTTGACGGCCGCCCGACCGGGATTCGCAACGCGGCGCTGCTGGCCGTGCTCTGGCGGTGCGGGCTGCGGCTCGGCGAGGCGCTGGCCGTCCAACCCAAGGATCTTGATTCGGCGCGGGGGACGCTGCGGGTGCTGTTCGCCAAGGGCGGCACGCCGAGAACGGTCGGAATCGACGCGGGCGCGCTCGGGTACATCGAGAACTGGATGGGCGTGCGCGACCGGCTCTGGCCAATCGCATCATCGCCTTTGTTCTGCGCCGCCCACGGCGGAGCGTTGACGCAGGCGTACGTCCGGCAGTTGCTCCCGCGGCTAGCCCGGAAGGCGGGGGTCGTTCGCCGCGTGCACGCCCACGGTTTCCGCCACACCCACGCGGCCGAGCTGCGCCGCGAGGGGATCGACATCCTCGTGATCTCCAAGCAGCTCGGGCACCGCAACCTGCTCACCACGGTGCACTACCTGAGCAACCTCGCCCCGACGGCCGTCATCGAGGCGATCCGTGGGCGCTCGTGGGGCTGGCCCGCTGCCGCCTACGCCTCTTGTCCGCGAACGTAGTGCTCAGGCCACGGCCCCGCGGCTCCCGCGCCCGGGCTTTGGATCGGTGCTCACGCGGGAGTGCGGGAACGGCCGTTGCTCGTAGACGAAGGCGACACACATCAACCGCCGTGCCTTGCGGCAGCGCGGGCACGCACGCGATGATGGCGGTTCGGCCGGTGGGTCGCTTCCATCCGGGCCGCGCCGATAGGTGAACTCAACGTCCACGCCGTCGCCCGGCGTGCACGAGCAGCGGGCCGTGATCCGCGCGAGTTTCTCCATTCTCTGCAGCCGTCTCTGGATGCTCACGGCGGCCTCCTTCCCGGGTCAACCCATGTCGGGAGCGTCCGATGATGATGGGATTTCCCATCGGGCTTCTATTGGCGTCACCGTCACGGGCCTGCCCAGCTTCCGCTGCGCCGCGGCCACCGCCTCCCGTTCACGCTTCATCGCTCCCTCAACCCGAAGCGCGTCGTCGTCGAGGATCTTGATCGCCTGCGGCGTCAGCTCGCCGTCCTCAGAAGGTGGTCCCCAGTCGTACTCTTCTTTGGGCCTGGGGCAGTTGCGGTTGAGCCGCGCGATCTCCGCGTAGTCCTCGTCGGCCCAGGCGATCGTGGAGCGGATGTCCCAGTACGTTTCCGGGTCGGTGTCGCAGGGCTCCACCATCCGCCGGTCGGGCTCGTCGCGGAGAACCTCTTTGCACAGGTGCGTGAGGGGCCAGTTGGGTTCGATCCCGTGGTGCTGCAGCAGAACCCGTGACTTCTTCTCCAGCGACGCCAGCCTCTGCTTGAGCCTGCTCATGGGTGCTGGTCCTCCTTGCTCGCGGTGACCGCTTCCAGCGCCTCCACCCGCTCGGCCAGCTCGTCCAACTCAATGCTCTCACGGCTGAACTTCAGAAGGGCCGTCGAGGCCGAGACGCGGGCCGCGTAGGGGGCGGCCTGGTCGCCGCAGATCTTGGCGAGCGTCTGCAACGCCAGCGGCGCGTACCTCTGCGTGATCGCGATCGCCTGCGCGAACCCGCGCCGCCGCGCGTTGCGGTAGGCGCGGCCGAACTCGGGCTGGTCGAGCCAGCGGTAGAGCGTCTTCTCGTCGATCCCTAGCGACTTAGCGGCCTCGCGCACGGTGGGGTGGTTGAGCAGGGCGACGACGCCCTCCTCCTGCTTGGGGGTGAGGTTGTCGATCGCGATGCCGGACATGCTCAGGCAACCTCCGACAGAGCGTGCTGAAAGAACCCCCGTGCTCGCGCCGTGGCGGCCCACGTTGGCCCGTGTCGCGTTGGGCGTCGGGGTTCGTTCCGCGCTCCCAGGAACGCGAGCCCACGCTCCTCGCTCCCCTTTGCCCGCATGCGTCCCGCAATTCGTGCGAGCGTGTCGTTCCGCTTGCCTTCGGGAATCTTGGTCTTCCGACCGCCGAGGCCGCGCTCGGAGGGTGAGGGGTTCTTGCGAGTCGCAAGATCAACAAGCCCGCTCGGCGCGATCGGCAGCTCTGACGGGGGCACGTCGAGGCCACGCCCCTCCGCGAACCCGTACGATTTGCCGTCCACCACCGAGGGCCAAACCACCACGTACCCGCCGTCGGCGCGAACATCGACACGCCGCCCGAGCTTGTTTGCGCTGATTCGGATCTTTGCCGCCGGCGGTTGAGCGAAGAAAAAATGTTGCCCGCCGCGCGGGGTCCGGGCGGTCGGGGCAGGGCCAAAGTCCGCGCGCCACTCGGGGTGCTCGTCGAGCCAACCGTTCGCCGAGCCATCCTCAAGAACATCGATATCGACGACGAACAGCCCGTGGGTCGCGATTGCGACGTTCGCGCTGGGGTGCTCGCCTCACCAGGCGCGAATCTGCGCCTCGTCCGTCGTCGCGGCCTTGAACCCACTGGCGACGAGCGGGATCTTCTTTCCGGGGCTACAAGGGAACACCCGGAACCCGAGACCTGCGTAGTTGAGTGCTTGTTGCAGCATCACAAGCCCTCCGCGTCAAGCTCGGCGTCGATGCTCGCCGCGTGGTCCGTGGTCGGATTTGACGTTGCCGAACCACCGCGACGCACCTCGCGGGCCGTCTCAACGCGACCCTTGGAGTTCGACGAGTTCGGAGGATCTGGCTCGAAGTACTGCCGATCCGCGTCAGCAAGATCACGCCCAAACGCTTCGAGCCAGGCGGCCCTGGTGTACACTCGGCCGCCGTGACGGACGTGCCGGAGGCGGACGCGAGCGCCAGTGCGGGCAAGAACTCCGCGCCGGCACCACCGCCACAAGCAGTTGGCCGACGGCCTGCCCGGGGCGAGCGCGGCGGCCTGCGCGAGCGTCAGGTAATCCGATCGCGGCGAAGCTTCCGCGCTTGGGGCCGAGCCCGGTCGGGTAGGCGGGGTTCGATCATGGGACGGTCCGACCGCTTGTCCGCTCGTAGATTCCGACCATCCACGATCCGAGGGAACATCCTTGCTAGGCATAAACACCTCACGTCATTGCGGGGTTTGCGAACTCTCAACGGGTGAGATATTCGCGGCGTTTCCCGCGTCGGCCATGGTCGCGAGGTCTTGTTTCCCTCTCAGGGCTTATTTCCCTCCCTATTTCCCTCCCTGGTGTGCACCCAAGAATCGCTTCAGCACGTCCTTCGCATTACCGGTCCGGCGTTTCATCAGTAACTGCATCTTTTCGGCCACCTCGCTACTGCTGACTTGCGACTGCGGGCCGCACGACCGGAGCGTTCCGTCCTGAATTCGGGCGCGAATCGTCTTGGGATCGCAGCCCACGACGCCCGATGCCTCGGTCTGCGTGATCAGGTCGAGCGGAGACGAGATTCCGTCAGCAGCGAAGGACAGGACCGATGTAACGACCGTAAACAGGTCGAGGAAGGGCGTGGCAACCACGAGCCAGCGACACCCCGGGTTGTAGGGAGGAATCGTCCACCAGCGCGGGCCCGACGGGGCTAGTTTCGCATCGAAATCGGTCGCGAACAGCAGACTGCCCAGCCCCCCGCTGCCACGCTGCGGGTGCCGTTCGAACCCAACCACATCTCGCACTTGCTCGTCCGACAGGCTGTCCGATCTGTGAGCGTACCCGTTCGGGTGCCCATCAATAAAGATAGTTCGCGGGAGCGTGAGCATTGGATCTTCGGCGCGTGCGCCGCGGTGGCACCACAACACAGAGGAGCACAGCAGGGTGACGCGTTCCGCGTCGGTCAAGCCCTCGACGTGACCGGGATCGCCGGGAAGCAGGCCAAGGGGGACGCGGTCACCCGCGTGCTTGATCTCCTCCGTCAGAACATCCCAAGCCTGCGACGCCAAGGACTCAAAGGACTCCAGGCTCGCGTGAGTCCCGTACAACCGCACGGCCGCCGCACGGTCTGGCGACTCGAAGTCGTCCGAGGTGGACCGAATCCGGCACTCCTGGGAGGTGCGCAGTACAGACCCTGTTGTTGGATTCAGACGCGCCTTTAGGTTTTCGGGGAGCGAGTCCAGGCTCCCGTCGCAGATAAGTACTTCAGCGTGAAGGGGCAGAGGAATATCGCCCATCGCTAGTCCTTGGCGGGCGAGGTCGTTCATCGCCGACTCGCGACGCTCTTCGTCTTCGCGAGTCGCAACCGCGTAGTCAAGCTGAGGCGGAATCTTCGCATGGATGGGTGCCGCACGGGCCTCTCGCGCACTCCGCAGTCGTTCTGCGAGTTGGCGCGGGCGAACGGCGGTCTTGGTCCTCGTTGTCACGGACGAACTCCTTTGTGTTTGAGCTGTCTGACTACCTGGAAACTCACGGACGCTCCGACAGGGCCATAGTGTTACCGCTGGAAGCCTTTGACTACCCGACCTTTCTCACCACTTCCGCGACCTTCGCCTGATCCCGCTCCGCGTACACCGCGTCGGTGATCGCGGCGCTCGAGTGCCCGAGTACCAGCTGCGCCGCTTCAAGCCCAAACTCGCGCCGAATGTTCGTTGCCGCCGAGTGCCGCAGCTGGTGCGGGTGCCATCGGTGCCGCTTCCGCCACACCCGAAGTTCGGCCCGCTGTGCCGGGGTCAACCGGCCGCCCCACTGCTCCTTCGTCTCTCCGTCGAGCCGCGCCAGCGGGGGCGGCGGCGGGAACGCCGCGTCGCACGCCCGCTCGATGCAGCGCCGGTAAGCGGCCACGGTGTAGCAACTCCCGGCCGGACGTTTGGGCGCTGGGCTCCGGTTGGTGCCCGGCGAGTTGCCGTACGAAACGGGCGTGCGCCGGGCCGCGTGGGCCCGCGCTCGCCGCTCCCCCTCGGCCTCGGCGGGGCTGAAGAGCGGCGCGCCCGTCGGCCGCCCCGCCATAAACGGTGCGAGCACCGCCTGGGCGCGCGGGCCGAAGAGCACGCGGCGCTCGATCCCCCGGAACGCGGTCTTGTGCGCGGCGGGCCGGTACACCCACGTGTCGCCGGCGGAGGTGTCGATGTCGGCGGCCCGCAGCCCCACGATCTCGCCCGAGCGCGCGCCGGACAGAAGCTGAAGGTCGACCATCGCGCGGACCTGAGCGGACACCAGCGGCCGCACCGCGTCCACCGACGACTGCGCGACGGGCCGGACCCGCGCGCCCTCGCGGGCGGTGGTTCGGCCGCGCTTGAGGGGCTCGACCATCGCGAGCGCCTGGGGAACAGACGGCGCGATCATCTCCTGCGCGACCGCCCAGCGGAACATCGCAACGACGGTCTGCACGCGCTCGTTCACGGTGCGGCGCGACCACGGTCGGCGCGGCGGGATTGCGCTCTCGTCCCCGAGGACCATGCAGTCGCGGAGCGTGCGCAGTTTTTTCGGGCCGAACGCCGCCGCGGGGGTGGAGGCATCGAGCCTGCGGAGCAGGCGGAGCGGGGCCTTGATGTTGCTCGCGCGCACGGACCGGTGGTTTGCGGCGACCCACCGCCAGTAGGCGAGCACGATCTCGCCAACGGTTGGCCCGCTGACGGGGGTCTCTGCCATCTCCGCGTCAACGCCGCGCGGCCGCCCGCGAGAGTTTGAGAGCGGCGGGGGCGTTTCCGGGAACCGCCGCCCGAGGCCCTCCCACTCCGCGATGAGCCGAAAATACGCCTCCCTGCTTTGAGGGGTGTTGGCCTGGCCGAGCCAGTAGTCTTTTCTTTTCCCGGTCGCCGAATCGGTGAGGGTGACGAGCGCCTGGGCGTAGCCGGCGCGCGTACGGTAGGACGGAACCTTGGGCATGACGGAGCCTCCGGACGCAGGAGCGCGGTCATTGACCGCGCGTTTTCGTGCATCAGGCCGCTCCGCCGACCGTCGGCGGGTACCCGTAACCTACGGGTTCGGCGGGACTTCTGGGAAATCGGGGTGACAGGACACGGTTTGAACTTTTTATCGAGGGAATCCGCCTCTGAGATCCAGAAACTCGGCTTTTTGCTCAATGCGAGCCCGTGAAAGGGTGATCGCGCGGGCAACGCCGACAGCCACCTACACGAAGTCATTGCACTGCTGGCTTACTGCGGGCCACCGGGTTGAGGAGGAACCTCCGCCGACTTTGCAGGCGGTTTCGGCGGCTTTGATGGCAAGGGCGAGACGGGCAGTGCGGCTTCGACCTGGGCTGGAGCGGTCGTAGTCACGATGGACGCCTTGGCGAGGTCTTCGGCGCTTACTTCAAGCGGTCCTGTTTCGGGCCGCTCCCACCCTTCGGCGATGGGCATGGGCCGGCCGCTGGGATCGCGGCCGGTGATGATGCGGTAGATGGCCGGCAG
>JBGAOD010000172.1:0-5943 GCA_044221955.1 Phycisphaerales bacterium | reverse complement strand
GATCCTACACAAGCTCGGCCGCATGCTCGCGGCCGGCGACACCAAAAACCCCGGCGGGCACGCCGCCAGCAAGTGGTTCGACCTCGGCGAGCACGTCCAGAAGATCATGCTCGACAAGAAGAAGATCCACCCCAACGTCGATTTCCCGTGCGGCCTGACGTACTTCACGATGGGCATCCCGGTCCCGCAGTACACGCCGATCTTCGTGGCGTCGCGCGTGACGGGGTGGTGCGCGCACGTGATGGAGCAGCACGCGGACAACCGGCTGATCCGACCGCTGACGGAGTACATCGGGCCGGCGGAGAGCAAGTGGAACGGGTAAGTCTTCTGATTGCTGGATCGGGTAGGTCAGCCCTCCGAGCCGACGCGCTGCGTTCCCAATCTGTGTAGACAAAAAGTCGGCTCGGAGAGTCGACCGATCTAATGCTCGGCGAGCAGGTTCATGCCGCGCGCGACCGCGAGTTCCAGGTCCGGGCAGACGCTCATCGGGTCGAGGAGTTCTCCCGCGCCCGCGCGGCGGAGCTGCTCGTACTGCTCCCCGTTGAGCCCCGCGATGACCATGCGCCGCCCTTGGTGTGCGAGTCGGGCGAGCGCGGCCCGCAGTTCCATGGCGGCGTTCGCGTCCAGTTGCGTGACCTGGTCAAGGTCGAGGACCACGACCTTCGTGGAAGCAGGGAGACGATCGATCCACGCGAGGAGGTTGGGCATGCGGTGGATCTTCCCACGGCGCGAGCGGTCCTTGTTGAGATGAAAAACACCAAGGCCTGCGGGGAGATCCAGTTCCTCCGCGGACCCCAGCACGCTGGATACTTCGATCTCGGCGATGGGCGCGGCGACGTCCTGGTAGATGATCCAGAACAGAAAGAGAACCGGCGGGAACATCGCCCAACGCGGAACCTGGTCGAAGGCCAGAGTTCCCAACCCCGCGCCGAGCGCAAACGAACCGATGATCGACACCAGCAGGGCGAGGCGGCGCGCGGTCGGATGGGTGTGCAACCCGTGCTCCAGCTCACGGAGTGATCCCGGCGGGATATCGCGGGCGCGATCGCGCACCCACCAGAGGAGTTGGACGAGTTCGAGCCCGAGGTCGGTGAGCACCCCGGTGACGTGGGTCGTGCGCACAACGCCGTTGGAAATGCGCGTGATCGTGGCGTTCTGAAGGCCCATGGCGGCGGAGGCGGCGCCGATGATCGCGAAGCGCCAGAGAGGCAACGTGGAGCCCTGGTCAGATGGGTCGGACCCAAGGAGGGCGGCACGCGGGACAAACTCGAGCCCGAGTGCGAACACCGCGAGCATCAACGCCTGCAAGAGGATCGGCAGGACGTAGATTGATTCCCAGGCGCGGCGGCGTCCGAGCTCGGTAGCGACGGCCGAGAGCATCGCGCCCGTGAGAAAGGAAGTCAGCAAGAATATCGCAAACCCGGCGGACCCCCACCGGCGCTCCGCCACGTCGCGCCCGAGGTTCGCCGTAGTACCGCAAGCGTGCGACACCACCGTGTCGCACGACAGGATCGCGATAATGTTGGTGTAGCCAGCGACCCACGCCAGCGTGATGGCCAACCGAGCTTGCTGGGTGAACGAGTGGGCCTGGGCGACGAACAAGGGAACCTCGTGGCCGGTTGTAGGGATCGCGGGGTTGCATGTCAATCGGAACAATTGATCCCTGAACTTCAGCCTGCACGGGTGATCGTTGCTTGTCTGCCCCCGACAATCACGCCATCGATGCGGCGTGAGTAGACTCAGCCCGTGCTCCTCCAGCCCGAAGGCAACCCCGACCCCGCCGCGCAGACGGGCGCGTCCACGAGCGCGCAACACGCGGACCCCGTACCGCCCACGCCCGGAACGGCGACTTCACGCGGGCTGGTCTCCGTCGGGCTCTTGCTCGTGCTGGCGATCATCGGCGGGCTGGCGATCGTGTTCGTTCGCAAGCGCATCCTGAGCCACGAGCAAGACACCGACACCGCCGCCTCGCTGATGGACGACCTGCGCGGCGCGCTCCGCGACGGGGCGATCTCGCAGGAGGAGTTCGACGCCGCCAAGCGTGCGATGGTCGCCAAGATGACCGCTCAGAAACCTTCGCAAAGCCGAAAGAAATAGGAACGCACGGGACGAGACCTCGCTTGGTCCCCTAAGGAGTTACACTCGGTCGGCCCGCAAGACATGAGCGAAGCAGCGCGCAACCCCACCGATAACTCGGGACCTCCCCCGCGAATACCCGAGCCCCTGTGGCCGTTCCGTCTGCGCGGTGCAATCCGAAACTTGCGCGTGGATTGTCGAGACTCCGACGCGGAGAACCGATAGACTTTCGTCCAGGTTCTTCGCGCGCCGGGCGGTTTATTCAGCGTCAGCGCGGGCGGCTGGGACTAAGGCGAGGGATGCATGGCCAAGACGACCAAAGACGGCGGAGACTCACCCAACACTCCGTCGGTCGGCCGGGACGGTGACTCTTCATTCCGCGGACGCAAGGTGACGACCTGCTCGTTCTGCAGCAAGACAAGCCGCGACGTGGGCCCGATGGTCGAAGGACCCAGCGAGGTCTACATCTGCGCCAACTGCACGGACCTGTGCCAGAACATTTTCCGCCAGGAACGCCGGCGCGTGAGCACGGTCTCCAACGCGCTCCGCGACGTGCCCGCGCCGCGCGAGATCCGCGAGTTCCTCAACCAGTACGTCATCGGTCAGGACCAGGCCAAGAAGTCGCTCTCGGTCGCGGTACACACGCACTACAAGCGGCTGCTCCACCTCGAGAGCGCCGACGCGTCGCACGTCGAGCTCGACAAATCGAACATCCTGCTGGTTGGGCCAACGGGCTCGGGCAAGACGCTGCTCGCCAAGTCGCTCGCCCGCATGCTCAAGGTCCCGTTCGCGATCGGCGACGCGACCACGCTGACCGAGGCCGGGTACGTCGGCGAGGACGTCGAGAACCTGCTGCTCAAGCTGCTGCAGGCGGCCGACTTTGACCTCGAAGCGGCCCAGCGCGGCATCATCTACATCGACGAGATCGACAAGGTCGGCAAGACCTCCAACAACGTCTCGATCACGCGCGACGTGTCGGGCGAGGGCGTGCAGCAGTCGCTCCTGAAGATGCTCGAAGGCACCGTGAGCAACGTGCCGCCGCAGGGCGGGCGCAAGCACCCCGAGCAGCAGTACATCCAGATGGACACGACCAACATCCTGTTCATCTGCGGCGGGACGTTCGTGGGGCTCGAGGACATCATCCGCCGCCGCATCGGCAAGACCCGCATCGGCTTCGCGTCGGGCGAGGGAACGATCTCCAGCGGCGAGCAGGAACGCGGGCAGGTGCTGGCGCAGGTCACGGCCGACGACCTGATCGACTTCGGCATGATCCCCGAGTTCGTGGGCCGCCTGCCGGTGATCGCGCCGCTGATGCCGCTGACGCACGAGGCGCTGATCCAGATCCTGACCGAGCCCAAGAACGCGATGGTGCGTCAGTACCAGCACCTGTTCCAGCTCGAAGGGTGCCGTCTGAGCTTCACCAACGCGGCCTTGCGTGCGATCGCGGCCAAGGCGCTCAAGCGAGAGACGGGTGCCCGGGCTCTCCGCGCGGTGATGGAAGAGGTCATGCTCGACATGATGTACGAGCTGCCCGACAACGCGAAGGAAGGCGACGAGTTCGTGATTGATGAGCAGGCGGTGGCTCGGCCGCACAAGCTCGCGGAGCTTCGGGTCAATAAGCGGAAGGAGTCGGCATAAGCCGCGCGTTTTCCGGGACAACGTATTGTATTCGGATGATGGCGATCAGCCTCTGATCGCCATCTTTTTTTAACGAGTTGCCTCGCTTGGACGGCGCGACCTTCGCGTCATTGAGAGCGTCGCGATCCCGAGCACGACGGCCGACGCCGGGCTCGGCACGAAGATCGACGGCGCTTCGAGCGCGACGCCGTAGAACTCAGAAATTCCCAGGTTGACGTCCCACTCGGTAGCGATCTTGAACTCCCGAGTGCTGGGGCCGGCGCCGAAGTCGAAGGCGATCTCGGCGTTCAGCCCGGTCGTCAATTGCGTGTTGTTGTAGAGCTGGCTCATCACCGAATCTGGGATGTTCACGCGGTACGAGCCGCCGATCGCCGAGCCGAGCAGGGTGATATCACCGATGGCAATGCCGTTGAGGGTCACACCGACAAGTCCAGAGAAGTTTTCGGCGAGGGTTGAGATGCTGATGGAAGCGGGCAGAACGCGGGTAGTGCCCGGGGTGATGACCTGCGTTCCCTCGAAGAACGAAGTGACCCAATCGGTGTCGAGGTCGAGGCGGGTGAGATCGCCGCTCCGAAAATCCGCGCCCTGACTGGCCGCGCCGAACGTGGAGTCCGGGAGGACGTCGGCCTTGACCTTGGCGGTGTTGCCGTGAGAGGAAATATACACGAGACCGGTCTTGCCCCCGCCGTCGGCGGCGAGTCGCGTGCTCAATCCCTGGACCATGGTCTTGAGATTTGAACCGCTCGCTTTGCGGTCGACATACACCGGCGGGTTGTCGGTGTCGGCAGGGTTGCGCCCGCCGAAGTTGGAGTCTTCGAAAACGTCGTACGCGGCGTCGATCCGTGCGTTTTTGACGGTGCCGTCGGTGTACCCGCGACGCTGGAGCGTCGCGTAGGCGTTGGCGAAATCGGTGGAAAAGGTGTAGCCCGACCAGACCACCGCTTCACCCTTGCCCGCCGCCGGGACGATCTTGGCGGCCTTACCGGCGTCGCTCCCGAGGAGCTTAGGGAAGCCGTCGGTCTGGCCTTGCTTGTCAAACTCGTTGGCTTTGGCGGCGGTGAAGCAGTCGTTTGCGGTGGCGTTCGGGTCGGCGTCGAGTTTCTTGGCCCATTGGGCGTCGAGCCCGAAGCCCCAGAAATTGAATTCCTTGGCGCCCTTATATCCGGTTTCGCCCTTGTAGGTGTCTTTGGAGGACGACTCCTGGTACGCGAGGTCCTTATCCTGCGAGCGTGCGACCATGAGCGAAAAATCGCCGGTGAGGCGATCGGCCTCTGCGGCGAAGCCGCCGGACCGGCAGACGGACATGACAATGTGCAGGGCCGACGCCTTGCCGTTCAACTGATCCGCGATGAGTTTCATGAACGAGATGTCGTAAATGCGGTTTGCCTTCCGATCGTCGACCCCGTTGCCGAAGTACGAGCGGGTTTTGGTGTCCCCTTGCCCGAACGCGGCGTTTAGCGAAAGGGACATGCCAACGAGGGTGACCAGCGTCAGCCCTCGGCCTGTGCGCGTGCGGCCACCGATCCCGACGCGTGCGATCTGACTACTCATGTTGTCTCTCCTCACAAAGGCATGAACAACGACCGGGCCGCGGAATATGGAAACAGCCCGAGTGGCGACCATACCGGAAGAGGGCGGTCGCGTCAAGCCATCATGGGCTTGGTGAAGAGTGAAACAGCGATGGAACCAACGGCTAGCGCTGATCCTCGTTGTCTTCCTCGTCATCAAAATCGGCTTTAGAAGCCACGGTCTCATCCGTATCGAACGGGGCGGGCTCTTCGACTTCCGAGAGTTCCGACTCAGACGAGGCACAGTTGTCCGGCTGGCCTCCGGCTTCGAACAGGCCCTGCGGTTGCGTGTTGCTGCCGTCGACCCCCGCCTCGGCGGCGAGCTTCTTCATCGCGTCCCACTCTTCCGGCGAGATCAGCACATCGCGCGCGACCGAGCCCTTGTGGTCGCTGATGATGCCGGCGATGCCCATGAGGTCGATGAGGCGGCTGGCGCGGGTGTAGCCGATCGCCAGGCGGCGTTGGAGGAGGGAGACGCTGCCGCGTTTGGTTTCGAGGACGATATCGACGGCGCGGAGGAACATGGGGTCTTCCTGGGCGGCCGCGAGCGAGGCCGAGGAGTTGTTCTCGCTCTGCATGATGCGTTCTTCGTCGCTGGGCTCCGCGCCGGTGGTGCGGATGGCCATGAGCTGCCGCTCGAAGCTGGGGCCGGCGACGTCAC
>JBGAOD010000014.1:0-48633 GCA_044221955.1 Phycisphaerales bacterium | reverse complement strand
CGGGATCATCTCGCTGGTGGCGTTGAGCTTCATGGTGCAGGATCCGAGCGGGATCATGCTGTGCGTGAGGCTCAGGTCGCGGTTCATGAGCTTGAAGATGTAGCGGAGCATCTCGTGCTCGGAGTGGTAGGTGTTGAAGACGGGGTGGGTGAGATAACCAGACTGTCGCGAGTAGCTCTGCTCGGCGTTGAGGTCGTTGGCGGTCATGAGTTTTCCGTCAAAGAAATCGGGGCGTTTGCCGGCGTTGAAGCATTCGAGAAGCAGGCCGGCGTCCTCGCGGGTGGTGGTCTCGTCGCAGGAGATGCCGACGGTGCCGTCGCCGTAATCGCGGAGGTTCAGGTGATGCGCGCTGGCCGCGGCGAGCACGGCCGCCGAGCCGCCGGTGGGCTTGACGCGGATGGTGTCAAAGAACGCGTCACCCGTGACGACCGTGTGCCCGAGTTGTTTGACGCTGGATGCGATGAGGGCAGCGAACGCGTGGACGCGCTGAGCGATCCGCTTGAGACCGGCCGGCCCGTGGTACGCCGCGTACATCCCCGCGATGATCGCCAGCAGCGCCTGGGCCGTGCAGATGTTGCTGGTCGCCTTCTCGCGGCGGATGTGCTGCTCGCGGGTCTGGATCGCCATGCGGAGCGCGGGCTTGCCCTGCGCGTCGCGCGAGAGTCCGATGATCCGGCCCGGCATCTTGCGGACGTACTCGCTCTTGGTCGCGATGAACGCCGCGTGAGGCCCGCCGAAGCCCATCGGCACGCCGAACCGCTGGGCGCTGCCCACGGCCACGTCCGCGCCCAGCTCGCCCGGCGGCGTGATGAGCGTGAGAGCGAGCAGATCAGTTGCCATCACCACCAGCGTGCCGTGCTGGTGGGCCGCGTCGATGACCGAGCGATAGTTCACGATCCGGCCGTCGGTGGTGGGGTATTGCAAGAGGATGCCGCAGAGGTCGGGCGTGAACGCGATCTTGCTGGGGTCGCCGACGATCAGGTTGATCCCCAGCCCGTCGGCCCGGGTCTTCACGACTCCGATGGTCTGCGGGTGGCAGTCGCTGGCGATGAAGAAGGACTTTTTCTCTTGCTCGGCGATGGAGTAGCACATGCTCATCGCCTCGCCCGCGGCCGTGGCCTCGTCGAGCAGCGAAGCGCCCGCGAGCGGCAGGCCGGTCAGGTCGCTGACCATTGTTTGGAAGTTGAGCAGTGCTTCAAGCCGCCCCTGCGCGATCTCGGCCTGATACGGCGTGTACTGCGTGTACCAGCCCGGGTTCTCGAGGATGTTGCGGAGGATCACGCCCGGTGTGATGGTGCCGTAGTACCCGGTGCCGATGAACGAGCGGTTCACGACGTTCTGGCTGGCGGTGGCGTGCAGGGCACCCAAGGCCTCGTGCTCGCCGACGTTCTCTGGGACGCCCGCGAGGTTGAGCGCGCGGTTGAGGCGGATCGAGGCCGGCACGGTGGCGTCGGCGAGTTGTTCGAGCGAGCGGTATCCGATCAGGTCGAGCATCTCGGCCACGTCCGCGTCACTGGGCCCGAGGTGGCGGTGGGCGAAGGTGTCGGAGGCGCTGAGGATTGAGGCACGCGTGGAGGCGTTGCCGTGGGCGCCCGAGATCGAGCTGGGCGTGGTGCGAGACGCGGGGCTGATGGGGGTTGCGGTCATGGGGCGAACAACCTTTCAGGGAGCATTCTGGGAATCTTCGCGGGTCTTCCGAGGCACCGCGCGGCCGCCGAGGGAGACCTGGGAACGAGCCGGGGTCGGGTTCAGAGCGCGGAACGAATACTAGCGCCGCGGGTCGTGATCTGAGACGGCATGGGCGAGATGAAAGAAGGTCAGAATCGCCCGATTGGAAGGTCCAAGGACCGCGGTCGGATGATCGACGCTGCCACCTTCCGATAAGTTCTTGGTTGTGCGCGGGTCGGATTCAAGCCGAGCTGTTTCGGGGCCGATTCCCAATGCGTGATCGGTCATGGCGGGTTTGGAAATGCTCTCGGACCAAGGCCGGAGAACAACCGCCGCCGCCACCCCCGCCTGCGCTGCGAGCACGTCAAGTGCGGGCTGGGCGACGTGCTCGATATCTCCCAGTCGGGCATCCGCGTCGGACGCTCGACCGAACTCCCCGTCAAGGTTGGTTCTGAGTTCGCGTTCGAGCTCAATCTCCCCGACGGCAAAATCCTGGTCCTGGGAAAACTCGTCCGCTCCGTGAAAGCCCGAGGCGGAACATTCGAGTACGGCGTCGAGTGGGTCAAGCACGACGAACGCCTCGCCGCCGCCGTGCGCGCCATGGCCCGGGACGTGGTGTACAACGAAACACTCCGCCCGGATATCGATCGGGCCCGCAAGAGCGAGATGTGATCGCCCGGCGATCCACCTTTTCGATCGCCGCATCGAGCGGCCCGACGCAACGAGAACGGCCCGGGCGTTGAGCCCGGGCCGTCTGGATTCTGTTCGATCTGCATCGTCTTCTCCCCGCGAGTCGATCGCGGGGCCGGATTACTTGCCGCCGCCGGGAGGGCCGCCCGCCGTCGCGGTGATGGGCACGTTGCTGAACCCGTCGAGCTTGTTGGTCGTGTTGGTGGAGTTCAGGGTGACGTAGCGCTGCCCGTTGACGAGCGTGGCGTTGGTCAGACGCTGAGGCCAGTAGCGGTAGCCGTTGAGCTGCCGGTGCATGTAGTCGGCGGCGTTGACGATGAGAGAGCCGGGGGCGTAGTACTTGATCGACCCGCCGGTGCCGCCCTGGTCCTGCCATTCGCCGTTCTCGACATAGTCCTGGATGATCTTCACCAGGTCATCAGCACGCTCTGCCGGGGTGCGGAGCGTGGCGTTGCCGATGGTGGTCCGGCCGTTCTGCTGCTGGCTGTTCTGGCTTTCCTGGAACGGGCTCTGCCCGCCGCCGCCGCCCTGACCGCTCGACAGCACGCTCTGCAGGTCGAACTTGGGAGCGTTGCCGTAGTAGGGCACTTCCAGGAGCAGGTCCGCGATGTCGTAGATTTCGAGGCGTTTGTCAACGTTCAGCCGAGACTTGGGCCCGATCTGCATCGCGCCGCCTTCGGTCATCTGCCAGGTGTTGGTCTTGCTCGAACCATCATCCGAGGCCTTCTCAAGCACCCGCTCCAGCAGACGCAGGGCGGTAATCCCGTTGGCCTTGAGGTTGGTGATTCGCTTTTCTTTGTCCAGCCCTTGCGGGTTCGTGTCGTCGATCCACATCGGCTCGATCTCGGCCCCGGTCAGTTCGGTGATAAACCGGACAACCTCCTCAAGGCTGTTGTCCTTGAACTCAACCGTCACCGGCTTGAGCATCTTCTGGAGCGTGTCGCGCTGCGGAATACCCGTCGACGCCACCGTCGCTTCCGACTGCGCAAAGGCTGCGGTCGTAGAGAGCGTGCCGCCAGCGAGGAACGAGAGGGCGGCGACCGTGCCGCGGGACACAAACTCGAAGCGAGTGGACTTCATTGAGCAGACTCCTTTGATCGACCCGACCTCGCACGAGAGAGATCGGGAAAACAACAATACGCACGCAAACCGGTACCTGAGCGCCGCACCCGTACCCTCGGACCCGGCCAGCCCCGATCCGCACGCCAACCGCCCCGAGGGCGTCCCGCCGCGAACCCTTACACCTTCTTCGACTCCTCAAGCCCAGCCGAGTTCCCAACCAAGCCTACGAGCGACCTGGGCCAAGTCCTCCCCCCAGACTCCAACCCCCCATCCGTGCTCCAGGGCGTTCGGGTTCCGATTTCCCGACTCTGCGGGCCGTGCGCCTTCTCCATCCGACGATCGGGCTTTCGCGCGCACGAACCCAAGTAGAACAGATCCGATCTGCAACGTCAACACCCTCGTTACGGGTACCCCACATCGAAAAATCGTTGGAACCCGTACAAACCGGCGAAAGTGCCCGGGCCGCGCGGTCGATCCAGGCTGACGGACTCCCGAGCGGTCGTTCACGGCAAGGTGCCCAGGACGAGCCACCCCACAACGGGAGCGTCCTCCGGCTCAGAAAGGATCTTCCTGATGTACAACGTCCCGTTCAACGCCTTCAACACGTTCAACCCCTGGTTCGGACCTGCCTCCCTTCCCGGCCTCTTCAACGGCATCAACCCCGCGTTCTGGACCAACGGGCTCAACTCGGGGTTCTGGCCCGGTTCCTTCTCTCAGAGCCAGTTCCCGGGGCAGTTCCCCTTCCAAGCCTCCCCCGCGAACCAGGGGGGTTTCTTTGGCAACGGTCAGACCACGGCGAGTTCCAACGGCTGGAACCCCGTCGTGACCCAGACCAGCGACGGCACCGGAACCTTTCCGGCCTTTGGGTACAACCCGGTGTACGGCGCACCGACCACTCCCCCCAATTTCACGCCTTACTCTTACCAGCAGCCCTTCTATCCCGGGTTTACCCCTGGTTTTACTCCGGGCTTCACGAACACCCCCGCCAACGGTTCCTCAGTAGGAAACCCTTGGTCAACCAATCAAAGCCCGTATTTGGGCCAGCAACCAGCGTTCTCATCCACCGCCGCCTGGCAATCTTTGGCCCAGCCTGGGTTCGGTGGGTTCCCGACCGTCTGGAACGGCGCCGCTCCATTCGCGCCGAACTTCGGACCTTTCGGTAACGCGTACTTTCCCGCGACACAGGGGTTCTCGCAGCCGTTCAACGGGTACAACACATTCCCGTTCGCGGTGACCACGGGCCAGCAGGCTTTCCCGTCGCCGTATCCCGGGAGCGTGGGAGTGCCATACGGTCCCTTTCAGGGGAGCTTTTCCCAGGGAGGCGCACCCCAGGGCTGGTTTCCAGGGCAGGCGACCTTTCCCTGGTACTCCGCGGTGACCGGCCAGACCCCCTTCGGGACCCCGGCCGGGAATGGCACCCGACCCACGGACAACGGTGACGCGACCGGGCAACCCGGGCAGCCCCGAGGAATCCAGTTCAATCGCGATGCCGCCTGACCAGCGAGAACCGCGATCGTGTTCTCGCTCGAAGGATCACCCCGTGCCGGCAAATCAAGAAATCACTGCACGGATTCTGGACGGCGGGCTCCGTGCCGAGGTCCACATCCCCGCGAAGGTTGACCCAGCGCTCGTCACGGCGTCGTCGCTTCGACTCGTGGCGGCCAGCGTGGGAGTCCGCCTGGCCCTGACGCCGAGGCACGACTCGCTGCGGCGTGCTCGGACTACCTCGCCGATCCCCGAGACGTTCGCGTGGTCATCGCGCACGCGACCGAGCCCGTCCATGGGATCGACGCAACGTGGTCCTGGGAACCCGGGCTTGATCCATCGGTCGCGTTGCCCGTCCATTCCGCGACGGACGGGCAACGCACCGACCACTACGCGTCGCGCCTATCCGGCGTGACCGCGGGGACCGTGATCGCACGAGTCACGCCCGCCACAAGAGGCACCGACGGCGTCGGCGTGACCGGGATCGCTATCCCGGCCCGCGCGGGGCACTCCGCCAAGCTGAAACCGGGGTCTGGTCTGATGGTCCGCGCCGATGGGGCGGTGGTCGCGGAGTGCGACGGCGGACTGCGCGTCAGCGCCGGGCTGGTGACGGTCTCGCCCGTGCTGCAGATCAAGGGCTGTGTTGATTTTTCGACCGGCCAGATCGATTTCAAGGGTGACGTTGTGGTCGCCGACGCGGTGCGTGACGGGTTCCGAGTCCGGGCCTTGGGCAGCGTCACGATCAATGGGCCGGTGGAGGGCGCGACGATCGAATGCGACGGCGACCTGAGCTGCGCGCACGGCGTCGCGTCGGCTCGCCGGGCGCTGATCAAGGTGGGCGGCGACGCCAACGTCGGGTACCTGCGCAACTCGACCGCGGAAGTTGATGGTTCCCTGACGTGCAGGGGCGAACTCGAAAACTGCGACATCACGCTCCGAGGCGAGTTGTGCTGCGAATCGGGGCGGGTCATGGGCGGCAGCCTGTCGATCGCCAGCGTGGCCCACATCGGAACCCTCGGCTCGCCCGAGTGGCCGGCGACGACGGTGAGCATCGGCACGCTCCCCGCGACCGCGATCGGGCTGCAAGAACTCAACACCGACCTGGCGAAGGCTCAGAAAGCGCTCGCTGGGAAGGAGGAATCGCTGCGGCAGATCCAGTCCACAGGCGGCAAGCAATCGGCGAGTACCCGGGAAAGACTCACCGAACTTCAGTACGAGATGAGCGAAGCGCGGCGTGAGATGGCGGAGATCGAGAAAAAGCGGGCGCCGTTGGTGGAGGCGCTCCGCCGGGCCGCCCGGGCGGAGTTGCATGTGGTCCGGTCGATCTTCCCCCGCGTCACCGTGATGCACGGGGGGCGGGCGTTCGAGTTTGAGAAGGAACTCAAGGGGCCGGTCCAGTTCTTTGTGGGCAGCAACGGGATGATCCTGGTCCGGGCGGGCTCGCAAGCGGCGAGGCCGATCTCCGACTTTGCGCGGGCGGTGAGTGCGAGCGGGCCGTCCCAAGGGCCGCGTGACGCGGCTTCGGGGACGCTGAAAAAATCCGCGTAGACAAGGCCCCGGACCTGGTCCCGCAACCAGAACCGACCCGAATCGCCACGCCGCCCGAAAGACCCGACCGAACAGCCCCGCAGCGTCGGGCCACCCAAAGCCACCTCAGGGATTTGAACCCTGGACCTATGCTTTACGAAAGCATCGCTCTACCACTGAGCTAAGGTGGCGAAAAACCCTATTTTTATAGAGCAGAACCGTGTTTTGCGGAAGTGCTCAAAAAACCTTGCTGACACCAGTTATGACACCCGCTGGGTGTCAGGAACCGGGTTCCGGACAGGTCAGGAGCGTATGGCGGCGGCGCGGCCCCGTCCAACGCCCCTAGAAATCTCGGCAAATCCGTACGGGCGTGCGATTCAGACATTTGGACTGATGCCTCAAAAAAGCTTCGATCTAACTTCGCTGGAATTCGGCCCCCTCGGCCCCCCGAATTGACAGAAATCCCGCGGGAATTCTGCTGAAAACCGCCCCGAACCCCGCTTGACTCCGGAAGGTGTCAGCGCTTGGCTGTGTGCCGAGGGTGCCCGCCACGGATTGGCGGCTTTCCCGAGGCACGGAGGCCCGGAGCATGGCGCGACAAACGATCGGCAATTCGGCCCGAACCGGCCCGGCGGCCCGCGATGCCGAGGCACGCAAGACCCCGCCCCCGGTAGTTCGCCGCTGGACACCCGCGGGTGTCAGGCCCAAGAAGCCGTACCCCGACTTCCCGCTCTTCCCCCACGCTACCGGGCGCTGGGCCAAGAAGATCCGCGGGCGGTTCGTGTTCTTCGGCCCTTGGGACGACGCGCAGGGGGCGATCGAGCGGTACGTCACGCAGCGCGACGCGCTGATGGCGGGGTTGGTCCCGCGAGCGCACCCCGTCGGCGCACCGTCGCGCTCACGGCAGCCCGGCCCGTTGACTGGCGATAGTTTCCCTTCGTCGCGGGTTGCCGCCACGCGGCCGACGTCGGGCCACGGCGCGAACGGCCGGCGCTGGGCGGGTTCGGGCGGGACCGTCGTGAACTCCGCCGCCGGGCGGGACGTGGCCGGTGACGTCGGAGACCCGGTCGATCCGGACTCCAATCTCGACGGTCCCGAGGGCGAGCCGCCCCAACGCCTTGCCGCCGGCACGCTCACGCTCCGCGACTTGGTCAACCGGTTCCTGACCGCCAAGCAACGGCGGGTGGAGAGCGGCGAGCTGGGGCCGCAGTCCTTCGCCGACTACCTGCGGATCTACGGGCGGGTCATCAAGGCCTTCGGTCCTCATCGTCCGGTGCATGGCATGGGGCCCGCCGACTTCACCCGCCTGCGCGACCTGCTCTCGAAGACCCGCGGCCCGTTCGCGCTCGGCTGCGACATCACCAAGGTGCGGACGCTCTTCCGCTTCGCGGTGGCCGAGGGGCTGATGGAGCGTGAGCCGCGCTACGGCCCGGGCTTTGACAAGCCCTCCAAGAAGACGATCCGGCTGGCGCGTGGTCCCAGCGGATCACGGATGTTCGAGCCCGAGGAGATCGCCAAGCTGCTGGCCGGCGCGAGCGTGCAGATGAGAGCGATGATCCTGCTGGGCCTCAACTGCGGGATGGGGAACACCGACGTGGCGTCGCTGCCGCGCTCGGCGCTCGACCTCCCTCGGGGCATGCTCGAGTTCCCGCGGCCCAAGACGGGCGTGGCCCGGCGGGCCATCCTCTGGCCCGAGACGGTGGAAGCGCTCAAAGCTGTCGCCAAGGTGCGGCCCGCGGCGGCCAGCACCGCCGACCGCGGGCTGGTGTTCCTGACCAAGTACGGCAAGCCGTGGGCTCGGGTGAGCGCGCCGCAGGGCGGGCAGCGCCTGGGCAAGCTGGCGGTCGCGATGGACGCGGTGTACCTGAGCTTCAGCCGTCTGGCCAAGGAGGTCGGGGTGCAGAAGCCGGGCCGCGCGTTCTACAGCCTGCGGCACACCTTCCGCACGGTGGCCGACGAGATCGGCGACCGCCGCGCGATCGACCTGATCATGGGCCACGAGAACGGGCAGGACATCTCGAATCACTACGTCGAGCGGATCGGCGACGAGCGGATCGCCAGGGTTGTTGAGCACGTGCGGGCGTGGATGAAGTTCCCGGCGGAGTGAGGCGCGGCGGGGCCGCAGCGCGATCACTTTTAGGGCCGCGATATTAGACGGTCGTGAGCGCCCGTCAAGGGCGACCGACGCTGGGTGCGCTTCGCAATATTCGCGTGCTTTTCGCTTGATTTGGCAATCGGAAGGTGAAGTATGCCGCGCTCTAACAAAGGGAGGCAACGTCACCATGGTTCGGATTACTGATGATCACTCGAAGGTCGCGAGCTTGAAGCCCGAAGTCAGGGAGAGGGAACCGGTCGTGTTCTACGACCGCCCGATCGACAACGCGTGGAGGTATGTCGTGCACGGCCGGCGTGAGCTATGGCAATGCGACAGCCTGTTCCGCGAGTCCGCCCTTCGGGGGCTCGGCGGTCTCGTGGAGCGACTCCGCAGGCACAGTGAGTTGCACCCCGGCATCGGGATGGTGCTGACGTACCGAGATATCACGGAGCCGGGATGGCAAGAGAACGTCGGCCGAGAAATACGAGACGGTGAGATGTGGGTGGCAAAGCAGGTGGCCGTGCGGAGCATCGCGTTCCGCGAGCAGGGACTTCTGGTGGACTTCGTCGCCCCGCCGGGCTCAACCCATGCCGTCCGTAACCTCTTGGATCTGCTGACGCAGGCGGCCAGCTGGTGCCGGGGTTTGGTCCGCCGTGACGACATGAACGACCCCTTGCTCTGGTGGGCGCTCGAGCTGGTCCGGCTCGCGTGGGGACCGCACCCGACTCTCCACGCTCAACGGAAGTTCCGTCATGACGGGTTCGGCGTCGACGTTGAACACTTCGCGGCCCCGCGTGCTCCCGACTCGGTCTGGTCGGCGATATACAAATCGGTCGGGACGGCCCCTCGGTCCTGGTACGCCGAACTCTCGGTCGACCTCGCGAGCGCTTCGGCGTATCTCGCCGAGTACTTCATTGTCAAGCTCGGGCAACAGTCCCAAGCCCTACCGGGAGAACGCGGTCCGGCTCTCATTGCGTGCAGCAATCAATCTCACCGCGCATCTGCAGCGGTGGAACCAGACATGAACACGCCCGAGCCTCTGCTCGATGAGCGGCAGAAAGAGCTTCTGATCGCGATGCTCAAGAGCTTCGGTAACGCGGCGCGCGGACATAAACGTAACCCCTCGGCCGCGACCCTGGCGAAGGCAGCCTCCGGTGGGTCACTGACGAGCGCCTGCAAGGTTGCGCTTGCAGAGCTTGTGGAGCTGGGCCTCCTTGGAAACGGGAAGCATGACGGAGGACGTGGGGGCTATTACCTCACGGAGGCGGGAAGAGCCCATGCCCAGCGACTGATTAACAAGCCGAAAGAAACCAATCGTCCCTAGTCGCATTCCGAATCCGACCTCGTTCCCAACCTGATTGAGGCTGATTTGCGTCTCAGAGTCGCCTTCCCTCATGCGTCGCGTGACACACCGTCACGGACGCTCATGAGGTGAACCGATGCTCGTCACTCAAGATCAAACGCTCATCACGCTCCGCGAGGCGGCGGCAACGCTGCCGCACCGCCGCGGCGGACGCCCAACCCACTCGGCCACGCTCTTCCGTTGGGCCACCGAAGGCCTCCGCGGCGTCAAGCTCGAGGTGGTGCAGGTCGGCGCGACCAAGTGCACGAGCCGTGAGGCGCTCGCGCGGTTCTTCGCCAAGCTGACCGAGGCCACTCAATCCGCGAAGGCCGGCGAATCCGCGCGGGCGGGGGCGTGATCGCGTGCCGTCGTGGCTCACCCCACCCCAGATCGCCCGGGACCGAGGGATCAAGACCTCGAAGGTCCTGTGCTGGATCCGCTCGGGCGAGTTGCTGGCGGTCAACCTGGCCGAGGGCCGGCTGGGACGGCCGCGGTGGAAGGTGAGCGTTGAAGCCCTGTCGGCGTTCGACCTGGCGCGTTCGAGCCGGGCGGCGATCCAACCCACGCAGAAGCGTTCGCGCCCTCGTCGGCGCGCGGACCCCGAAGTGATCGAGTTCTTCTGAATCAGCGGAGAAACCATCCAATCGAACCACCATGAAGACACCGGGCACGAATCCAACTCAACTTCGATCGCTGGCAAAATCTATTGCGATCGACCGCCGTCCCCGTTTGAGAGCTACCAGCGCATCAACGACTGGATGGTGCCAACCAAGCTCACCTCTCGATTCCGCGGGAGCGAACTCGCTGTTCTGGTGGCTATAACGTCGCACGCTGAACGCAGCGGGTACTTTGAGCAATCCAAGAGCGACCTCGCGATCAACGCGGGCGTCACAAAGTCCACCGTCTGCGAAGCGACCAAGGGCCTGCTCCGACTGAAGGTGATCGTTTGTGAGCGCAAAGGTACTGGTCACACACGCACGTTGTACCGTCTGAACGTACCGCACGTGTCAGAGTGCGACCAAGAGCTGGGCGCGCTGAGTTGGCGGAGCGCGAGCGGTCACATCTTCGATTCGCTTGATCTCCTCCCTGCCCGTTCCGTCACACCGCCGGAGCCGAGCGGTCCGGAGGGCCGACCGACCACGCCGAGTCGGTCAAGCGACCAACGGGTGTCGCACGAGGAGTCCGGTGAGCAGGACTTCAGAGGTGAACCACCCCGGACATCGGCTGTCCGGCAGTTTGGATATCCGGTGTCCGGCAGAGCGGACCCCAGCGGTCCGGCGGCGCGGACTGCGCCACAGTCTCCGCGCGCTCTTGGTCTTCTTCCGAATATCAAAAACAACAGCAGCAGTCAGCAATCCGGAATTGCTGCTGCTGAGGCTGCGCGCGCTGTCGAAAAGCAGCCAGACGAACGCGAACAACTCGTCCGAGAGATGCTTGGCCGTCAGGGGATCGGTGGGTCGAAGCTGCATGACCTGTCTCGTGACGAGAACCTGACCCCCGATCTCTTGCGCCATCACCTCGATCGGTGGCGAATGGATACCACGAAGCGGACTGGAGCGCTCATCCGGAATCTCGAAGGGGCGCTCGCCTCCGCCGCCAGCTTCAACGCTCGCCCGGCCGTCGGGAAGAGTCCCTCGCCGTCGGCTTCGACCTCAGGGCGAATGGTCGCGGCTGAAGGAAACGAGCCGGACCCCCGCCTCGCGGGAAAGTCCGACGCGGAGCTGGTTCGTCTCGTCGAGGCCGCGTTGGCCCGCTCCTCCGCCGCAGAGCGTGATCACGTCGATCGCTTGGACTGGAGGAGGAATCCGCGTGGACATGCGCGGGTGCGTCTGCTGATCGTGGATCAGCTGAATGCGATTGAGCGGTCGCCCATGCCCGCGGTGAGCGGCGTGCGGGCGGCGGTCATGGGCTGAGTGAGTCTCGGCGGCCCGCCCCCCGCCCCGGGGGAGGGGGGTCTGAATCTCTGGCGGTCCCCTCCGGGGACCGCGTCGGGGCCCTGTTTTTTTCTGGCCCCGTTTTTTGACACGGGGGGGGGGGGGGTCGCTAACGGGGCGGTTTGGGGTCGTAGCGGCGTCGCGGCAAGGCGGCCGAACGCCGGGGAATGGCTTGTTTTTCAGCACGGAGTGCGAATCGATGAAGATCCGGGACCGTATCAAAGAGCTGCGCCGCGTGAGCGCAAAATCCCTCCAACCGAGCGCGCAAAACTGGCGAACTCATCCCAAAGCACAGCGTGACGCGCTGATGGGAGTTCTGGCCGAGATTGGGTACGCCGACGCTTTGCTCGCCCGCGAGCTTGCCGACGGCTCTTTGCAACTGATCGACGGGCACCTGCGGGCCGAGACCACGCCGGATTCGGAGGTGCCGGTGCTCATCCTCGACGTCACCGAGGCCGAGGCCGAGAAGCTGCTGCTGACGCTGGACCCAATCTCCGCCATGGCCGGGGCGGACGCCGGGAAGCTCGACGAGCTCCTGCAGCGGGTGACGACCCAGAGCGCGGCGGTGCAGGAGATGCTCGAGGGGTTAGCTCGGAACGCGGGCGTGCCGCGGACGGTGCCGGTGATCGAGGACGAGGTGCCGGAACCCCTGGCCGAGCCGGTGTCGAGGCTCGGCGACCTGTGGGTGCTGCCCGGCGTGACGGTTAAGGAAGGGCAGAGCGCTCTACGGGGACACCGGCTGCTCTGCGGGGACTCGACCAAGCCGGCGGACGTGACCCGGGTCATGGGGGGCGAGCTGGCCGCGCTCGTCGCTACCGACCCGCCGTACCTGGTCGAGTACACCGGCGAGCGCGTCGGTGGTAGCGGCAAGGACTGGTCAGACTCCTACCGCGAGGTCGACATCACCGACGCCGACGTGTTCTACCGGGCGGTGTTCACCAACGTCGTGTCCGTGCTCGCCCCGCACGCGGCCCTCTACTGCTGGCACGCGCACAAGCGCCAGCCGGAGCAGGCCAAGGTCTGGCGCGACCTGGGGATCCTCGACCACCAGCAGATCGTCTGGGTGAAGCCGTCGGCCGTCTTCGGGTCGGTCTTCTGGCACTTCCGCCACGAGCCGTGCATGATGGGCTGGATCAAGGGGAGTAAACCACCGCACGACGGCGAGCACTCGTTCAATAGCGTCTGGGAGGTGGACTGGGAGGGTAAATCCCGGATCATCGGCAACGAGCACCCGACGCAGAAGCCGCTGGAGCTTTTCGCACGGCCGATGCGCAAGCACACGCGGGCGGGCGACCTCTGCTTCGAGCCCTTCAGCGGGAGCGGCAGCCAGCTGATCGCGGCCGAGCAGTTGCACCGGCGCTGCCGGGCGATCGAATTGGAACCACGGTTCGTGGACGTGGCGGTGCGGCGCTGGCAGAAGCTGACGGGGCGGTCGGCGGTGTTGGAAGGGACGACGATCACCTGGGCGGAGCGGGCGCGTGAGCTGGGCGTGAGCACCGACGCGCGCGATGCGGAAGGCGGGCGTGCCCATGAGGACGGCCGCAAACCCAAGCCGACCAGGGTGCGAGGGTCGTCACTGTCGGCAGTCTCGGCTGATCAGGTCGAGCCCGCGTCAGGCCCGCGCAAGCGAGTACCCAATTCGAACCTGGCGGGTGTGACCGCACCACGCCGCAAGGTTCAACGTCCGGCCAAGGGAGGGAACTAACCATGGGACTGCGTGGACCGGCCCCCATGCCCACCGGGCTCCGGGCTTGCAAGGGGACTCGCCATAAACCCTGGAGCAAGACCGAGCCCCGGCCCGCGCTCGAGCGCCCCGCCTGCCCCAAGTGGCTCGACCGCGAGGCCAAGCGGCAGTGGCGTCGCTTGATCCCGCAGCTGGAACTGATGAAGGTCCTGGCCCGGGTCGACCGCAACGCGCTGGCCCGCTACTGCCAGATGTGGTCACGCTGGAAGCGGGCCGAGGAGTTCCTCCAGAAGTACGGCGACACCTTCCCGATGAAGACCCCCGACGGCACGCTGATCGCCTTCGCGGCCTTCCCGCAGGTCGCCATGGCGCTCAAGCTGGGCCAGTCGCTGGCCAAGCTCGAGCAGGAGTTCGGGATGACGCCGTCGGCCCGGACGCGGATCAGGGTGGACCACCAGCCTAAGCCGGTGAACTCCAACGGCTTTGATGTTGAGAAGTGGCTGGCCGGGGGCGGGGTGGCGGCGTGCAGGGAGCGGCGGGACGCGGAGCTGGCCGCGCAGAAGGCGGCGAAGCTGCGGCAGCGGAAGCGCCGGGCGCGACAGAAGGAACAACAGGAACGCGATCGACTGAAGAAGGACCAACTCACTTCGCCGTTCACGGGGCCGCGGTCGGAGGCTTCTTGAGCGTGGGGTGGGAGGGGCCGGCGGTTGGGTGTAAGGCGATCGGAGGGTGCATCGGGCCGAGCCCTACGGGATCGCGTGCCCTCGCACGGCCAACATCCTCTGGGCCCAGTCGCGCCACGATGGTGATTCGCCCTGCATGGCAACGGCCTGGAGCATGGGGCGGGTCTGCTCGTCGGGCTTGTTCTTGCGGAGTTGGAGGCGGGTGAGGGCTTGGTAGGTGGGGATGTGGCCGGGGTACACCTCGAGGGCGGTGCGATAGGTGGAGATCGCCTCGTCGGTCCGGCCGGCCCGTTCGAGCGTGAGGGCGAGGTTCATGCGTGGATCAGGATGGCCGGGCATGAGCTTGCGGGCCCACTCGAACTCGCCGGCGGCCTCGTAGAGCTTCTGCTGCTTGAGGTACACCGCGCCAAGGTTGTTATGAGCTGGGCCGTGGTAGAGGTCGGCGGCGAGGGCGTCGCGGAGGAGGTGTTCCACCTTGTTCAGTTGCACCTCACGATCGATGCCCGGCTCGCCCTTGCTCAGGAGTTCCGCCGCTTCGAGCGTGAGGGTCTGGGCCTTGAGCGGGTCGCGGGCGGCCTCCGTCTGCGGGGAGTAGGGGCTCGAGGAGTCGGGCACGCTGACGCAACCGGCCAGCGTGGCGAGCCCGGCGAACACCGCCACGAGCGCGACGGCGCACAGCGTTCCGACACGCTCCGATTGGTGCGCGCTCGTGTTCGCACGCTCGCGTGCGCCGATCCGACTGCTTGGGGCCGTGAAGATGCTCGTTGAATTCATGTGCTCTTGTGCTTTCTCTTTGGAGCAACCGTGTGCGTCATGCGTGGTCCGAGTCGGCGCTTTAGATGAAGTTCTTCTTCACTCACTCGACGACAGCGATTCGAGCGACAGCACGGCGCGGAGCTGGAGGTCGGCCCCGGGCGTGACGGGCGCGGCGGTGTCGGGGGAGAGTTCGATCGAGGCGACGGTCCAGGACGGTTCGCGTTGCCGCCAGGATTGCAGGAACGCGCCGAACTGGGGGAGCGTGAGCTGGGCGAGGGTCACGGCCACGCAGCGGCGCGTGAGCGCGGGGCCGCCGTCGTTGAGCGTGATCGGTTCGGAGGACGGCGTGAGCGAGAGCAGGCAGGAGGAGGGAAGGCCGCAGGCGGCGAGAGCCTCGCTGAGCTTGGGGGCGAAGCTTTGCTCGGTGCCGCTCCCTGACTTGCCGGTTGATATTGAAGGGCGAGCGGGCGTCACGGCGCGGAGGCGACCGAGCTCGTCGATCGTGGTGCGGAGCGAGGTCAGGCGTGCGAGCTGGACGGTAGCGTCGCGCTCGGCGTGGTGTACGGACCGCCACGCCAGTCCGGGCCCGGCGACGCACGCGGTCGCGACGAGGAGCCAGAGTGAGGTCGTCGCGCGGCTCACGGCGTGCCCCCTTCCACCCTGCTGAGCGAGGTGGTGCTTGAGGCGTTGGGGGAGTGTGCCTTGTCAGGAGCGACCGCCGCGCTCGTTGCGGGCTTGCTCGACGGCCGAAGGGTCAGGCTGAGGCGGGTGATCGCGCCGGCAGTGTTGAGACGCGGCTCGTCCATGGTCCAGCCAGCCGGCGTGCGGAAGGCCCTGAGGAAGTCGGCGGGGTCACCCTCGACCGAGACGGAGACCGCCACGGATTGCACGACGGAAGCTGACGACAACGATCGAACCCCGCTCGGCGTGATCACGATCGACTGCGGCTTGGAGGGGACATCGGCGGGCCAGGCGGCGAGGAGCTGGGCGAGCGTAACGCCGGCGTCGGGTGGCGTTGCGAGCGCGCCGGATGCCCGCGCCGAAGCGCGGCGCTGCGCGAGCTCCCGTTCGAGAGCGTGTTCGTCGCCGTTGGGCGCGGAGCTTGCGATCAGTTCGGCGAACGCCGCGCGAGACTCTTCGATAACTCCCTTCCAATGAGCGGCGCGACGGAGCAATCCCGAAGTTGCGATCAACGCCGCGAGAAGCACGAGCGCGGCGGCCAGCGTGTGGCGGCGCTGCCGAGCGCGGCGGAACGCACGCGGCTCGAACTCACCGACGAGCAGGTTGAGGGTTGCGGGGTCCGCGTCGATCCGCTCGGAACCCGGGGCTGAGGCAAAGACGCCATCAGGGATCGATTCGGGCGTGAGCGCGATCACGTTGTCGTCCAGTGAGGCGAGCTCCGAACGGAGTGTGGCGCAGACCACGACCTTGCCTCCGGCGATGGGCGCGGCCACGGCGAAGAGTTCGTCGATGTTGACAGGGACTTCCTCGGCGAGGTCGAGCAGGTACGCCGGGGGAAGAACGCCGGCGCGGCGCACGCCCGGCGCGTTGATCAGGCACCACGCGAAGCGGTCGGGGGGCCTGCGGAGGTTGACGCCGGCTTCGGTCACCGGAAACCTCCCGCGCTGGGCGTGCCCGTGGTCCGATCCGCAGGGTTGGTTCTATCGGGCCTCAGCGCGAGCGTTCGCACCGTGCCCGCGTCGCGGATCTCGACGCTGGCGGTCGTAATCTTCTCGATGGCGCGGTCACCCAGGCTCTCGCCCGGCCGGAAGCGCAGGAGCGTGTCGGCGTCGGGGTCGTAGAGGAGGGCTGAGTCGCCGCGTTCGTCGTGCTCGATGGCGAGCAGCTGCCACTTCAGCGGCGGCGGCGGCTTTGTTGGCACGGGCGCTGGCGGCGGGGGGGGAGCGGGGGGTGCGACCCAGAGCGGGGCGCGGAACGCAGCGAGGTCGAGCGCGAGCGATGCTGAAGACGACGGCCCTGCCGGCGATGTACCCGATTCCGACAGGGGATTAGCGAGTGATAGATCGTTCGTGCTGGGCAAAGAGCTCGGGTTCGTCGCCAGCGGCTTGAACGCCCACCACGAGAGTGACGCGAACAGGGCGGTTCCGAAGATGGTCAGGGAGCGTGCAATTCTCACACCACTTCCTCCTGCGTCACGCTAATGACCCGCGCCAGCTCGGCCTCGGTGGTGATCCCCTGCGCAACGAGCCTCATCCCGGCCTCGCGGAGTGTGACCATGCCGGTCCCGCCGCTCGGGCCGCGCTGGGCCGCGGCCTTGATCTCGAGCGCCGAAGCACGCTTGCCGATCAGGTCATGCACCGCCGACTGCACGACCAGCAGCTCGAAGATGCCGGTCCGACCCTTGAACCCCGAGTGCAGGCAGTCCACGCAGCCCGCGCCCTTGCACGATTGGTGCAGCGTCCGCACGAGCCGCTGGGCGAGCACGGCCGACAATGAGCTTGCCACCAGGAATGGTTCGACGCCGAGGTCGAGCAACCGCGCCACGGCGCTCGCGGCGTCGTTGGTGTGGAGCGTGGAGAGCACAAGGTGCCCCGTGAGGGCCGCCTGCACGGCCATGCGGGCCGTCTCCTCGTCGCGGATCTCGCCGAGCATGATCACGTCGGGGTCCTGGCGGAGGATGTGCCGCAGCCCGGTTGCGAAGGTCACGTTCTTCTTGGGGTCGACCTGGGTCTGGCTGATGGAGAGGCCGGGGCCCGAGAGGTCGTACTCGACGGGGTCTTCGATGGTGAGGATGTTGACCTCGCAGCCGCGGCCGGCGGAGTTGTCACGTTGAGTCGGTCCCGTCCGTGACCGCGCCCGGCCCGCCGTGTTGGTGCTGTTGATCCACGCGAGGGTCGTGTACAGCGTGGTCGTCTTGCCGCTGCCGGTGGGGCCGGTCGAGAGCACGATCCCGTTCGTGCGGCTCACCTGGGACAAGTACGTCTCGCGAACCGGGTCGGGCATGCCCAAGGACGCCAGCGAGAGCAGGTGGGGCGAGCGGGCCGGGTCGAGCAGGCGCATGACGACGCGCTCGCCGTTGGTGCTGGGGAGCGTGCTCACGCGCAGGTCAACGCGGCGGCCGAGGTGAGCGTCGGCGCTGCCGCTCGCAGAGGATCCGCCGTGCAAACCCCCGATCGACCCGCCGACCGTCACCGTCGCGCGGCCGTCCTGCGGGGCGCGGTGCTCAGCGACGTCGAGTCTGGCCATGACCTTAATACGGCTGACCACGCTCGCGGCCAGCGCGCCCGGCAGCTCGCGGACGGTGCGCAGCGTGCCGTCCATGCGATAGCGAACCAGCGTGCGGTCGCGGACGGGCTGGATGTGCAGGTCGCTGGCCCCGCGCAGGATCGCTTCGAAAAGCAGCAGGTCCACCAGCCGAACGCTCGGCGCCTTGCCGTGCGTGCTCAGCACGTCGAGCTCGGCCTCGCGCACGGCCGAGGCCAGCTCGCCCTCGACGTCGCGCGAACCCTCCACGACCACCGAGGGGACCTCGCTCGGGTCGTTCGACGCGCCGTTCTTGTGGCCTTCGGCGTTCATTCGCGCTCGGGCGTACGCCCGGTCGATCTCGACCGCGATGGTCTCGGGCGAAGCGACCGTGGTGATCACCGGCCGCTTGAGCGCGAACCCGACGTTGTGGACCGCCAGAGGCTTGGTGCTCTCCGCCACGAGCAGCGCCTCGGTCGCCACGCCTTTAGCTCCGCCTTCGTGATCCCTCGAAGTGGGGTCCGACTTGGTGCCGGTCGTGCTCGGAGTGAACTGCGTGCCCGCGCTGAGAATGAGATGCCGCCGCGCAAACTCGTGGGGGATGCGATCTAGGAACTCCGCGCTCGCCGTGCTCACACTCATCTCCTCGTCATGTGATCCCGTAATCCGTCGATCCCATCATCCCTTGATCCCTTAGTCCCCTGATCCCTTGATCCCTTCCCCTACCGAATCACCCTCGCCTCCACCTCCGGGAACCCGTCGTCGACCGCGGGCCGGGCTACGTCGGTATTGCTTAGGTACTTCAGATCCTCGAACGAAGAGTCCCGCAGCACGGCCGCGCGGATGAAGACGTAGAACTTGGTCGCCTGCGTGCTGTTGTTGCGGGTCTTGAAGGCTTCGCCCAGGATCGGGATATCGCCCAGCAGAGGGATCTGACTGGTGGCCTTGGAGTCGGACTCGAGTTCGAGCCCTCCCACGACCACGGTGTAGCCGTCGGGGATCGTGACCGAGCTCTGCACGCTGTTCTCCTGCCGCGGCGGCGGGAGGTTGCTGTTGGCGGCGTTGCCGACGAAGGAGCTCAGCGACACGTCGTAGGTCAACAAGAGATGATCGCCCTGCCCGATCTGCGGCTTGATGGTGAGCACGGTGCCGGCGCTGGAGGTGCCGCCGAAGGAGGTCGTTGACGGGTTGGTCGTCGAAGAGTTGCTCGTGGTGGCGAAGGGTTGTTGTAGCGTGGCGTTGATCACCGCCTGCTCGTTGTTGTTGACCAGCACCCGCGGCTGGCTGAGCGAGCGGCCTTTGTTCAAACCCTGCAACGCACGCACGATCAGGCTGAACTCGCCGGGGTTTAATACCGAGCCGGTGAACCCGGCCGCGTCGCCGACGGTGCGCGTGCCGTTGGCACCGCCCGAACTGAGCCCGAAGAGCGACGCCAGCCGGATCGTGGACCCGCCGCTGGTGGCGATGCGCTCGAGCTCGATGCCCAAGTTCAAACTCTCAGCGTCGTTGAGGCTCACGAGCATCACTTCCAGCATGACCTGCGGCTGGCGGACGTCGAGCGTGACGAGCAGGGTCTCGACCTGCGCGAGTAAACGCGGCTCGCCGATGGCGATGATCGAGTTGGTCCCCTCGTCGGCCGTCAGCGTGATGGGACGATCGATGATGGACGCCCCGCCGCCGGCGGAACTACCCCGTGAACCGCCGCGCCCGGACTCGCCCGCGGGCAGGAACGGCGAAGATCCCACCGGTTTGTCCAAGATGACCGCGCCGCTGGGCGTGTTGTCGCTCGGCGAGCGTTCGTTGCGTGGGCCGCTGCCGGGCGCGATGCCCGATGGAGGGATCGATCCTCCGCCAGCGATGCCTGAGAGCGAGGGACGGCCAGAGTTACCCCCGTCGTTCGAACGATCGGGCGGCCCGCTCGATACCGCGGACGGGCTGGCGACCGAACCCGACGGCGCGAGCGTCACGCCGCGCGAACTCGACGCACCAAGCGACGAGGGCCCGGACGACACCCCCTGCTCACCACTCGACGCCGCGTTGAGCGCTCCCGCGTCGATGAGCCGGGACAACACTTCCACCACCTGCGTCACCGGGCGGTTGCGCACGACGAACGTCCGCATCGGCCGCCGCGCTCCCGCCGGGACCGAGTCGAGCCTGTTCAACAGCTCGCGGACCTTCTCGTGCTGACCGGGCGTGGCCGTCACGATCAGCGTGCCGGTCAGTTCGTCGGTGATGAGCCTCCAGCGCTCGTCACCGCCAGCATTCGAGCCAGCACCGGAACCAGAGCTCGATCCGACCACCGAGCCCGTGCTAGCGCCTGAACCCGCGCCGCCCGCTCCGCCAGCCCCAGAGTCCCTCGCCACCTGCTCGATGAGCTTGGCGACGTCCTTAATCCCAAAGTTGCGCGGCGAGTAACTCACCGTCTCCACGCCCTCGCGCTGGTCGATCTGGCTCAGCAGCTGCTTCCAATTCTCGATCGCGCTCTGCGGGGCAACGACCAGCACTGACGAGCCGCCGGGCGCAGCGAGGACTTCGCCGCGGAGCGAACCGGCACGGGACGAGACCGAACTAGGTGAAGTCCCGCTCGCACCCGCGTCGGCCTTGCTTCCAATCTCACCTGCCAGCGTCTGCCGCTTGGTCGCGATCTGCGTGGCCGACGCGGCGAGTTGGGCCGGGCTCAGGAACCTGGTCGGAACTTCTTCAATGACGACTTCCGCCTGCGGCGTGTCCAGCAACGCCAGAACCCCCATCGCCTGCTCCACGTGCGGCGTCAGGTCCGACAGCAGCAACAACCCCGAATCCCCCAGCGCCGACGCCGAACCCCCGCCTCCGCCGGCCGCGCTCTTGGAGAGCACGAGCTTCACCGCCTCGACGATCTCCTTGGCGGGCCGGTGCTGCAAGCGGACCACCGTCGTGGTGAAGCCTTGGGGAACAACCTCGACTGCGTCTGGTACAGCGTCGCGCTGCGCGGGACCATCGCGGTTCCCGTTCGCGCCATCCAGCATCACCCGCGCGAGCCCGGCCGCGTCCGCGATGCGGACCACGCTCAGCGTCCCGTCCCCCCGCGTCCGCACCGTCGTGAACCCGCGCGCCGCGAGGATGCGATTGGTGAGCTCCCAAAGCTCGCCATCGCTGACACCCCCGCCCAGCCGCAGCGTGACGTTCCCCTTTAGAACGGTCGCGTCGTACTCGATGTTCACGTGCAAGCGCTCGGCCGAGAGATCGACGAGCCGGGCCAGCTCGATCTGGCCGGCAAGCGCGAGGCCGGCGCGCGGCGTGGGCGACGTGAATGGCGTGGGCGGCGTGGACGCCGGGGCGTTCTCGGAGGGCGGGGGTTCTTGCTGGCGGGCGGCCGCCGCGGGGACGAGGAGCGCGGCCGCCACGACGAATCTGGCGCACGTCATCAGGGGGGCTCGGCGTGTCACGGTGAGTTCCCCTTGTGTGCGGCCTTTCAACCCGGGGTATTGATCGTGGCGTCGCTCGCGAGCACGAGCTGGCCCTCGTCCTTTACATTCCTACCGCGTTGTGGAAGGCGTTTGCGACGTCGATGCCGGTGTTGTTGAGATTGGCTTGGACGGCGGCGGAGGCCGAGTCGGCGTCGTTGAGGGCGGCGGCGAGGTCGGGGTTGGGGTCGTCCCCGAGGTTTGCGACCCCGCGTTGGTTGCTGAGGGCGTCGCGGAGGGTGACCCAGTCGGCCTGGGCGCGGTTCTCCGCGAGGTAGCGGGTGGGGAGACTCCAGGGACGGTTGTTGCGGATGGCGAGGAGCGCGGTGCGCTGCTCTGCGGTGAGCGAGGGGGTTGCGGCGGTAAAGACGGCGTCCAGCGCGGTCTGGGCGCGGGCCTGGGCGGTGGCGAGAGCAACCAGCGCCGTGTCGAGCGCGGCCTTCTGGTCGGTGGCAGCGCCGGTGGAAACCGCGCGGCGGAGGCGGTCCACGTCGGCCCGGGCCTTGCGTGTGTCGGCGTCGGCGGCGACGAGCTCGCCGTCGTGGAGCGCCGCGCGGGCCGCGGAGACGAGGGCGGCGACGGACTCTGGGCCGACGCCGGCGGCGGCGAGTGGCTCGGGGGCGAGCCCGGCGCGGGCCAGGGCCCCGGTGAGTTGCATGGGCGTGGGCTCGCCGGCGTAGGCGTGGCGGGCGCGGGCGGCGGCGACCATCGCCATGGAGTTCATGGCGGGCCGTGATGAGTAGAGGGTTGCGCCCAGGACGCCCAGCCCGGCGAGGGCGGCGACGCCCCCGATCAGGAGCCCGAGGGCCGAGCCCTTCTGGTGGCCGGTGCGTGGCGCGGCGGTAGTCCCGTGGGAGCCTGCCGCGGGTGAGTGGACGCGTGCGTTGGTGGCCATGGTGGTGCTCCGCGAGGGTGGCTGAGAGCGTGCGTTCGCAAAAACGATCCCGTGTGAGACGCGTTCATTAGACAGGGGCGTGCGTGGCGTCGTCCAGAGCAAGCGCGCACGTTTGCAATTTGTCGCAAATGTCAAACGTGAGCAGAGTCCCTTGCGGGAGGGCGTGGGGGCGCGGTGCAATGCGGGGAGCCCTCGGAGGGGCGGGACACGGGCATGTCCTTCGTCTCCGTGTACTCCGAACGGGCACGAAAGCACGGGAAATCAAGCAGCGATCGCACGAATTCAACCTCAACGACCGACCGCGCACGACCGCAAGGAAGCCTCACTCCAAGGCCCACTCGAAGGGACCACCCATGAAGACCGCGACGAACCCAGCCCTGGACCACGCCTCGAACTCTTCTCTGAAGAGCGTGCCGACCTCGCGCAGGAGTGCGAAGGAGTCGTGGTGTCGGACGGGGAACCGCCTGCTGGCGCGGCTGGCGGCGCTGTCGGTCGTGATGGCGGGGGCGGTCGGCGTGGGGATCGGTCTTGGCGTGCTGCCCGGTTCGGCGCGAGCCGATCAGATCCTGCAGGTGTACGGGGAGACGCTGACGAACTACAAGCCTGCGGCGGCGAGCGCGGCGCAGGGGGCGTGGCCGCTGCACCAGCAGCGGGGCGTCAATCTCGACGGCTCGCCGCGCGCGATGGCGGCGTTGGCGTGGGCGTTCGCGGGGAACCCGCTCAACGTGGCCGGTGCTGAGAGTTGGAACGCCAACGAGCGGATGGGCGACCTGCGGGTGGACCTGGGGACGTACGCGCCGACGGACGTGGACCTGGCGTTGCCGTCGGCGGGGTTCCGGTGGGTGGTCGCGCGGAGCTACAACGGGGTGCAGCTGAACGCCATGTCCGCGCACCGCGACAGCGACGGCCCGCAGGGGAAGAACTGGTTCCAGATGAGCCAGCCCGAGCTCGTGTTCTACACGGGCGGGACGGCCGACAAGGACGTGGTGTACATCGTCTACGGCGCGGACCGCTACCTGGAGTTCCAGCGGACGGGGGTGTCGAGCACGGTCTTCCAGGGCAAGAACGGGGCGGCGGGCGTGGTGTCGTACAGCTCGGGCTCGCCCGACACGTACTCGTACACCGATCAGGTTGGCAACGTGACGGTCTTCTTCGGCGGGAACACGTCCAGCGGGCGTGCCGACTGGCAGCTCTGGAAGATGACCGACCCGGCGGGGAACGTGGCGTTCGTGGGGGACGCGAGCACGGCGAGCACGGCGGTGACGAGCGGGTACAACACGGACAAGACGATCGCGACGGCCTACGACAGCGCGGCCGGTGGCAACCGGCGGTACTGGTACACGTACACGACGATCGACGGGGTCAAGAGACTGACGCGGGTGAAGGCCGAGACGAAGACGAGCGGGTCGTGGGCGAGCCCTTCGGGGCTGGCGACGGTGGGGCAGGTCGATTACGACTATTACCAGACGGGGGACAACACCTACGGCGACAACGGGAACTTGAAACTGGTGACGGTGACGACGCCGCTCTCCGACCCGAGCCAGTCGCAGGTGAAGAAGAAGTACTACCGGTACTGGAAGGGGACGTACAACAGCTCGACCAACCCGGGGAATCCGAACACGATCCAGCTGGTGGTGGGGTTCGAGGGCGCGCGGAAGTACGACTGGGACCAGGACGGGAACCTTGATGATGACTTCCTGACGGCGAGCCTTGCGAACCTGAAACCCTACTCCGAGGCGTACCTGGAGTACGCCGGTTCGAGCGATTACCGGATCAGCAAGGCGTTCTTCAACGGCGAGTGCGGGTGCTCGGGGGGGAACAACGGGCAGTACACGCTGAGCTACGACGTGGTCGGCGGCGGCGCGTACGCCACGTATATCGGTAACACCTCGTACGACACGGTCGATCCGGACGGCGCGGGGCCGCTCCCGGCGCAGGCGGTGTGGGCGACGCGCACCATTATGACGCGGCCCGACAGCACGTTCGAGACGCGGTACTTTGACGAGACCGGCCAGCCGATGGGCAAGGTCATCACGGACACGACCCCGACGGGGAGCCCGAGCGTGATGTGGGGGACGGATGTCATCCGCAACGCCGATGGGCAACTGACCGAGGTGCGGACGCCCTCGAACATCACGGCGTACACGCACTCGACGGGCGTGCTCACGGAGTCCTCGAGCGTTGGGCTGATCCAGCTCTACACCCGCCTGACGAGCACGGACGTGAAGGGCTTCGTCGAGTACGGCCAGTTCAAGGACGCCGGGACGAGCGGAACCCCGGCGTATACGAGCGAGCAGACGTACTCGACACTGACGATGAACGTGGGGTCGTCGATCGTGACAAGGCCGTTGGCCAACGCGTCGAGTCGCTACGCGGCACGGCTCACGGTGCTGGCGAGCCCGCCCGCGGGCGCGGTGCTGACGACGTCGGTCTCCTCGACGGCGTACTCCGGGACGCTGTCGGTCCAGCAGGCGACAGTGACCAACCCGACGGTGGCGTCGGGCAACAACGGCTCGGGGAGCTCGACGGCGACCGATCGATACCTGAACACCGACGGCACCACGCAGTTCACGAAGAACACGCAGGGAATCTTGACGTACATGGGCTACGTCAACGGCCAGGTGACGACCTCGGTGCAGGACGCGGACACGACAACGCTCTCCGGCGGCGGCGTCTCACTCCCTCCCGGGCTCTCGACCTCGGGGACGGCGTTGCATTATGTGACCACGTACACCTACGACGCGCAGGGCCGCCCGGAGACGACGACGACCCCGGACGGTCGGGTGATGGTGAACCTGTACACCAAGCTCGTGGACCAGCGGATGGTGACGCTGAGCTTCCCGCGGAAGACCACGGGCCCGACGACGTACTTTGGGCCGGTGTCGTACACGGTGACGAACCATGCCGGCAAGGCCGAGTTCTCCGGCACGATCGCGGTGACGAGCTCGGGCTCGACGACGGCGCTGGGATCTTGGATCGATTCGACGACGAGCGACCCGATCGCGGCGGTGCTGGTGGGGACGCTCAAGCGGATGAATACGAGCGTGTACAACAGCGCGGGGACGCGGCTGCAGGAGAGCCGCAACTACGTGCTGATCCCGGGCTCGGGGGCGGGGAGCGCTGGGACGAACTACGACCCGACGGTCTACGGCTACGACGACATGGGCCGCCGCTGGCGGGTGAAGGATCCCACCGGGACGATCACGCGCAGCGTGTACGACACGCTGGGCCGGACGGTTGAGACGTGGCTGGGCACCAACGACAGCAACTTCACGGGGGGCGAGCCGAGCGGGACGCCGAACATGACGCAGACCTCGGCGACCGAGTACGACGGGGGCTCGGACAAGGGGAACAGTTATGTCACCAAGCGCTCGGTGGACGCCGACGGCAACTGGGGGACGACGGGGGACCGTCGTGAGACGGTGTACAGCAACGACGCGCGGGGGCGTGCGATCCTGGTGACCAACCCGCAGTCGCCGCACGTGCTGAGCAATTATGACAACCTCGGGAGAGTCACTGCCAGCGCGACGTACAGCTCGACGGCGAGCATCACGGTGGGCACGACCGATCCGAAAGGGAGCGCCACCAACGACAAGGCCAACCGGCTCGGGCTCAATGAGACGTTCTACGACGAGCGCGGGCAGGTATGGAAGACGGTCCGCCACAGCATCACGCTGGCCACGGGCGTGGACGCCGACAGCGTGACCAGCCAGAACTGGTACGACCCCGAGGGGCGGGCGATCAAACGCCGCGCCGAGTCGGGGCTCAGCAAGACCCGCTACGACCGGCTGGGCCGGGTGACGCACTCCTTCACGCTGGCTGCGGACAACGACAGCACCACGTACAGCAACGTCTACAGCTCGGGCCAGACCGACGTCGCGGGGGACACCGTGCTGCAGGAGGATCAGACGACCTACGACAACGCGAACAAGACCGGGCTGGCGTTGATGCGGGCGACGATCTCGCGCTTCCACGACGACGTGTCGACGACCACGACGGCGCTGGACACCAACGCCGACGGGCTGCCGTACAAATACACCGCCGCGGACGTCAAGGGTCGCTTGCAGGTGACCGCCATGTGGTACGACGCGCTCGACCGCCTGACCGACACGGCGGTGTACGGCACCAACGGCAGCGGCAACGTCACGACCTTCGACCGCTCGGGCTTGTCGGTGCCCTCGCGCTCCGACACCGTGCTGGTGACGAGCCAGAGCTACAACGACGACGGCACGGTGCTCGACGTGACCGACCCGCGCGGCAAGGTCACGCGCACGCTCTACGACGACGCCAAGCGGCGTGTCGCCACGATCTCCAACTACGTCAACGGCACGCCCAGCGGGGCCAACGGGGACGACGACAACTATGTTCGTTACGTCTACGCCAACGGGCTGCAGACCCAGATGTGGGTCGACCTCGACGGCGACAACGTGCAGGACGCCGACGACCAGGTGACGGTGTACACGTTCGGCACGGTCAAGGGCGGCTCGGCCGGTGACAGCCAGGTGCAGACGGGCAACCTGCTCCAGAAGATCGCCTACCCCGACTCCTCGGGCCCGAGCGACACGGTGACCAAGGCCTACAACGCGCTGGGGCAGGAGATCTGGAGCAAGGACCAGGCGGGGACGGTGGTGGAGACGGCCCTTGACACCGGCGGGCGGACCACGCAGCGGCGCGTGACGACGCTGGCGGGGGGGCTGGACAACGCGGTGCTGCGCATCGCGCTGGCCTACACGAGCCGCGGGCAGACCGACACGGTTACGCAGTACAACAACGCGACGGTGGGTTCCGGGAGCGTGACCGACCAGGTGCAGTACGCCTACGACGATTGGGGGAACGTGAGCACGTTCACGCAGGACGTCGACTCGGCGATCGGCGGGAGCGGGCGGGCGTCGTTCGCGGTCAGTTACAGCTACACGAAGAAGACCCCCAGCGGCGGGCACGACTACATCGCCCGCACCGGCATGACGCTGCCCGGCTCGGGGGACTCGAACACGATCACGTACACGTACAGCTCCAGCTCATCGATCGACGAGGTGAGCGGCCGGGTGACGTCGATCAAGACCGGCTCGGGGGGCGGCACCACGCGCGTGAGCTACGCCTACCTGGGCGTGGCGCAGGTGGTGGGGACGGACCTGGCCGAGCCGAGTTCCTACAGCCGTCTCTACGGCACGGGCACGGCCAACTACGACGCCCTCGACCGCTTCAACCGCACCACGCTCTCTCGCTGGACCAAGAGCCTGGGCACGCCGCGGAACTTCTACGAGGTCGCGCTTGGTTACGACCGGGACAGCAACATCACGGTGGCGACCGACGCGGTGCACCCGGGCTACGACGCGAGCTACTCGATGGACGGGCGCAACCGGCTGACGCGGGCCGAGGAGGGCACGTGGTCGGGGAGCGCGATTACGGGCACGACGCGTGACCAGCAGTGGACGCTCTCTCAGCCCGGGAACTGGTCGGTGAACAAATTGGATATCGACGGCGACGGGCTCTTCACCGGCGGCGGGGAGCTCAACGACACGGGCACGTTCAACGTGGCCAACGAGCTGACGGCCCGGGACACGGACACCAACGGGTCGCCCAACTACACCCTGAGCTACGACGCGGTGGGGAACCAGACCGACGACGGCAAGGACTACACGTACGTCTACGATGCCTTCGGTCGCATGACCAAGGTCAGCGTCCGCGGGGGCGGCGCGACCGTGGCCGAGTACCGCTACAACGGGCTGAACTTCCGGATCAGCACGCACAGCGACCTCACCCGATCGGGGGGTGGAGCGCCGGACGGCACGGTCGATTCCAACGACCCAACCTACTACCTGACCTACGACGAACGCTGGCGTCAGGTCGCAACGTTCCGCGGCACCGATTCCGATCCGAAGGAAAGGTTCGTCTGGCACAACGCGGGGCTTGCGGGCAAGGGCGGTTCGAGTTACATTGATGCGGTGGTCCTGCGTGACCGGGACCTGAACTCCGGCTGGACCAGCGCGGCCGACGGGACGTTGGAAGAGCGGTTCTACTATTGCCAGAACTGGCGTGCCGATGTGAGCGTGATCATGAGCAGCGCGGGCCAGGTCAAGGAGTGGGTCAAGTACAGCGCCTACGGCGTGCCCATGTCGATCACGCCGGCGGACTTCGACGGGGACGGGTTCGTGACGGGCGACGACGACACAGCCTTCAACGCGGCGTACGGATTAGGAACTTGGAACGCGCGGACGGACCTGGACCTCGACGGCACGATCGACTCTGACGATGCGACTATCTGGGGAGTCGAGTTCGGGGCGGGAGAAGCGGGCGGCCGCGGCGTGCTCAGCCGGGCCAGCGTGGCCAACAAGCTCGGCTACGCGGGGTACCAGCACGCGCCAGAACTCATCGGGGCCAAGTGGCACGTGCGGAATCGCGTGCTTGACTCCGACACCGGGAGATGGAGCCGGAGAGATCCGCTGGGGTACGTCGATGGCCTCAATTTGGTTCAATACACAATCGGCAACCCAATACTACTCAGCGATCATTCTGGATTAAGCATAGCATGCGGCTGTTTCAGGTGTCTTGGCCAGACAACAACCGCACTTCAAATCGATTTTGACAATATACCCTTTGACCCACCCGGCTGCTCTCCTTGGCATGATTATGACAAATTAACAAATTGGTTATTAAGAATGATTTCAGATCATGATAAAAAAGCCTGTTCAGACATGAATCGATCATGCAGCGACTGCACTGATCAACCGCACAAGTGCCAATGGGGCGCCGTAAATTTCGACGAATCAGACGCTAAGGTGTGCATTTCTGGATCTCTTGGGTTAAGCTACCCGTGCAGCGCGGAGATGTGCTTTACCGCCAAGATAACAACACGCACTCAAAGCGGCGTTTGCATTCCATTATTGGGCACTCCCCCGTCGTATTATTTTGGCGATGTGATAAACATGACACGCGTCACTTACTAACAAAGCACTGAAGATGCTTATAAATAGTATTTTCGATCAATCAAAACAACACGTGCAGCCGCCGCATTCCGTTGCCGACGTATTCGCTTCAGTATCGGCGGCTCTTAAATTTAGAAGAATTATTAATTGGGTTTGGATTGGCATATTCTTGTCAGTTATTGTACAAGTTGGCGTAAGCTTCATCACGCCATTTGTTTCGAAGAACACGGGCATGTGGGTTGAAATTGAACTTGAAGGGGATCCTGCGGTACCGGCGGATGCGATTCACATCGAATCTTTGGGTTCCGATAAATTCATTTATAATATAGCGCTTCAGTTGTCCAGTCAATCTGGAAAACACACAAGGCGCATTGTTCAACCAACATGGTCTGAATTTGGAAAACACAATAATAATCGGCACCAAATAATTGTATCCGAAGTCTCCGCTGGTTGGCCATGCAGATCCTTAAAATGCAAACTTTTGTTAGCAACACGCGATTTGATGAGATTGCGAGATGGGGCTGCATTAGACGATGGAAAGCCACCATGGATCATTGATGGCGGCATATGTCTTGAGCGATATAGATCTCCGACCACATTAAGCGAGTTGAAGGTGCTTCCGTTTCGGATATTTATTAGTGGTTTATTATATAACACTATATTTTTTATCTTTACAGTTGCCGTTGCGAACATTACATATATATGGATCGTTGTGCGAAGCAGAATAAGAAGCGATTCGTGTACGGCATGCGGGTATCGCTTAAACGGCGTGTTGCTTTGTCCCGAATGTGGACAAAAGCCATTGGCCGTCGTGACCAGGGCGTTCTCGCCTACCGCGTAGCGTGTATCCGCCGGGGTGGTATCTATGAGCGTGCGTTTGTCGATGGCGAACTGGGAAGCGTCCGGGGTATTCCGAGCATCTCTTCGGGGTCGGTACGTCGATCGCCACATGTGACTTGTTCGATCGGCCGCCCCATTCACTGACGCGCCGTTGCGGTCCGCCATGCCACCGCTGCGGAGTCGGCTCGTTGATCCCGGTCCGACCTCGTAAGCTCCGCCCGCTCCTGGTGCCGCGGGGAGTTGGTCCATCGCATTCGTACAACCTTCGTTCATCCTCGCTCTTTGCTCTCTCGCCTCCAACCATCGCCGACGCATTGTCCGTCAGCGCGAGCGTTGCATTCTGCAAAGATTCTTCAATCGCAAGAACCGTCCGAATGGCCCACACGTTTAGGTGGATCGTCGAAGATTTGCACGTTCACATGGCATGAAACTTCACCACTCGGGCGGAACTTGATTGGCGCAGGGCCGTACTGCTGGTACCTTTCGTTGGGGTGAGATTCAGAGAGAGGCTGCGGCTCTGGTGATGCCGCGGCGGGTGAGTGTGACGTGCGTTCTTCGATGAGGCGCTGCTCATGTCCATCTCTCCTTCGCGTCGTCGCGGCCTGCCGCGCTTCGTCCCGGTCTTCGAGATCTTGCATTGCTTGAACTCACCGGTGCGGATGGAGATCGCGCTCGCGGTGGCGTCGGAGCGCCGAGACGTCTCGGCGCTGGCGTCGCTGCTGAGCTTCGACATCTCGACGATCAGTCGGAGCCTCCGTGACTTGGCAGCCTGCGGGATCGTCGAGTACGACGGCGTCGGCGCTCACCACGTCTACCGCGTCGGGCCCGCGGCACACTTCTCACGGTTGGCCTCAACCTTACGGATCAGCGTTACCGCCGACGACGAGAGCGTGGTGAGGATGGATCTGTCGCCGGCCGCCCTCCGGCCAATGCTCCGTTCGCTGACGCGGGCCGAGCACGAGCCCCAAGAAGCGGAAGTGCCGGCGTTGCTGGAGCGGTTGTTCGGAGGCGTGCGAGTTGAAACGCACAACGATGGGACCGATCAGGGATGTGAAGTCGAAGCCGTCACGTCAGCCGCGCGAGCTCTCGCTCCGCGGGGTGGTGCTCCGATCGCGAACCATCACTCCAACGGACACGGATCACGGTGAGCCAGCCGTCACGGTCGGTTTCCCAGGATTCGACGATCCCGGTTCGCGGTTCACTTCGGCCGCCATTGCTCCCTGACACGCTCGACGCGGTTCGGATCGGCAGGCCGGGCCGCATCTCGCGAGCATCGAACTCGCGGTCGGGGCCGCGGTCGTGGCGGATAGCGCGGGCCAAGGCGTTCTCGATGTCCAGGGCGCGGACCGCTTGGACCACCTGGCGCTGGTCACGGGGCGAGAGCGACTCGAACGGCACCAGCGCGTCGTGCAGGCGGTTCCGTTCGTCGTAGGCCTGGCCGTACTCCCAGCCGACCTCGCGCATGGCTCGGCACCACAGCGCGTGACCGGCGGCGGCGAGAAGAAGATGTGGGTTGTCATCGTTCACAGGGAAGAACCCCGGGGCCACGAGTGCGAACCATAGACCGCGCACGACCCGTGCTCAAACCTCTCGCGGCACACTTCTTACAATGAGTGCTGACCTCGCGATTACTCCCCACCCTCTTCGAGGTGATCATGCTTGACCGCATCCTTATCGTCACGCTCGCGCTGCTGGTCTTGCTCGTGCCCGCGCTGGCCAGCGAGGGACCGCCGCCCAAGCTCGAGCCCAAGACGTACCGCTCGCTCTCGGGCGAGTACTCCCTGTTTGTCAATCCGTCGGACCAGTACGGGGTTGGCCCCGCGACGTACACGCTTAGCCGTGGCGGTCAGAGCCTTTGGGAGACGCAGCTGCCGTACTCGCTCTGGGAGGCGGTGATCGGCGACGACGGTGTCGTCGCTGGCTATGCCTACTCCCACGGGTTCCAGGGTTGGGGCGCGAAGTCGGAGACCTACGGCGAGCTGATCGTGGCCGTGGTCGGTCCGGACGGAGCCGAGCGCGATGTGGAGCGGACGTTACGCACGGCGGCGTTCTTCAGCTGCCCCCCCAACCGCCAGCCGTCGCCGCGCGGGTGCTTCCTCCAGCCCGATCTGAAGCGGTTCGTGGTGCGGGTCGACGAGGACCCGAAGAACTTCATCGGCCGCAACGAGAGCTGGTGGGCCTACGCGCTCGACGACGGGCACCGGAACGGTTCGGTCACGCTCGCGTCACCCGCTTCGGGTGAGCGGCTGTGGTACACGGCCGTGGATGCCGACAGCGTGCCGGGCACGGACCTGTCCCTGGTGCTCTGGAACCGGACCAAGTGGGGTGAGGGCAAGGACCGCGAGGAGGGGTTCCGGCTCGCGCTCGTCGACACCCAGGCGCACGAGGTCTGGTCGAGCGAGCGGGTGCGCGAGCTGGATCCGGAGACGTCATTCTTCCGATGGACAGCACGGGAGCACGACCTGACGCCGCGCGAGCGGTTCTCGAACGGCACTTTCGTCTTCCGCAGCCCGGCCAAGCAATCTGCGATTACGTACCGCGCCCGCAAGTCGGCGGAGGGCGTGTGGGCGGCGGACGAGGTCTCCAGCGTTCCCGAGCCGGTCGGGCTCGATGAGGCACCCGATCAGGGAACCGTCCACGAGGAGATCGCGGTGGACGCCGTTCCCCTCCCGCTCGTCGGGACGATCTCCCTCGCGGCCGGCGAGGCGGTGGAGGAGCTCGGGATCTCCGAGTTCGAGTTCGACGACCGCGGCCGCTGCGGGTACCTGCACTTCACCAAGGACCGCGCCTTTGAGTTGGTGTTGCTCGACCCGGCCAAGCCCGACCCGGTCGCGGCCGCAGTGCGGGTCAAGCTCCAAGGCCTGGGCCGCGACGACCAGCTGATGACCCCGAGCATCGCGTGGGTCGGGGGCGATCGGTGGGTCGTGGTCCAAGGGAGCTATGAGAAGACCGCTCCCACGCGGGCCTGGGTGACGGACGCCACTACCGGGAAGCTCTCGCCGATCGACCCGTTCAGCGTTCCCGAGCCCAAGATGGGCCGGCTCGCGCCCGGCGGCGCGCTGGGGTTCGCCGTCGTGGGAGACTGGCAGACCCGACAGATCACGCGCTTCGACTCCAACGCCGCCAAGCTCTGGAGCGTCGAGCCCGACGGGACACCCCAGGACGCTGCTCTCCGGCCCGACGGCGCCCTCGGGGTGCTGGTGGGGATCAGCAACCAGATCGAGGAGTACGACGCGCACGGAACCAAAGTCCGCACGATCGACCTCGCCAAGGTGTTCGGGGCCAAGCCCAATTACGTGACCGGGCTAAACGCCGACGAGGACGGAGGCTGGATTGTCGAGGACTTCGACGGCGAGCCCCCGATCCGGCGTCTCACGGCGGACCTGCGCGTCCGCGCGGCCTTCAAGCCGCGGTACGCCGACGGTCGCCTCTTCCGCATCCGTGGCTCGGTGCAGCGTGCCCCCGACGGCCGGCTATGGACCTCCGATTCCGCCGCGCTCCTGCGCCTCGACGACAAAGGGGTGGTCGACCGCGTGATCGGCCCGACGCCCGAGACCGACGCCGTCCTGGACCTGAGGGCGGTCAGCGTCGGCACCGACGGCGCGATCTACGCCGTGGACGGGCGGGCGGGCACGGTGCACGTCTTTGATTCGAAGGGACAGCGCCAGCGGCTCCTGCGGCCCGGGCCGACCGACGCCTCGGTCGATCTCGGGGGCGGGTCGATGACCCTCGCCGGCGACGGCAGCGTGTACTCACGCCCGAACGCCGACCACAACGACCGTCGCTACGTGAAGTTCGGGAAGGACGGCAGGCACGCCGGGCTCCAGCCGTCGCGCTGCGACGAGGTGAGCGAGGAGTGGTTCTTCCGGCCCGGTGGGGAGGAGCTGCTCGTGCTGGGGTACGAGCGAGCGTTCCTGTACGACGCGGCCGGCAAGCTCGTCCAGACGGTCGAGCGCCGGGCCGACCGCCTGTGGCTTGAGTACCCCGACCACGCCGCGGTGGCTCCGGACGGCTCGTTCGCCATTCTGGCGGGCGGGCGAGGTCGCTCGGGCCCCAAGCCGTCGGTCACGCTGTACTCGCCCAAGGGCGACCCGGTCAGCACGGTGGAACTGCCCTTCCGTTCGCTCCTGGCGCGGGTCGCCGCGAGCGATTCCCACGTGTGCGTGGCTCAAGGCAACCACGCCCTGCTCGTGGACCGGCGGACGGGCCAGGCGGTGGTTCACACGCTGCCCAGCGGCGACGATCGCTCTTGGCACCAGCCGTTCTTCTCGCCCGACGGGAGTGAGCTTTGGCTGGTGGACTTTGAGAAGAAGGTGATCGAACGGTACAAGGTGCCGGCGGCGTAGGCCCACGGCGTGAGAGGAGCCTACCCCGCGTGCCTCGGACCTGTCATTCGAGCGCTATACACGGTCCAGGACTGAAAGACCCGGAGTGTGTCGTTCGCGGCCACTCCGGCACAGACTTGTGGTCAAATCTGGGCATGCGTTGAAATTGAGACCCACCTAAACAGATGGTGCAGCACCGGGGAAGGTCGATGGCCACGGACGGGAGCTGCATCAGGTGCGCGAAGGCGACCCCGGTACGTCGCTCCTCCGGTCAAGCACAGCTTGCTGAGCAAACCATAGGGTTTTCAGTGCTCCCGCGGTTCCGAGCGTCAACTTAACAGGGGCGGAATGTACGTCGCCCAAATCCAGGTGGAAACCGGCTCCGGACGCACCGACAACGACACTTTCCAACATGCTCAGGCGATGACTCACGCGGCGCAGGCCCCCCAACGAAAGCAACCATTTCGCCGCCCCGTATGCCAGGATGCGTTCTCTGGGCCGCGCCCCACCAGTGGACGTCGGAGGCTGAGGCCGGCAGGTTCGGCCATGAGGCGTTCAGGTCCTCCGGTGACAGCACGAGTGCTTCCACCCTGCTTTGGACTCTGGGACCTCTCGATCCCCTTTTTTAACCTCGCAGCAGCTCGAGTTCGGGTAGCATGTCATCAATCATGTACCTCACGGCTGAGACGCTGGATGATCTTTTGCACGGGGTTTTCGACAGGCTGCTTCGTCGGCGACCAGTCATTGGCACGTCCCGCGGAGCCACCGTGGAGATCCTCGGTGTTCTGCTAAAGCTGCATAATCCACGGGCCCGACTCAGCCACACAGAGAAGAAGGGTACAATCTTCAGTTGCCTGGGGGAGTTGCTGTGGTACCTTGCCGGTAGCCGCGAGCTCCCTTTTATGACCTACTACCTCGAGCGGTACGCTGAAAACTCGGACAATGGAAAGACGGTGCACGGTGCGTATGGCCCTCGACTCTACAGAATGCACGGCAAATACAACCAGCTCGAAAACGTCATAAGTGTGCTCAAGAAGAGCTTGACATCCCGGCGCGCGGTCATTCAACTGTTCGATGCTCCCGACATATCTATTCGCCGAAAAGATATTCCATGCACCTGTACAATCCAACTACTCGTCCGGCGCCAGCGTCTCGAGATGTTTGTCTCGATGCGATCAAACGATGCGTATCGCGGGCTTCCACATGATGTGTTTGCTTTCACGATGCTTCAGGAACTTATGGCCCGCCGGCTGGGAGTTGAACTAGGAGCATACCGACATTTCGCATCAAGCCTTCACCTCTACACTGCTGACAAAGACAAGGCCAAGCGGTACTTGGATGAAGGATTTCAACCCACTAGCAATGTAGCGATGCCGCACATGCCTTTGGGAGACCAGTCAAAGATCATTCAAAAGGTTGTCGCCGCGGAATCACGAATCCGTGGCGGAAGACTGCGCTCGGAGAGGTCACTCAACCTGCCCGACTACTGGGCAGATCTGGTACGACTTCTTCTTGTTTTCAAAGCTAGGAAACGGCACGATACCAAAGCAGTCAGGTCTCTCAAGCGCCGCATGACGACGACCCTGTACGACGCGTTCATCGCGAAACAGCAACGGGCAGCCGCCGCGCGAAATCCAGAGGCACAGACTACCTTTGACTTTGCTCAAGCCGAAACGGAGACGGAGCAACAGTGACGACTTTGAACCCAAACCCCTTGGTGTATGCAGTTGGAGAGCTTGTCCGCCAGCTCCCATTACTCGCAACGTCCGCATCGGTCATCCCGTGGGGATGCCCAGTGGTAGCCTTCGGAAACCCTTCTACCGCAAGGGTGGCTACTGTGGGCATCAATCCCAGTAACCGGGAGTTTGTAGACGAACAAGGTCAAGAACTTGATGGGCACCACCGCCGGTTTCATACTCTTCACACTCTTCGGCTGCGACGGTGGGAAGATGCGACTGATGCTCATTGCCGTTCGATACACGAGTCCTGCACGGCGTATTTCAATGGCAATCCTTATGGGGCGTGGTTCAGCGTGCTCGATCGACTCCTCGGAGCAAGCGGCCACACCTATTTCGGGTTTGTGCCCACTGCGTGCCACTTAGACCTAGTACCTTACGCCACCGCCGTCAAGTGGACGTCGCTTACAGCGATTGAACGTTCCATATTAATTTCCGCAGGACGGCCGCTGCTCGCTCAAGTCATTTTGGCCTCTTCTGTGGAAGTGCTGGTTCTCAACGGCCGCGCCGTCGTTGACGGTTTTCGAGCTCTCTCGGGGATTACCTTCAAAAGCCAGATCATCAAATCATGGACTCTGCCACGTCGCAGTGGCGGCGTAACGGGCATCGCGTACTCTGCTCAGCTCACCGAGTTGTGCGGGCTACGTCTGAGCCGACCCGTACTCGTTCTGGGGTACAACCACAATCTTCAGAGCAGCTTTGGCGTGACAACTCAGGTCAAAAATAACATTGGGCGCTGGCTGGGCGAGTGCATAGGAAGCACCGAATGAAGAACCGAATTCTTGCCGCTGCCAACTATGCGCGGATCCTGAGCGAGTACCACGCCGCTACAGGCTTGCTCCTCGGGGCGGATACTGACGCTACAAGAAGGTCGCTTGCCGAACAAATCGTTGACAGCGTCCGAAGGGTTGACTTTGTGCGTGTGGTTCGAGAGCGAGGTGTCAGCAGCGTCCGTGCCGACCCTGACTCCGGATGCTTTGATCCCATCCGGGCGGCCATATATCATAATAGAATTGGTGACGTAGATGAGGCTGCTTGGCTTGTATTTCTCTCGACGCATTTTGGTAAGCATGGACGTTCGGGGTGGAGTCTGCCTCTAGCAGTCTACCGAGGTGGCGGGGCCGGTGAAAGATGGACATGGGCTCGCACAAGCCAGAGGCCCGAAGACTTTCGCGCGTGGCTGCACGATAACCAAGGTCGGCTACGTGGCATTGGAGCCTTCGGTAATCATCGTAAGTATGTGAGCTTAGATGCTAAAAAGCCTGTCGGAACTGGTGCGGCAGTCAGCTCCTATGTTCGATGGATTAAATCTGCTGGCGATCATCGAACCAAATTCACTGAAGTACGACAAGCTACGACCCCATTTTCCGAAGCAATGTTTTTTGATCGGTTGTACAACTCGTTAGGCGCTGTAACTTCATTTGGACGGATGGCGAAGTTCGATTACTTGACCATGATCGGCAAGACTGGCATCTTGGCCATTGAACCGGGCAAAGCGTACTTGACCGACGCCACGGGGCCACTCAATGGAGCGAGATTGTTGTTCGGACGCAACGCGTCTGCGCACACACTTGAAGATTACCTTGTCGATCTGGCGGCGTTACTAGGGGTAGGCCAGCAGGTCATGGAAGACTCAATCTGCAACTGGCAAAAGTCCCCAGTGCGGTACCGTGCGTTCAAAGGGTAGCAGATTCGACTTGAGCTTCCGTGAAGTGCCGCTTGAGATGGTTCATTTGGTCGTGGCGGAACACACCAAGATGCTGTAGTTGACCTACAACCACCCCCGGCGATATGCCAATCCGACGAGCGAATCTTCCCACCTGCCACATGTTGCGGCTGAGCCCCGCGAGTTCAGGTTGATTCGTCCGGGGCACGAGAACATCAGCGGCAAAGGCGTTCGCCTCGGTTTCTTGCGTTTGCTGACTCATATCGCTGTCTTCATCTACGATCACCGCAGCGGCGTTGATGTGCAACAAGAGATGTCCAACTTCATGAAAGAACGTGAACCAGAAATGATCATCTGATCGATGCCGGAAGCTCATCATTAAGAGCATGCGGTTTCGAGGTAGTGCCATCACAGCACCACTGGCACGGCATTTTTCGGGCGTTCGCCTGACGACTAATGCGACTCCGCACTCCTGGCAAAGCATGGATAGCGCGCCAACGAATTCAATGGGCTCGTGAACGCGAGTCAACTCTCGCATGGCCGGAATTCGTTCTTGCAGCTTTGCTGGATCCCAAGCCGCGGTCGCAATGGATGCAGCTCGCAACTGACCTTCACGAAGCCACAGAATAGTCGCAGACGGGTCGGATCTGAAGGCCTGAGATGTTCGGAATGTTACTCCAGTAATGATAGAAGAGTATTTCTCTTGCCATGCCTGAATAGTCGAGACCCCAAAGAACTGTAGGCAGTGGATTGCCCGGGCCTTGATATCACGGTGCGTCCGCAGATCTCCTCGGTTGATCATTCCAGTGACGGGAAAGCTTTCAAGCCATGCCGCACATTCATCCGCGTCGAGTTGATTTGCGCGCTTCGTCCAAGCCGCCCTGTACTGGTTCTCTCGGGCAAGCCAAAAAGTCGGACTCCCGCCGATCGTCTTGGTCAGTACTGCGGCCACCTCTTGAGTCAGCGGGACGATTCCGGCCAGCAAATCGTCAACGTTATCCACGACTCCCCGAAGCGCAGCAACCAGTTCCGTTTTCTCAGCTTGACGGCCCTCGAGCGCGCCTAAAATGGTGTCGCCTGGAGGCGAAAGCCAATCGGCTTCAAAATCAAGAGTGGTCATGTTTGCCTCACTTCAATCACCTTTGCTCGTGTCACCTTAGACCAGTCTACCACGCCGGTCTTCAAAGTGGGAATACATTCGTGATTCGCGCTGATTACCAGATGGGTCGCCGCGTCTAGCCGGAACGCCACCACGCCTGGGGGGGTCTGCTGCTCCACATTGGAGCGAAACACCAAAAGGTCCGCAATCGACGATGCAGCCATCAAATCCGCCAGACGACGACGTAGCGATGCGGCCGCTCCAACGCCGAGCAAGTTCTCGGCAAGCACTTGGCTCTCGCACAGAGCACGGATGAGCTTTGTTTGAAATGCCAAATGCACGCGAGGGAGTATAGAACCTATGAGTATGGAGGATGTTGAGCCCGCTCGCGAAAGCCGTGGCAGTCGGGTGGGAAGGAGAGGCGATGTTGTTGGCAATGCACCGCACCACGCAGAGAATGCGTTCGTCCTTCATCCGCAAAGTTGCCACCCTCGGCCTCGCTGGCGTTATCCCAGTTGCCCTCAGAGCTCTCACAGAGATCGTCGATACCGAAGGCACAATTGTGGATAAACTGGCCCTTCAGAGGCGTGCAGCTTGGTTCGACGTGCAGCGAAATCGTGAGCGATGCCGCGAACTCGTTGACACCGATTGACGATCGGCGATCGACTCCCGAGCAATCCACGCAACGCCCCAGACACTCTGGCCGACCCGGCTTGAGCCCAAGGTTTACTCGTCGGTACGCGTACCTGGGACACATGACGACGGTCGCCGGGAACTCAGCCTGGTGCCCTTGCGCGTGCGCGTAAACGCGGTGCTGCACATGCTGCAGGTACAGTTCAGCCTTCCCCGAGACGAGCTTGAGCGCGAGGCGGCTGCGTTGCTGGGCATGATAAGGGTTACCGCCGGCGGACGGGAGCTCATCGGGGAAGCGATTGACGAGGCTCTGAGTGGTGGACGAGCGATCGAGCGGGGGGACAAGCTTTCAATCGCGCGGTAGCGTTGTTGCGTTTGCCGAGGCGCGCTATCGACGACGGGGTTGCAAGGCACCCTCGGCACGGATCGGAAGCGGCACATGGAGGGCATCGATCTTGGCCTTCACCTGCGTGTAGATGCTCGCGGCGAGCGGTTGCGCGGTTTCGAGGGAAACGAGCAAGGCATAGGGAATGGCGGAGTTGAAACTCGACGCCGCATCCGGTCGGCAATTGACCTGCACCGGCATCGTGTCGCCGTCGATGATCGACACGGCGTTGGTGCCTTCGAGCACTTCGTGCTGCACGGTGCCGCGGGTCACAGCGTCGTGGTCGGCATCGGCACGCTTCACACTCAAGCGCGTGGAGGGCGGATCGAACCACAAATCGGCGACTCGGTAGCTCCGGTGGCGGGGATTGATGGGCGTGAACCACGCAAGCGTGATCGTCAACCGGCGCATGACCGTCTGCGCACTCAGCGCAGGAGGGAGGGGGACGTTGTAGACGTGGCCTTCTTCGGCCCTCAACTCCCCGCAGCCAAGGACGATGACCCGCTGATCGGTGCAGACGATTCCACGATCAAAGTCGGCGGGGCCGTACCCGAGGAACTGGGCACATGCACGCTTAATGCGCCACCAACGCTCCAAGCCGTTGTCGGGGCCGTTGAACACTTGGTCGAAGAGCGCATAGCGGTCGCCCCACGATGCGCCATGAACGAGCATCGCTTTGAGGATCACGGCCATGCGAGCGTCGATCAGTGAGGCCCCGCCCGGCTCGGCTTGCAACTCTCTCAACCGCTCGACCATCTGCGCTGCGCGGCGGGTGGTGAGTGCAGCGGCGTTGCTGGAGCCACAGATCCGAGTGGACTTTGCGTTGGAGTTTCCCGATGGGTCGCAGGCCGCCACCCGTTGGCCAGGCTGATCCGCGGCACCCGAGACCCTCAAAGTCGTGGAGGTTGCCCCAGCCGTGAGCAAGCGCTTCTCCAAGTGAAGCCGTCCGCCCGGAACCAGAATCTCCGGCTTGACGGCCCGGCGAAAGCCGCTCGCGACTGGCATCGCATGACTGGGTAACTCGGCACCCCGCAGCGGGTCGATGAGCAAGCCCGTGTTGCCGAGCGGTCCGGCTTGGGCGTGCAGGGCACCGACGGTCAGCGCGTTGATGGATTCTGCCGGCGCGAGCAGTCTGCGTTGCACACGCTGCTGGGCCATGCTTCGCAACGTGTGTGAGCGGAGGTCGTCGTCCGACATACCGGTGATGGATGCGGGCGGCGCGGGGATTGTGATCTCGGAGCCGGGATTCCCCGCCGACACGATGAACAGCACTTGGTACTTGAACGCCAGCCAATCGAGCAAACGCGCCCATGGCGAGAGTTGCCGATCAAACGGCTGCGACACATCGCCCATACTCAGGTTGATGACCTTGACGCCTGCGGCTTGCGGCGGCGTGGCTCCGTCGGCCTCGAACATGCGGCGGACGGCGCGGTGGATGAGGTCCACGGCCAGTTCGTTGGGCGGAAAGGTCTCCCACCGGCGGTTGTTGGTGTCGGGCCGATCCGGGGCCATGACCGGTCGCACATAGATCTTGCTTCCGAGCGCCGGTTCGTTGCCGTCGTATTCAGCGTGCGCAATCAGCGAAGCCATCGCGGTACCGTGGCGGTGCTCACCGGCTTGGTAGCTTGCTTCAAGCCCGTCAGGATCGTCCACCACCAAGCGGCCCTGCAGTGCGGCGTGGTTTGTGAGCGGCAAGCCATCAAGGATTGCCACCACGGGATCGCCCGTCGGAACTGGGCGGTTGGGTGGCGTGACAACCGCTCCATCGTCGATCGGGGTGATCGATGCTTGGCCGATAGGGGCGAAGTACTTGACATCCGTGAGCCGGAGGAGTCGTGTGTTGTAGTCTGCGTTGATCGCGTCCACCGTTACACGCACGGCAGTGGCAGGGAGTTCGATGAGCACGCCGTGGTAGTCGATGTCGGGGAGCGCGGCCTGCTTGACGCACTGCCCGCCTATACCCGTGACGATTGCCAGAAGCCGCGCGAACGCAGCATCGCGCTTCGCCGCGTCGGCACGGCACCACAACTCGGCCTCGAAGCGGATGTTCGGTTCGTTGGAGGCGAGACCCTTCTCCCAGTACGCCGTGACGCCCGTTGCACGAATGCGGTCCTTCGGCCCCCATGCACGGACATCGTTCAAGTACTTGAACGCCTCGGCGAGCTTTCCGTTCGGGCGAGGTAACTTGTCGTCGCCCGCTGCCAACCAGAGGTTCCACAAGCGCAGGACTTCGGCATATGCGGTGCGATTGCTGGCTAGGACGAAGAGCCGAGCCTTCTGGAGGGAAGGGTCCGCGCCGTCGGCGAGAAAGCCAGGGTCAGCCGCGACGACTTCGGCGTCGAAATCACCCAGCCACTCCATACCCGCGATCTTCTTCACGACGTTCTGAAAGTCGGCGACTGACCCGATGGTCTCCAGCACGATAACCTGCTCGGGATCCACACCATCCGGAGCGGCTTGCACCGTTCCGAAGACGGTATTCAAAGACTGAAAGCGAGCCGCGAGTCGCTGGCCCTGCTCTGCCTTCGTTGGGCGGCTCAATATCGGCGGCACGAACCGAGGGAGATTCTCCTTTTTGACCTCGGCGGCGCGCGGGAAGATCAAAATGGGCTTGTCAGGCATGGGGCAACTCCGTTTACCTGCGGCGCTTGGTTGGTGCCGGGCTCACGCGTTGCTTCCATGCGGCCAGCCGTTCATGCACGATCTTGGCAAAGTCCGGCTCGGGACTTTCAAGAACCGCCCGGCGTGCGATGTCACGGTACAGGTCTTCGATTTCGGAGTAAGTTGCCCCGCCGAGTTGGCGGGCAAGTGGCCCCGTCTTGTAGCCCGCAGAAAGTTGGAAGTTGGCGAAGAGCCGCCCGAGAAACTCAGCGGCCTCCGATGGCTTGGGCGGCGGGAGTTGAAGGCGTGTCTCAAACCGTCGCCACACGGCACGGTCGAGGAGTTCGGCGTGGTTGGTCGCCGTGACAATCACAACGTGGGCCGGGAGTTGGTCCATCTGGAGCAAGAGCGTACTGACGACGCGCTTGATCTCGCCGGTCTCGTGGATGTCGCCCCGTTCCTTGCCGACGGTGTCGAACTCGTCAAGGAAGAGAACGCAGGCTCGCTGGCGTGCGTAGTCGAAGACCTTGCGGAGTCGGGAAGCCGTTTCGCCAAGGTAACTGCCGATCAAGCCCTCGTAGCGGACGACGAGCAGCGGGACCATGAGGTCGTGCGCAAGACCGTGGGCGACGCTTGTCTTTCCGTTTCCCGGCGGCCCGACCAGCAGTAGCCGATGCCGGGGAGCCATGCCGTAGGATCGAAGCAGATCGCCCCGAAGATGCTCTTCGATGAGGCGGCGAAGTTCGTCACGCACGAGGCGGGGCAAAACGAGGTCGTCAAGAGAACGCTCGGGGGCAAGTTCGTACAGCAAGTCGCCGACAACCGTTGAGCCCGCTGCGGTCTGTGGAGCGTGCTTGTGAACTCCATTGAGCAGGGCGGCGGAGAGTTGATCGGCCAAGGCCGTGTGCTGCTTGGACCGCTCTTCCGCAATGATGGCCTCTACCGTGCTGCGAAAGCGCGGATCAGGGGCTTCCTTGCCCGCTTTCACCAATGAGATGAGCAAATCCGAGCGTGCCATGCCAATCCCAGGCTCCACGAGGGCTAAACGCCGTTCACCCGGCGTTCCTCATCGTATGTGGCCTGCCACACATAGTGGCACCCCCAGCCACAGAGACTTCACGTTTCGTGGGCGCTCGCGGCCCGGAACCCAAGGTGAACATGGTGTGCCATGCGCTATCTCCGCAACCCTCCGATAGTCACGGTCCGTTGTTCGGGCTGGCTCGGTTCCCGTGATTGGCCGATGAGTCAACGCCCGACTCAGCGGAGTCCAACCCATTGATTGAAATGCGCAGAAAGTCTGAAGAGCGATGACACCGATTCGCGGGCTTCGAACTGCGGTCGCTCGGCTTTCCTGACACCTGAGGATCTCATGACTCGGCTGACACCCGCAAGCGGGTACAAACGGGCCCTTCCGGGTGTCAGTTCTTGAGCCGGCACTCACGTCGAACCAGGCGGGATTTGCGGCAAATCCGCGGCAACACCGCACGGATTGACGTGTTGTGTGTTCACGATTACGAAAGCATCGCTCTACCACTGAGCTAAGGTGGCGAAAAACCCTATTTTTATAGAGCAGAACCGCGCTTTGCGGAAGTGCCCCAAAAACCTTGCTGACACCAGTTATCGCACCCGCCCGAATGTCAGGTGGGTGTCAGGAACCGGGTTCCGGACAGGTCAGGAGGGTATGGCGGCGGCGCGGCCCCGTCCAACTCTGCGGCAATCCGGGGAACGCCTCGGTTCGGTGTGAAAGCTTGGCGCGACCTCGTGGCACAGGTCTTCAACTTGTGGCTACTTCCCCTCCCCCTCCGGCTTCTTGTATTCCCACTTCGCCGCCTGCGCCACCACCGCTTCCTTCACTCGCGCCGGCAGATCCGCGGCCTTCGCGGCGGCTTGCACGGCGCCGGGGTCGGTCTGGTCCTTGGTGATGGCCTCGAACGCCTCGCGCACCGCGTCGTCGAACTCGGCCCGCTTCTCGTCCAGCATCTCCACCGCCACCAGCCGGCGCAGCACCGACAGCGTCGCGTCGTTCACGATCGCGTCGCGGATCTTGTCCGTCGGCAGTTCGTCGGTCGAGCGGGCCCAGAGCGTGTCGAGGTACGTGCCCGCCGGTACACGCTCGGCCCACTCGCGCTGTAAGTCCTTCCGTCGCTCCTCGGGGTCGCGGATGTCCCAGACGACGGACGGCTCGCCTTCAACGAAAATGATGAGTCGAGTGCCATCGGGCGTCATCTCGAGACCACTCACGGGCCCACCGACACGGAAGCTCGCCAAGTGACGGCCGGGTAGAGTCGCTTCGAAGAAGCGGAGCGTACCGTCGGAAGAGCCGATGATCCGCCGCGAATGGTCGGGCGTGGTAATCTCCATGGCGGTCGGACGCGGCGCAGCGATTCCGCGGACCACTGCAACGCGTAGGTCTGGATCAGAACTTGTGGCCCAATCACCCACCGAGTCTGTGTACCCGAATAGGCGGTAAGGCAACATATCCGACATCATAATTGCGTCCGATGTGGCGTCCCAGATGCGTACTGAGTCATTGCCTGCGGTTACAATCCGCGTGCCATCCGAGCTAAACACCGCAGAGCTCACGTTACCGACGTGCCCTTTTAGTTCAAGAAGCAGCTGTCCGGTGTTGGCGTCCCATACTCGCGGGCTTCCGTTTGGGGACTCAGTCAGAATCCATGCGCCGTCAGGGCTGAACGCCGCAGAGACAACACGCTCGTTTGCCGCGTCAAAGATGACGATGGTGTTGCCGGTGACAGCATCCCACACGCGGACGGTTCGATCGTCTGACGCACTCACAATCCGCGTGCCATCGAGGCTAAACGCGGCAGAATAGACAGGCCCCTTGTGTCCGGAAAGCGTGGAGGCGACCGCTCCGCTCGCAGCATTCCAGATCCGCACAGTCTTGTCACTCGATGCCGTGACGATCCGGGTACCGTCAGGGCTGAACGCGGCAGAAAAACAGACAGCACTATTGTGCCCCCCGAGAATGGCAATGAGCGCACCGCTAGCCGAATTCCACACCCGTGCGGTTCCGTCAACGCTCGCGGTGACGATTCGCGTTCCATCGGGGCTGAAGCCGGCTGTTTTGACCACATCGGGGTGCTTGAAGCTCGCGGAAATCGGCTCGCCCGTGCTAGTACTCCAAATGCGTGCGGTCTTGTCTTCTGACGACGTCACAAAGAAGGTACTGTCAGGGCTCAACGAGATTGACGTGATTGCGTCGCCGTGACGACCGCTCTCTGCAAGTAGCTTGCCTGTGGCGGTATCCCACACACGAGCTTTGAAGCCAGCCGAGCTGACCAATCTTGTGCCGTCGCGGTTCAAAGAAGCCGAATAGATCCCCCCGGCATCTCTGTATTCGCCTAGAGTGCAACCAGCCAACATACTTAGGTACCGCCACTCCCATCCGCGTTTGTTCTCCGGGCACGCGGCAACGCGTGCACGGGCTGCTGGCCAGTTGCCGGAATCCATCTCGAACTGGGCGAGGGAAAGGTTGGCGGTATAGGCCGACCACTCGGCCGCGTCGGCCTGCATTTCAAGCTCATCCTGAGCCGCCAGTGATTTCTTTGCAAGCGCCAGCGAAAGATCCGCGAGTGCGGGTAGAGTGTTTTCCCCCTCGATCGGAACCGGCAGTGCGCCGCCGTCTTCAAATTCCTTCTGAAAGTTTATCGTCACGTGAGTAACTGGCCCGCCCACGGGGTTGTCGGGGCTCGGCTTGAGAATCGGCTTGAGTCGGTACGCCGGTGTGCCTGGGATCAGCGGGAATTCCGGTTGATCGGAGTGATTCAGTTGTTCCACGAGTATGCTGGACAGCGCCGAAGTTGCAAGTTCGATCTGCTTGTCTTTCTTGACGTTGGCTTGGCGGGCTTGGCGTAAGCCCCATGCCGTCCCCGCGATCCCCACCAACAGCGCCGCCGCCACCGCGCTCCCTGCGATGACCTTCCCCTTGTTCCTCTTCACGAACTTCCGCACCCGGTACCCCATCGTCGGCGGGGCGGCGACCACGGCCTCGCCGGAGAGGTGCCGCTGCACGTCGGCGGCGAGCTGGTTGGGGCTCTCGTACCGGCGGGCGCGGTCCTTGTCCAGGGCCTTCATGACGATCCAGTCCAGCTCGCCTTGGAGGTCGCGGGGGGAGAAGAGGGGGGTTTTTGGAGAGGGAGAAGAAGGAGAGGGGGTAGAGGCAGGTTGAAAACCTGCCCCACTAGGTTGGGGAGGGGGAGGAGACACAGGCGGGACGCCTGTGCCACTAGCTTTTGTAGGAAGAGAAGAGGCAGGTTGGAAACCTGCCCTACTAGGTTTGGGAGAAAGAAGCGTGATTTTCAGGCTTGGCTTTGGCGGTTCTTCTTCTTTGATGATCCGTTGCATCTCGGCGAAGGCGGCCGAGCGGAGGCGTTTGGCGTCGAAGGGGGTGGCGTTGGTGAGCAATTCGTATAACAAGACGCCGAGGGCGTAGACGTCAGTTCTGGTATCAATATCCGGCGAGCCCTCGGCCTGTTCGGGGCTCATGTATTCGGGCGTGCCGATGAGCTGGCGGTGCTCGGTGAAGAGGGTTTTGTCGGTGAGGCGCGAGCCGGTGGCCTTGGCGATGCCGAAGTCGATGACCTTGGCGAACGGGCGGCCGTCGGTCATGCTGACGAGGATGTTGCCGGGCTTGAGGTCGCGGTGGATGATGCCCTTGGTGTGGGCGTGCTGGACGGCCTGGCAGACCTGGGTGAAGAGCGCGAGGCGGTCCTTGAGGTTGAGCTTGTGCGCGTTAGCGAATGTAATAATGGTTTCGCCGCGGACGTATTCCATGACGAAGTAGGGGCGGCTGCCGAGAGCGGCGTCGGTGACACCGCCGTCGAAGACGCGGGCGATGTGCGGGTGGTCCATGAGGGCGAGGGCCTGGCGTTCGGCCTCGAAGCGTGCGGAAACCAGCTTGGAATCCATGCCGGGCTTGATGACCTTGAGGGCGACCTTGCGCTGGACGGGCTCGCGTTGCTCGGCCATGAAGACCGACCCGAACCCGCCCTCGCCGATGAGTTCGAGGAGTTTGTATTGGCCGATCTTGGAGCCGACGAGCTCGTGGGGCGACGGCAGGGCGGAAGTGATCTCGGAAGAAGGATTGACGGCGGCGGGCCCGGTGACGGCGTTCATGAAGTTGCCGGCGTGTTCGAGCGCGGCGACGAGTTTTTCGACTTCGGCGCGGAGCGCGTGGTGCCCGCGGGTTGCGCCGGCGATGAATCCGTCCCGTTTTTCGGGGGGTTGGTTCATGGCGTCCGCGACGGCGCGCTTGATGAAGTCGGCGTCGAAACCGCCGTGTGCGGCTTGGCGATGCCCGCTGTTTGGCGGAGTGAGTGGATCGTTGGTGGGCTCTTGCTCGTGGTTCATCGTGCTCTCGATTCTGCGTGTCCGATCATTGTTCTCCCAGTGCCACGAACAGCCACGCTCGCGCGAACTGCCAGTCTCGTTCGACCGTGGCCTTGGAGACGCTTAGCGCCGCCGCCGTGTCGTCGATACTGAGCCCGGCGTAGAACCGGAGCCGGACGACTTGGGCGGCGCGTGAGTCCTTCTGTTGAAGGCGCAGGATCGCGTCGTCGATCCTCACGATTTGATCAGGGTCGGGGCAGTTGGCGAGATCGGCCACGTCGCCCATGGTGGTCAGGTCGAGCTTCGTGTGTTCGCCGCCGCGTTTGGCCGCGCCGCGAGCGCGGGCGTGGTCGATGAGGATCCGCCGCATCGCCTCGGCCGCGGCGTTGAGGAAGTGTGCCCGCCCCTGCCACGCGACCTTGCGGTCCCCCTGGATCCGCGCGTACGCCTCGTGGACCAGGGCCGTGGCCTGGAGGGTGTGCCCGGCCCGCTCGGCGTTCATTCGCTGCTTGGCGATGAGACGGAGTTGGGCATACACAAGCGGCAGAAGTTCGCTGGCCGAGGCCCCGCCGTCGCCGGCGTCGCGCAGCATGGCGGAGAGGTCG
>JBGAOD010000171.1:0-6113 GCA_044221955.1 Phycisphaerales bacterium | reverse complement strand
GCTCGGCGACGCGATCCAGAGCGGGGTCACGGGGTTGCGTGTGATGGGAGATCCCGCGAGTTTTACGCACGCGATCGGTGCCTTGCTGGCGGACGACGACTGGCGCGTGATCCTCGGGGCCGCCGCTTCGAGAGTGGTCAAATCCAGCTATGCCCTTGAAGTGGTCGCCAAGCAGGAGATCGAAGCCTATCGCCTCACGCTCGCACGCTCGGCTCTCTGCAGACCGAAGCGAACGGCGACGGTTCACTGGGACCGCGCGCTGCTGGTCATCGACCCCGACGCAGCGGCGGCCGAGTGGACTCGAAGCCTGCAGCAGTTCGAGTCTCAACTGCCGCAGAGCGCGACGCCTCGATTTCGAGCGATCCTTCAGTCCCTCAGATCCCATCCGAAGAAATCGGACGCGGCATGATCGTCCCTCAACCGCGCGGCGACCCCGGAGCACTTCTCGCCCGCTGGCTCGCGTTTGAGCGCTCGGGTCGTGAAGGCGCTCGCGCTCAGACTCGCTTGATGATGTCCGAGTCCGCGAAGCGAACCTTCTTGAGCCCGGCGTAGCCGTCGCTCGCCGCGCGGTACCCCGCCGTCGCGACCACGGTCGCCGAGTAGCCCGAACCCGTGAGCTCCAGGATCTGGTCGTACTGCCCAGCGTCGAACCCTTCCATCGGGCAGGCGTCGATGCCCAGAAGCGCGGCCGCGGACAAGAAGAACCCCAGCGCGATGTAGATTTGCTTAGCGTTCCATGCGGAGTGATCTGCGCCGGGTTTTTCGATCGACCCGAGCATCATCCCGCGGTAGCCTTCGAGCGCTTCGGCGGGCGCGCCCCTGACCTCCGAAATCCGGGCGATGAGTTTGTCAACGTCAGCGCGGACCATCGTTGAGCGGCGTGTGAACACCACGAGGTGCGATGCGTCTGTGATCTGGGTCTGGTTCCACGACGCGGCCTTGAGCGTCGTGCGGATCTTCGGGTCGGTGACTACCACGAACCGCCACGGCTGCAGCCCATACGAGGACGGCGCGAGCGTCATCGCCCGTTCGAGCGCTCCCCACTCGCGGGCCGGGATCTTCTTGGTCGGATCAAACTGCTTGACGGCGTAGCGCCAGGAAAGGGCTTCGAGGAGTGTTTCGGGAGTGATCGGGTTCATTATTTCTCTCGTGGGTGTCCAGGGTGACGGGGCCGGTCCGCGCGGAAGTGCCCGCGAGCATAGGTGTCAGCGCGCTGCGCGACGATCCGGCGATACGGGAACAACCGCTCCCGCCGGTGCGCGGTTGAACTGATTTCGCCCCAGCCCACGCACGGATTCACGGAACCCATCGGCCTTGGAGTTCGGCTACGGTCGTGCCATGACCCACCCCCTGTGCCGACCCGCGCGACCGAGCGACGTGCCGGCGATCCTCTCGTTCATTCGCGAACTGGCGACGGCCGAGGGACGCCCCGAAGCCGTTCTTGCGACCGAACCATTACTCCACGACCTGCTTTTCGGAGCGCGGCCGGTCGCCGAGGCCGTCATGGTGCTCGATCCCATCAGCGGCGCGTCCGTTGGCTATGCGTGGATCTGCTTTATTACCGCGACGTTTCAGGGGCGACTGGTTCTTTGTCTTGAAGACCTTTGCATCACCGGCTCGGCACGCGGGAAGGGACTCGGTGCGCGCATGATGGAGTGGCTGGCCAAGCTCGCCGTTGAGCGCGGCTGCGTGAGCATGGACTGGAGCGTCGTGGAGGGCAATGTCTCGGCCGCCCGGTTCTACGAGCGCCTTGGGGCACGCCCGAAACTCGGCAGCATCAGCTACCGACTCCACGGCTCCGCGCTCAAGCAACTCGGAAGACCGCTATCAACGACCGAGAGAGATTGAGCCGTGCGGCTTCGGAACTTCCCCGCCGGCGCACGGGAGCGATGCACGCATTGCGATAGGATTATGTTCGTATAAATCGCGAATTCGCTTGGCGATCTTGCCGACATCGGGTAGTTTGCATTATCGGCCGCGCTCCCTCAAAGTCGGACGGCACCGCCCGGCCGCGACCGGGAAACTCCTGAAAGGGAACACATGAAACTCGTCGCAAGATCTGGGAAAGCACTGTTGTCCGCCGCCTTCATCGGAACGGCGGCCTATGGCATGTCCACTTTGCTGACCCCCGTTGCGGTGGCCGCCCCCGGCGGTCCTCTGTGCGGATACTCGCTCATCTGGGACTGCACCATGCCCGACGGCAGCCACCGCACCGTCGGCGGCACCCGCTGCGATATCGCCAAGTTCGAGAAATCGACCGGCGCGCACTGCGTCCCATCAGGGCTGTGACCCGGCGCTACGGATCCGCAGTCCACTCGTCCATTCCAAACACGCCGCACGGGCCGAGATCGGCCCGTGCGGCGTTGAGGAGAGAGAGACTGTGTGTTTCCACTGTTGGATACGTTCGCTGGACCAGGCAGGTTCGCGGACCTCAGGAAATATTCACCTTCCGAGGTTTTTCCTTCTGGGAGTTGGGTACCCGGACCACCAGCACGCCGTCCTTGAGTTCGGCCTTGGTGTCGGTGTCCTGCACCGCCCCCGGCAGGGCAATCCGCCGACTCACGCTCCCCCAGCGCCGCTCCTTGCGGTAGAACTTCTCGTTCTTGACCTCGTGCTCCTCGGCGTGCTCGGCCTTGATCGACAGCACGCCGTCGTGGACCTCCACTTCCACATCCTCCTTCTTGAACCCCGGCAGCGAGGCCCGGACGATGACCGCCTGGTCATCCTCCGACACATCCACGGCCAGCGTTCCCTCGTCGACCTCAGGCAGCGACACCCCCTTAAACTCCGAAAAGAACGGGTCGTTCAGAAGAGTGTTCACAAAGCGACCAAGAGACGGATTTTCAACTGGAATTCGACGGATCAGTGTCATGGTTCGTTCTCCTGTGGTTGGACCAATCGCGTTCGTCGGAGTTCGCCCGATCACGCGATCGCGCAAACTCCCGCACCTTCCCAGCCCCGCCGTGGCACGCCGAGCGGGGCCGATTCTGTAGGTTCTTGAAGGCAAGCGGCGTGCCACCCCCATCGCCATGGAACCGAGAACGACCGCCCACCGGATCAACACTCCCGGGTCAAAGTTGCACGGAACATCTGCCAGATTGTCAAACTGGCAGAGCTTGCGCCGGGCTCGTTTGTGATCTGTTTGGAGCACGGCCCCCGCAACAGCGGCCCCGCCGCTGGGTACGGCGTATCGAAGAGCCCCTGCCCGTGCGGGCGTCGCTAGAGTTTGTGATGAGCGCGATCATCGACCTGCGGAGCGACACCGTTACCAAGCCGACCGCGGCCATGCGGCGAGCCATGGCCGAGGCCGAAGTGGGCGACGATGTTCTCGGGGACGACCCCACCGTCATCCGCCTGCAGGAGCGCGTCGCGCAGCTCATGGGCAAGCAGGCCGCGTGCTTCGTTCCAAGCGGCACCATGGCCAACCAGACCGCGATCCGTGCCCAGACCGAGCACGGCGACGAGATCCTCGGCCACGAGGACAGCCACATCATCCATTACGAGACCGGTGCCCCCGCCGCGCTCTGCGGGTGCCTGATGCGACCCGCCCGCGGTGACCGTGGGATGTTCGATGTCGACCAGGTCGAAGCCCTCTTCCGCCCCGAGAGCATCCACGCGCCCCGCACCCGCCTCTTGCTCATCGAGAACACTCAGAACCGAGGCGGCGGGTCCGTCTGGCCGATCGACCAAATCAAGCGAGTCACCGCCAAGGCCCGCGAACTTGGGTTGCGAACCCACCTCGACGGCGCGCGCATCTGGAACGCCTGCGTCGCCAGCGGGCTGAAACCTATCGAGTACGCGAGACACTTCGACACGATCTCGTGCTGCTTTTCCAAAGGGCTCGGCGCGCCCGTGGGCTCGGCCGTAGTGGGCGACAAGCCCACCATCGCCCGTGTCGTCCGATTCCGGAAGATGTTCGGCGGCGCGATGCGTCAGTCCGGCATCCTCGCCGCCGCTGCATTGCACGCGCTGGATCACCACTACGACCGCCTCGCCGAGGACCACGAAAACGCCAAGCGCCTCGCGCTCGGTCTCGCCGACATTCCCGGCCTGAAGGTCAACCCCAGCGCTGTCGAGACCAACATGGTTTTTATTGATGTCGCAGCCTCCAAGGGGACCGCCGCCGACGTCTGTCAGAAACTGGACGCGGCCGGCGTGCTCATGCTGCCCAACTCTTCCCAGTCCCTCCGCGCCGTCTGCCACCTCGACGTCTCGCGCGCTGCCATCGATCGGGCGATCGAACGCATCGCCGGAGTTCTGTGCGGCAGAGGCGCGGCGTAGACCCCCGGGCACTCGTTGAGCCCAAGCGACGGCATCGCACCTGCGGTGTTGTCCCGAGCGCCGTTGCCGGAAACCATCGCACGATGCGACCCTCCCTCAGATGCCGACATTTGGTCCCGAGCCTCCTGGCGGCGCTCGCGGCCATGCTCGCGTTGATCGGCGGGTGCGAATCGGTCGCCCCCACCCGGCTTCTCTCGTCGAGCACTCCGACTTTTCTCGACCCCGCTGCGATCACACCCCTTTCGGCTCGCTTTGACGCTGTGTTCGGCCGGACGCTCGTCGTCCCCGTCAAGTATGACCCGGCCGCCCTCGGCGATTCCGCCTCACGCGATCGCGTCCGCGTGCTCATGGACGATGGCACCGTTCTCCCCGCCGCGTTGTATCGGGTGGATGTCACCCCTACCAACGGCCCCGGCACCTGGCTCCCCGGCCCCGGCACTTGGAAAACCCTGAAGGCTTCCGAAGCCTCAGCGAGCGCAGCGGGCGTGACCACCACAACCTCGAACACGCAGTCGGCCTGGGTGCTCGTCGCCGATGTGCCCGAATCAGAAAGACCGCTCCGCCTGCGCGTCGGGGCTTCCTCGTTCAGCGTTCGCTGGCTCGACGCCGACCTTCCTCCCAGACCCCTCTCCCGACCCATCGTGCCCGACCCGCGCACCACAAGCGTGCCGCCCGCTTCGCTCCTTGCGCCGGAGTTCGCCAGCCCCACCCGCCGCTGGCGCGGCTGGCTCGCCACGCGCAGCGCCCGCCTCGGCCCGTCCGACGACTCCCAAAGACTTGCCGACCCCGTGCTCGAATCCATCGCGTCCCAGGTCGAGGGCCGTTGGCTCTTCGCTCTTGGCCGGCTCGCGCGTGAAGACCGCTCCTTGTGCGACAGGCTTGTTGCCCGGCTCTCGGGCAGCGCGGATTTCGGTGGCGGTCAGATCGCCCCCACCTGGCCCGTCAGCAGCGCTGATGCCGACGCCCTTCTCTCCGACCTCCTCGATCCCGCGCTCGACGCCCCCGCGCGGCGCGCACGCGTGGACGCATGGCTTGCGGCCCAACAATCGACCGTCCTCTGGGTGCAGGACGACGCCGGGCGGACCGACTTGAACTCGGGTAAGCCGACGGGGACGATCGCCGCGTTGAACCTGGGGGAGCGCCGAGAAATCGCTCGTGTTGACCTGGGCGAACAAGCACGGGACGGCCGCGAGCCCGTCGTGCTCGACCCCGGCTCGGTGCGCCGGCTCACCGTGGTCGCGGGCGATGACACGCCAGACCCGGCCCGCCGCCCCGTACCCGCGCGCGTCCGCGTCGGCTCGACGACGTTCACACTTCCCCTGCTGAACCGCAAGCTCGCGGCCGAGCCGCCCGGGCTGGTGCTCACGCCGTTCTTTGATGATTTCACGCTCAAGAGCTGGAGTGCCGCCGAAATGCAGCCCGCCTCGGGCGACGGTCGAGCCGTCTCCGCCATGCTCTTCCGTTCCATCGCCGGAGAGTGGACCATCCACATCGAAGTTACCCAAACCGATTCCGCATCACCGGGACCGGTACCAACCGACCCGGGCTTCACACTCAGACAAGGGCTCGTTCGCATCTGGTTGGGCCCGACGGCCCGTGAGCACGTCATCGAGGTTCGGGGGGACGGGACCGCCTCGGGGCGGAACCCTGCCGGTTCCAAGTTTGATCCGATCTGCCGATCCTTGACGGCTCCAGGCAAGTGGGCCGCCGAAATCGCCGTCCCTGCCGCGTGCATCGAGCCGGACGGATCACTCCGCGTGGGCATGGAACGCATCTACCCAGATTCCAGTCGGAGTGCTTTCCCCCGCCCGATGCTCCCGTGGCAGGTCGCT
>JBGAOD010000170.1:0-6167 GCA_044221955.1 Phycisphaerales bacterium | reverse complement strand
GGATCGGAACATCCGTCAGTCGCCCCTCGCGCACCGCCACCATCCGATCAAACCGCCCCGCCCGCAAAAGCGTCATCGCATGATGCCCCAGGTGCGTCGCCAGCACCCGGTCCGCCGCCACCGGAGTCCCCCCGCGCTGCACGTGCCCAAGCACAACATACCTCGACTCAATCCCCGTCCGCGCCTCGACCGCATCAGCAACAAGCTTCCCGATACCCCCGTACCGGATCGGATCAGGCGAACTCAGATCCGTCCGCGCGACCACGGCCGAGCCGCCGCGCGGCTTCGCGCCCTCGGCCACGCAGACGATGCTGCATCGCTTGCCGATCTTCGATCGTTCCATCACCACCCTGCACACCGAATCAAAGTCAAAGTCAATCTCGGGAATAAGTATGACATCCGCGCCCGACGCCACACCCGCGTGCAGCGCGATCCAGCCCGCGTTGCGGCCCATGACCTCGACCACCATCGCGCGGTGGTGGCTGGCGGCGGTCGTATGCACCCGGTCGATCGCCTCGGTCGCGACGCTCACGGCCGTCTGGAAACCGAAAGTAATATCCGTGCCGAAGAGATCGTTATCGATGGTCTTCGGGACGCCGATGAAGCGCAGGGCTTGCCCGCGCGCGGCGGCGCGATCGAGCAGCCCAGCCGCGATGCTCATCGAGCCGTCACCGCCCGCGAGGATGATGGTCTCCAGCCCGTGCCGCGCGAGCGTCTCTAGGCAAGGCAACGAGCGGTCCGCAAACATCGGCTTGCCGTGCGTGTCCGCGTCCGCCGCGAATCGCATCGGGTTCGCTTTGTTGGACGAGCCAAGGATCGTGCCGCCGACGGTGAGGATGTTGGAAACGTCGTCGAACGACAGCGCCCTGACGCGCCCCTCGATCACGCCCAGAAAACCGTCCTCGATGCCGAGAACCTCAATCCCCGCGTCGATCGCGGATTTCGTGACGGCGCGGATCACGGCGTTGAGCCCCGGGCAGTCGCCGCCCGCGGTAAGAAGTCCGATGCGCTGCTGCCTGTTCGCCATGCGTGATCGTAGTGCGTTGGGGTCGCCGATCGGCGCGAACGAGATCCCTGCGTCTTGTATCAGCTCGTCCGGAGCGATAGGCTGGACGGGCCGGACCCGTCGCTCGAAGTGTTCGATGAATCGGTCTCCGGGCGTGGCGGGAGCGCGTAGCCGTCACGCTGGCGGGCCGACCGGACGACCGGCGCGAACGTGTGGGAGCTTGAGCATGTCCACAATTTCATCCTCAGGTCGGCGTTCACCGACGGAGCCCAACCCAAAGAAGTCGCCGACTTCGCCCAACGGCGGCGGGGGACTGCCGGGGGCTCGGGCCGTGCGTGCCCCGCGCGGCCGCGCGATGACCTGTTCCACGTGGCAGGCCGAGGCCGCGCTCCGGATGCTCATGAACAACCTCGATCCCGAGGTCGCGGAACGCCCGGACGATCTTGTGGTCTACGGCGGGCGCGGGCAGGCGTGCCGATCGTGGGAGGCTTTCGACGCGATCGTCGCGACACTGCGGTCGCTGAGGTCCGATGAAACGCTGCTCGTGCAGTCCGGCAAGCCGGTCGGAGTGGTGCGGACGACCGTGGATTCGCCGCGGGTACTGATCGCGAACTCGAACCTGGTGCCGCACTGGGCCACGCAGGAGAAGTTCGACGAGCTGGCCGCGAAGGGTCTGATGATGTACGGCCAGATGACGGCCGGGTCGTGGATCTACATCGGCACCCAGGGCATTTTGCAGGGCACGTTCGAGACCTTCGCCGAGTGCGGGCGTGCGCACTTTGGTAGCGGTGGGGGCGGAGACCTCTCGGGTCGGCTTTGCGTCACGGCCGGGTGCGGGGGCATGGGTGGCGCGCAGCCGCTCGCGGTCACGATGAACGGCGGTGTCTGCCTCATCGCCGATGTTGATCTCACCCGGCTCGCTCGCCGTGTGAAGGATCGCTACCTCGACGTGGTGGTGGACAGCCTGGACGCGGCGATCGACCAGTCGCTCGCGGCCAAGAAGAGCAGGAAAGCCGTCAGCATCGGCGTCTGTTGCAACGCGGTCGAGCTTCTCGAACGGCTGATCGAACGCAACATCACGCCCGACGTGCTGACGGACCAGACCAGCGCGCACGACGCGCTGATGGGGTACGTCCCCGTCGGCATGACGCAGGGTGAAGCGGATGTCATGCGGAAGGTCTACCCCGACGAGTACCAGAAGCACAGCCTTTCCACGATGGCGCGGCACGTCCGCGCGATGCTCGCGCTGCAATCACGCGGCTCTAAGACTTTCGACTACGGCAACAACATCCGCCAGCGTGCGCTCGATGAGGGTGTTGCGAACGCGTTTGATTTTCCCGGTTTCGTGCCGGCGTACATCCGGCCTCAGTTCTGCGTGGGGCGTGGTCCGTTCCGCTGGGTGGCGTTGTCGGGCGATGAGAACGACATCTTTGCGACGGATCGCGCGCTGCTGGATGCGTTCCCAGATGACGTGGGCTTGCACCGCTGGCTGACGATGGCTCGCGAGCGCGTCGCGTTTCAGGGTCTGCCCGCCCGCATCTGCTGGCTGGGTCAGGGGCAGCGAGCCAAGGCCGGGAAGATCTTCAACGACCTTGTGGCATCGGGGAGGGTCTCCGCGCCGATCGTGATCGGGCGCGACCACCTCGACTGCGGCAGTGTCGCCAGCCCCAACCGCGAGACCGAAGCGATGAAGGACGGCAGCGACGCGGTCAGCGATTGGGCGATCTTGAACGCGATGGTCAATATCGCCAGCGGCGCGAGTTGGGTCAGCTTCCATCACGGGGGCGGCGTGGGAATCGGGTTCAGCCAGCACGCGGGGCAGGTGATCGTCGCCGACGGCACGCCCGAGGCCGCGGCACGGCTGGAGCGCGTGCTGACCAACGACCCAGCGATGGGAGTCTTCCGGCACGCGGACGCGGGGTATGACGAGGCAACCGCGTGCGCGAAGGAACACAGGCTCAAGATGCCAATGGCGCAGTCGTAGAGCCGATCAGCGGCGCTCATCGTTCGAGAAACCATCGGTGCGTTCTTTTCATTCCAATCGCAGCGTGCATGAAGGAGAAGTAGAGGAAGTAGCCCACGCGGAGCGTGGGGGTACCCTGCGGCTACTCCAGTACGTGGGCCGGTGCCGGCGTCTCGTCGTTGATGCGTTCGCGCTTGGGTTTGTCGCCCGGGGTGTCCACGGTGAGCAGGTACATCTCCTCGTTGACTCGAACCTGGAGATGCACCGGTCTTCCCCAGAGCAGGCGTAGGTTCTGGAGCACCTCCGTCGCCTTCTCTGCCTCCACTTCTAATCCCGCGAACTTGTGCGCGAGGAAGAGCTCGCCGCGGTTGAGGTAGTTCGCGTCCACGACGTACATGAACGGCTGGCCCATGTTGGTCAGGTGGTGCAGCAGCGTCTGCTTCACGCGCTTGAAGTCGCGTGAGACGATCTTGACCTCGCCGGTCTGCGGGTCGCGCTTGTGCTGGTACATCTTGTGCTTCTCGACGAACTCTTCGGTGAGGAACTCGTCGATGAAGTTCACGTCGTTGTAGATGCGGCGGACCTCGAAGATCTTGTCCCGACCGCGCTGGGACTTGTCGTCGTAGACCTCGCGGGCGCCGATGGTGTCGAGCCTTTCCCACTCGGGGCCGTGCTGCCCGCTGTTCCAGCGGCGTTCGATGTCCTTGAAGAGCTCGACGCCGATTTTGTAGGGGTTGAATCCGCCCGGTGCCATGTGGACCACGCCCGAGTGCTGGTCGGCGTAATGCACGATTTCCTTGTCTTCCAGGAAATGCTGCGTCATGAGCTTGGAGTGCCAGTACGTGGCCCAGCCCTCGTTCATCACCTTTGTCATCCCCTGCGGCGCGTAGTAGTACGCCTCGTCGCGGATGATGCCCAGGATGTCTTGCTGCCATTCTTCGAGGTGGGCGTACCGCAGCAGGAAGAGCAGCACGTCGCGCGTGGGCTGGGCGGGGAGCTTGCGTTTGGCCGAGGCCTGCTTGCGCTCGAACTCCTGCCGCTGCCGGTCCATCTCGCGCTGGGGGTTGATGAACGGGTCCATGTACGACTTGGCCGGCAGTTTTTCAGGGTGGAAGCCCCGAGGCGTGCCATCGCTTGGGTTCTTCCCGCGCCACAAACACCGAGTGCGGATCGATCAAATGCTCGATCGACAGGCACGCGTCAAGAAAGCGTTCAACAACATCGTGCCCGTGCCGCTCGATGTGCCGTCGGACCCGCGTGGCGTGGTTGGCCATCTGGTCCATCATTTTGCGGTCGGTCTTGCTGAACCAGAAGTTGTGCTTGAAGAAGTCGGCGTGCCCGTAGACGTGAGCCATGACCAGCTTCTGATCGGTGACCGCGTTGGATTCCTGCAGGTACGCGTAGCAGGGATCGTTGTTGATGACCATCTCGTAGATTCGGCCGAGCCCGTAGGCGTCGCGCTTGCTGAGTTTTTCGTACTCCATGCCCCAGCGCCAGTGCGGGTAGCGGACCGGGAACCCGCCGTAGGCCGCGATCTGGTTCATGGTCTCGAAGGGCAGGACCTCGAACACGACCTCGAAGAAGTCGAGCCCGTACTCCACTGCCTTGGCCCGGATGGCGTGCATGTGGGCGAGCAGTTCTGGCGTCAGTTCGGTGTGCGGGATGGCGGGCATGATGGTGTTATCGGCAATCTTCTACCCGTCCATACGCCGGACGAGTGGAAAATGATCGGCGGGGTGCTCGGGAGAGTCCCGGAATCACCCAGAGCGTCCACCCCAAAGGCCGATCTGGTCCAGGAAACGACCGAATATCTTCTGGCAAAGGTACTTGGATCTGGTAGAGTTGTGACATTCTTATGGAGGGATCGAAAGGGTTCAACCTCCCGTCAGGTCCGGTAGGTCTCTCGGTGTGTTCGATCTATCAACAGAATTGGTCGTGGGCAGGTTTGACCGGCGCGCAAGGGCCGGCGTGTGCGGGTTGTGTTTCGCGTCGAGTCCTTGGTTGGGATGCTCGTTCCCGACTTTGACGCATGGACTGTTCGTTGCTTCCTGGGTTCTTTTCGGAGGGGTCGTCATGAAGTTGAATTGGAGATCGGTTGTCGGGGCGTGCGCCGCGGTGGTCGCGCCGGTCGCGGCCTTGTTCTTCGGGATGTCCACGGCAAGGGCCCAGGAAGGTCCGCTCACCCCCTGGGTCGGTGAGAAAGGCATCACTGAGACGGTCGAACAGATCATGGCCCGCGAGGCTGCCCGCAAGCAGTGGGAGCCGGCCGACGGGCTGATCCTGATGAACGAGCACGAGATCGAGCAGGACCACCTGGTGCCCGATCCGAACTCCCCGGCCGTCAGCCGCTGGCCCATCGGCGGCAAGTTCGACCACACGGGCGTCGGCGGTCTGGTGTTCCCGGGCCCGTCCAAGGACCTTCCGCAGACTCCGAGCACGAAGTTCAATGGCCCCACGCTCGGCTCTTCGGGGTTCGTTCCTCCCGACAGTCAGGGTTCGGTCGGGCCGACGCAGGTTCTGGCGTGCGCCAACGGGCGGATCACGGTGTACAGCAAGACCGGGACGGTCGGCGGGCTGAACGCCGGGCTTGACGCGTTCTTTACCAGCGTCGCAAACGGCTCGGGGATTTCCGATCCGCAGGTCCGCTACGACCGGCTCTCCACCCGATGGTTCGTGCTGGCGATCAACGTCGCCACGCCCAACCGCGTGGTGCTCGCTGTCAGCAGCGGGCCGACGATCACGAATACCGCGAGTTTCACGTTCTTCCAATTCCAGTGGGACACCGTGACACCCACCAACGCCTCGGACACCAACGGTTTCTACGACTACTGCTCTTTGGGCGTTGATGCCAACGCGCTGTACACGGCCGGCAACATCTTCAACCCCGGTTACAACGGCGTGTCCGGATTCGTGATCCAGAAGGCTTCCGTGCTGGGCGCAGGCCCGATCGTGGTGACCGCGGTCCGTCGCATGGTCGCCTCCTCGGGCGGCAACGGCCCCTTCGCGGCCCGCGGCGTCGATAACGACGACCCGGCCTCGACCGAGGGCTACTTCATCGGACCGGACAACGCGGTCACGGGCCGTCTGGTGATGCGTCGCATCACGAACCCCGGCGGCTCGCCGACGATCTCGGGCAACCTCAACATCACGACGCCCACGACCAACAACCCCATCAACGTCGTCGCTCTGGGCACGACC
>JBGAOD010000169.1:0-6183 GCA_044221955.1 Phycisphaerales bacterium | reverse complement strand
ACGATCCAGTTGTACCCGTGGCCCGGCAACCAGGTGCCATCGTTGTTGTCCAGCGTGAGCGTGAAGTTGTACCGGAATGTCCCGTCGTGATTGTCAGTGACACAGTACCGCATAGTGAGTGGCGTCGCCGCGGCGGTCGCGCAGATCGATCCGAGTGCAACGGTGAGGGCGAGAGTTGGTCTCATGGCGATCTCCTAATTGTGGATCAGCATCCTGCTTCAAACGCGAGAACGTAACTGTCGAAATCGTCGCCCGTGACGAACCCGTCAAAGTCAAAGTCCGCCGTATCGTCACCCTGCTCGAAAGCGACGACGTACTTGTCAAAGTCGTCGCCGGTGACGAAGCCATCGTGGTCGAAGTCCGAGGGGCACGGCTCGTTGAAAGTCAGGGTGACTTCGGAACTGGGGACGCCCCCGCAAGGGTTGGAAACCAGGCATCGGAAGACCTGAGCAACGCCGGTGAACTCCGAGAGTGTCAGCTCGTTGGTCGTTGTTCCTGAAGCGGCGCAGAAGACGTTCCCGAAAGGGTCGTACACGTCGCCGTCGTCGATGTTGATGAAGTCGAACGTGAGGAGGTCCTGCTGCTGCCACTGATAAGTGAGGGGGTCGCCGCCGGTCGCGGTGAGCGTGAAGATCGCCGTGTCGCTGACGTTGACGGTCTGCGACTCGGGCTGCTTGGTGATCGACACGCACTGCGCCGACGCGGCCGTGCTGAAGACTCCGAAGATCGCGGCGATCGATGCCGCAAGGCAGCGCACGCGGGGAGAGAAATGTTCCATGTCACAGTCTCCAGAGAAGCCCACGAGTGAAGCCGTTGGTTCGAAAAACACCTGGGGAAAAGCGCTGCACGGAAAACCCCCGTGCGAGACTTGATGTAGAAAACCCCTCGGGCCGCTCCGAGGGGTTGGAGCAATCATCGGAAACACGATTGACCGTGGGCACGTTGCGTCACGGCGTCGCGGACCCGCTGATCAATCAGCAGCCGGCCTCGAACGCGAGGACGTACGCATCAAAGTCATCGCGTCGTGCAAAAGTGGTAGATCGCGAATCGGTTGGCGGGAACGCCGCCGGCCGTTGTAAAATCACCGCCAACAGCGAGATCCCCGTTGGGCAGGACCGCCAGCGCGCGAACGACGGCCGAGAGGCCCGAGCCCATCGCCGACCAGCTCGTGCCGTTCCAGCGTGCGATGCGGTTCGCGGGTGTGCCCCCGGCCGAGGAGAAATCACCGGCCGCGACGAGGTCGCCGTTGGGGAGAACCGCAAGAGCGAAAACGTCCAGGTTCCCAGAGGTTTCCGTGTTGATGCCCGTCCCAAGGGCGGACCAGGTGGTCCCGTTCCAGCGTGCGATCTTATTGACCGTGGTGCTTCCGGCCGAAAGGAACGCGCCGCCGGCGATGAGGTCGCCGTTGGGCATGACCGCGAGGCAGCGGACGAGCCCGCTGACGCCGTCGGCCAGCGGGTGCCACGTGGTGCCGTCCCAGCGGCCGATGCGATTGAGGGTGACATCGGCGGCCCCGCCCGTGGTCAGGGCCGCGCCGCCGACGATGAGATCACCGTTGGGCATGGTAACCGCAGCGGATGTCGTCGAACTCATCCCGTCGCCAAGAGCGGTCCAGCCGTTTGCGGCACTCCACGCAGCGACACGGTTGGCGGGAACGCCGGCGATGGAGGTGAACGCCCCGGTGACGACGACCGTGTCGGCGCTTAGGTTGGTGACGGTCAAGAGAGTGGGGGCGGTGCCGGTGAGGTTGCCGAGATCGGACCACGCAGCGCCATCCCATTGCGCCACGCGCTTGACGGGGTTGCCCCCGGCGGAGTTGATCGACGTGCCAGCCACAAAGAGATGGTTGTTGGACGAGAGAGAGGTGAGGCAGTAGCCGGGAGCGTCGAGGCCGGTGCCGAGGGGCGACCAGTTGGCGCCGTCCCAGGTGGCGATGCGGTTGGCGGTCGCGGTACCGGCGCCGTTCGCGCCGGAGAAATCGCCCGAGGCGACGAGCACGGGGGCGAGCGGGCCTGCCCCGTCCGGGTCCCACGTCTTCAGCCAGCGGATGAGCCCGTTCATGTTGGAGTTTGCGGTCCCCGGCACCCATCCCTCGGTGCATTGGGCAAGTGCCGTGCTGGCCGACATGCCGATGGCGGTGCCGGCGATGACCGTCAGGATGGGTTTCACGAGTTGGGGCGAGCGTCGCATGGTTAGATTCTCCGGAAAAAATTGGGTTCACGGTCGTGAGGAACAGATCCCAGCCCACGGTTCCAAGGAACGGGAGCGTCTAACGCACCCGAGTTCTGCGAGTCAGAGCAAGACGTGCAACGGATCAGGTTTCCGTCAGAAACTCACCGGCGGCGTGGCCGGGAGTTGAATGTCACGAGAGAGTACCATATACTCGCTCTGTGTCAATCTCTCTCAGAGAGTATTTTGGGGAGTATGTGAAAGAAAATTGAATCTGACGCGGACTCAATTCGGGGCCAAGCTGCCGGTGGTCGTTGACACCCCGGACAGGCGTGCAAACCCTCAGCGCGTGACTGACGACGCCTCGGCGGGTGATGACTTCTCTTCTGAATACGGATCGGACCTGCGTTTGCACGCCGAGATGGTGGGGGCGACGATCCGCTCGGCGCTGGAAGAGGTGGTGCTGGCGATCTCCGGCCCGACGCCCAAGCCGAGCCATCTGATCGCCCGACTTGGGCTCGACAAGACGCTCGCCGGGCGCATTATCCAGATTGTGCGTACCTCGGACCCTCTGACGGCGTTGTCGCGGAGCCCTTCGCCGCTGGGCCTGGAGATTTTCATCCGCGCGTTCCAGGGTGCCGGGGATCAGCCGGAGTTGATGGCTCGCTTGCAGGACGCGGTGGCGCGGTTTGAGAGGCTCCTCTCACGTTTTCCGCAGGGGCGCACTGGCCTCGAGGCGGCGATCTCGGGGTGGATGCCGGAGGCCCGCAAGCAGGGCGAGCGTGCGGCGCGGCAGTCGGCGTTCAAGGCGATGTCGTTTATTCTGGGGTACCAGTCGGAAGTAACGCTGGGGTGCAGCGTGCTTCGGCCGAGCGCGGACGGGAAGGCCGTTGATGTCGCGTACGTCAGCGGGCAGTTCGGGCTGCGTCGCTTGCGGGTGGGGGAGCCGCTCTCGATCTTTGGAACGCGGTATTACCCGTTGCCGGAGACGGGTTTTCCTGATCCGAACCCGAGGACGCTCGATGGGCGGTCGATCGAGGAGGCGTCGTGCATTCTTGAGGAGTTCTGCGAGCCGCGCGTTCCCCGGTTGGACGTGGTGAAGACGAAGGATCTCCGGCTTTTCGTGCTGCCGTCCGACGAGCCGGGGCTCAACGAGCCGGTGTCGATGGTGATCGGGCACTACACGGAGAACAGTTGGCGGCGCTATAGCGCGCCCGACCGCCGCGAGGAATGGCAGACGACGCTGCCGCGGTGCCCGACGCGGGTGTTCATCAACGACACGTTTATTCATGAGGATGTGTACCCGGGCGTCGAGCCGGTGGTCACCACGCACATTGTTGGCGTGTCGCCGCTGCCAGCCCGGGAACGAGGCCCGAGCTTCCCTCTCGACGAGGTCCATCTCAGCAGAGAAGCGGGCTGGTTCCGGGGCGGGCTGAGGAACATCGGCACCGGCGACATCCCGCGGCACGCGGAGATCATCGCTTCGGTATTCCGTCGGTTGGGAGAAGACCCGTCAAAGTACCGGACTCATCGGCTGCGCATGAATTACCCTGTTTCGGGGATTGTCGCAACCCGCTGGTTCAGGCTGCCGGAGAATCCAGACGGAAGTACGGGGGCACAGTGAGTTCCTCTCCGCGTGAGTAAGCCGGTCCCTCGCTTTGCTGGCTCATACAGATGCCGTGGTCGCGTGCGTCCCTTCCGTGGGTGGCATCAATCGCCAGGAAAACCCCCGTTCCGGAACCAACCGCCGACTCGGTTTCGGGAACTCGGAGGATCGCAGTCACCTGTACCTCCGAAGATCGGATTGGCGTCCGATCGGTATCGCGAAGGCCTCCTGTCTCGTGCCGCACATCCTGCCAGACTATTGAACGGGTGCGACCTGCGCGTTCGTGCGAGAGGAGTGGGGATCAGCAGCCGGCCTCGAAAGCGGCGACAAAGGCGTCGAAGTCGTCGCCGGTTACAAACCCATCGCCATCGAAGTCCGAGGAGATGTCGCCCAGCTCGAACGCGGCGACGTAGCTGTCGAAGTCGTCCCCGGTGACGAAGCCGTCGCAGTCGAAGTCGGTCGAGCAGACCGTGAGCGTGGCGGGGTCGCTCGTCAGGCTTCCGCAGGCGTTCGTGAGCACGCAGTCGTACACGCCGATGTTCGGAGTAGACACGCTCGCGATCACGAGATTCGGAGTAGCGGCGGAGGGGCTGGCGATGGGATCGATGTCCGTGCTGTCTTTCCGCCACAGGTACGTCACTGGCCCGGCCCCAACGGAGCTGACTGAGAACGCGGCCGAACCACCGGAACATGTCGAAAGATCGCCGGGCTGCGCGGTGATCATGCGCCCGGCGTGGTCTCGATGGAGGTTGCTGCGACGGTGTGGGGTGATTGAAGGATCACGGCTTGCTTCTTCGCACGCCGACACGGGCCCTCCGGCAGGAGACCGGCACGAGGCCCAAAGCTCTGCAACCGGGATCCTTTCAATTGTTAACAATTCGATCAACTGCCCAGTGTGGATCGCGTTTTTCAGGAGAGCGTCATGATCAGATCGAAGGCTGGAAATAAGGCCCTGTGGAGTACCTCGGTGCTGGCGGCGGCTGGCCTTGCCTTCGGGCTCGGCGTCCCTTCGCCCGCCCAACAGGCGGGCGTGCCCGGAGCGCCGGGAGGAGCGGAGGGCGGCGGTCTGACGCACTGGACACGCAACACGCCCCGCCCGCACCCCGACATGGAGCTGATTCCGTGCATTCAACGCGAGGAGCTATTGGGGCTGTACTCGGAGGCCGAGTCGATGCTGGGCACCCGGCTGGATCTGTACTCTCGTGGCGTCCGTCAGCAGGCGATCAAGTCGGCGATCCAGGCGCACCTTGGCGCGGAGTTGATGCCCGGGTACGAGGCCCAGGATCTCCCGGTCGCGGGCAAGCCCGCAGATCACAATCCGGACGTGATCATCTCCTCCGGTGTCGACACCATCCTGGGTGACCTTGCCGAACCGGGCAACTTTGCGTCGGAGACGTTTCGTGTGCTGGCGGAGCATTCCGCGTTGCGGATTAACCGCGACGGAGGCAGCGCCTCGAGCGTGACGGTGTTCGACGTGAAGCGGAACGAAGAGATCTGCATCGAGGCCGAGCACTACATCATCGCGGGTGGTGCGGTGATGACCCCGGCGTTGCTGTTCGAATCGGGCATTCGACCGCCGGCCCTGGGGCGGTACATCACCGACCACACGCTCACCTTCGCGCAGGTCGAGCTGCACGCCGAGATTCGCCGCGATATTCCCGATGGGGACTCGGACCCGATGTTGTGGATCCCGGTGCAGCCTGGTCGCCCTTGGCACTGCCAGGTCCATGTGGACACGTTTCCGTACGGAGATCTTCCCGTCGGCGTTGATCCGCTTTCGGTGGTCGACCTTCGTTCGTTCGGCGTGATCGAACCCCGCCTCGAAAATCGCATGCTGTTCGAAGTCGGGCGGCGCAGCCCGCACGGCATGCTCCAGCCGCGGTTTGAGTTCGCACTGAGCGACGACGATGCTTCTCGCCTGGAGGCGATGAAGTCGGACATGGAGAACGTGGCGCGTGCATTGGGTTCGTACGTGCGGGGTTCCGAGCCGCGGGTCATGCCGCTGGGTGCCGCACTCCACCTTCAGGGGACCACGCGCCTCGGTCCGGCGGATGACGGCACCTCCGTCGCAGACCCGAACGGGCGCGTGTGGGGATTCCACAACCTGTTCGTCGGTGGCAACGGCGTCATCCCGACGATGAACGCGTGCAACCCGACACTGACGAACGTGGCGTTGGCGATCGGGACCGCACGTGCGATTCTCCGAGTCCGCGGCAGTGCTGAACTCATTTCTGAGCCACGCGAATTGGTCGAGTAGAGGTGAGAATGCGCCGTCCGTAAGGGCATATTGTGCGGCTCCATCGCCGTGTGCAAGGCGCTCAGGATGACGTTCGGGGCATCGATTTCGTCGATGCCCCGAATTGCTCGGTGGACCGGAAGCTACCACGCGCATTTGAACCAACTCAATC
>JBGAOD010000168.1:0-6228 GCA_044221955.1 Phycisphaerales bacterium | reverse complement strand
CACATGAACCAACACCGGAGCCGAAACCGGGGCCCGAGCTTTCGAGAGTGGTGATGCGCGCGGGGGCGTCATTCGAGTGGGTGGCGTCGGAAAGGCCAGACCTCGCCGCTCCTGACGACCCCCGCAAGGTTAGTGAGGCTCAGTACGAGCACATCAAGCTCCATGGTTGCCCGGCGTACGAGGACGCCGACGGGCGGGGGCTGCTCGTTCCGAACTGGGAGACCTGGGCGCGGTACGTTCGGGAATACTTGCGCCAGAACCGCGGCCCGGTTCGCTCGAGCCGGTCGGGGAGGACGGGCGGGAGTGTCGTCCGTTCGGATGAAAAATAGCGAGAACGGATTTTCCAAAAAATCCAACCGCATCCGGAGCGTCCAAACGCCATCCGCGCCGTGAGAACCACATCCGTTCGTGGTCTACATGAGCACCACACCATGCGGACCGAGTCCAAACAATCGAGTCAGTGCCGAGCGGTTGGCTAATCTCCTCGCTCTTCAGCCCTGCACAATCCGAAAATGGGCGCGACTTGGCCTGATCCCCTGCCTGCGCGTGGGGAGACGAACCTTGCGGTTCGACTTCGCGGCGGTCGTCGCAGCCCTCGAGAAAAGCGGCGACCGTGCTGGCGATGCGGGCTCAGGCTCCTCCCCGGCCCGGACGAGCGATGCTGCTTCCGCGCTCGGGCGGAACTCATCGTCGCGCCTCCCCTCCACTGAACCGACCTTCGGGGAAGTGCGAGGGGCCCGATGAGCCAGAACCTCCCCGTTCCCCGCGATCAGGCTGGTCCCCGGCGTGCTCAGGCAGCGTTGCGCTTGGTCGGCGTCGATGACACTCGCGTAAAGATCGACGCGGCGCAGTTGTACATCGCCCGACGCTGGCCCGTCGTCGCGCTGCACTACCCGATCGGGACCGTTGCCAAACCCGCCTGCTCGTGCGACAGGTGCTGGAACTGTCCGCATCCAGGCAAGCATCCGATGTACTTCCGGGGCACGCTCGAGCATGGTGCGCTCAGCGCCACCATGAACTTGGAAACGGTGAGGGAGTGGTTCAAGAAAAGCCCGCTCGCGAACCTGGGGATCGCATCGGGCGCGCGATCCAACCTTCTGGTGCTGGACATCGACCCCCGGAATAGGGGTGATGAAACCGTGGCCGAACTCGTGAAAACCCTGGGACCACTCCCAGACACGGTCACATCTCTGACGGGCGGTGGCGGAAAGCACCTGCTCTTCAAGCACCCCGGCGGGAGTGTGCGGGGCTCACTGGGTTCTGGTGTGGACGTTCTCGGCGACGGCAAGCTCTTCGTTGCGCCACCGTCCATTCATGGAAGTGGCGGGTCGTACCACTGGGAGTTGTCGTCAACGCCCGAGTTGGTCGAGGTGGCCGCGTTGCCGGAGAAATGGCAGGAAGGGATTTCTCTTGCTATCGCTCAACAGGGAGACAGGGAACACAGGGGTGACAGGGGAGACAGGGTTCAAGGGGGCGAGCGCGCACCGGAATCCGAGTCCCGAGGAGCGACACCTGTAATCCCTGTCGTCCCTGTCATCCCTGTCAACCTTCTCCCTCCCGCAGAGGAATGGACGGTGGATCGGGTTCTGAACGTTGCGAAGGTGCGTGGGTCCGGGCAGCACGACCAGGCCACGCTATCTCTGGCCCGGGGAGTTCGTCTCAACCTTGGCATCGTTGACCGTGAGGTCGCGAGGCCCATCTTCGATCGCTGGCACGAGGAATCTCACCGCTACTTCGCGGACCCCGACTACGACACCTGCTGGTCCAAATTCGTTCGTGTGTTCGACGTTGCCAAGGTCCCGCTCGGCGTGAAGGACCTCTTCGGCCGAGCCTGCGCCGCCGCTGAGGGGAAACCCCCGCCCGCGTGCGCCGACAGAGTCCGTTCGCCGCGAGCCAAAAAACTGATCTCGGCCTGCCGCGAGATGAGTTTGCTCATGGGCGGCGGCCCGTTCAAGCTCTCGTTCCATCAGATCGCGGACCGCTTCGGCGGCAGCCCGCAGGCGGCGTCGGACCTGATGCACGGCCTGGCCAGGGACGGGATTCTCGCCTGCGTCGATCGGGGTAAGCCCGGCCGACCGGGCCACAACGCGGGGACGTGGAAGTACATCGGGGACGACTTCGAGGCCCTCCGCCAGAAGGGAGCGCCGAACTCATGAGCGTTCCCGCACAACCCGCCAATACCGCGCCCTTCGCCATCGCCGTCCTTGCCGCCGCCGCCGACCTCGAGCGTGACGAACTGGCCATCAAGCAACGGATCATCGAGCGGGCGCGGGCCGGCGATTGCGCGGGCGTCGAGCGCCTCGTGACCCGCTGGCTCTCCGTCCCGGTCGCGGAGGTGCTCCTCGGCGGCGTGAGCGAATCGGATTCCTCGCCAGCACCCCCGCTTTCGACTTGATCCATGCCGCGGTGTTGAGGTACCTCGTCACGCGCGTCTCCCGATCAACCCCGGTGCTCGAATTCCGACAGGACCGACCATGACCATGCGAGTGATTGCGCTCTTCCGAGTCAGCACCGAAAAGCAGGCAAACGAGGGCGCCAGCTTGGACGCCCAGCAGAGAACCTACCGCGAGCTGGCGGCGCGCAACGGCTGGGAGACCGTCGCCGAGTTCCGCGGGTGCGAGTCGGCGACGATGGCGGCCAGCGACCGTCACGTGCTCCAGAGTGTTCTCACCTGCGTCCGCGAGAACAACCCCGACGCCATCTACGTCCACGAGCAAAGCCGCCTCACCCGCGGGGACGAACTCGACATGGCCCTGCTCATGCGTGAACTGAAGGAACGCCGCATCAAGATCGCGGTCGGGCCGGTGATCCGGGATCTTTCGAGCATTGACGAACGCTTCATGGTCGGCATCCAAGGGCTGGTCGATCGGGCCGAGTCCGAGCGCATCAAGGAACGTCTCATGCGGGGCAGGCGCGAGAAGGCGTCCAGGGGCCTCAAGACCTGCGGCGGAGCCCCGTACGGGTACGAGAACCCGCCCCCCGGGCAGCCCGGCCGCGGCACCCTCCGCGTGGTCCCTGGCGAGGCCGTGATCGTGCGACGGATCTTCGACGCAGCCGCGCGCGGCGATGGGGTTCGCAAGATCGGCCGCATGCTCAAGGCCCAAGGAGTTCCCGCCGCGCGGGGCGGTGAGTGGTGCAAGACATCGCTGACCAAACTGCTGCGCAACCCGGCCTACATCGGCGTGAGCGCCTGCGGGGTGTGGTCCGCGCCCAAGAGTTCGAGGACGTTCAAGTTCAACCTCAACGCACCCGGAGCGATTGTCGTCGAGAACGCTCACGAGGCGATCGTGGCCCGCGAGGTGTGGGACGCGGTCCACGGGCGGGTTCGGGTGCCTAGGACCCACGTCCCGCGATTACTGAGCGGCTTGATCTCGGTGAACGGCGTCGCCTTCGGGGGCGATATGAGCGACGGGATCGCGTTCTACCGGGGCCCCAAGGGCGTAAGGGGCCTGGCCTGGCTGGACGCGGCCGCCACCGACGACGCCGTGTGGTCGGCCTTCGTCTCCCTCGCGACGGGCCCCGAGTTCGTGGCCGCGCTGATGCAGCGGGCCCAGAGCCCCGATCGCGCCGAGTTGCTCCACCACGAGATCGACTTCGCCCGCGAGCAGTTCGGCAAGCTCCAGCGCCGCCGGGAGCGTCTGATCGACATGCGGGCCGAGGGGGAGATCGAGAAGGCGGTCTTCATCATGAAGAGCGACGAGGTGAACAAAGCGATCGAGACCACCCAGCGTCAGCTGGCCGAGTACACGGCGCGAGCGGCGGTGGGCGACGCCACGCAGGCACCGCGGATCGTGCGCGCCGTGCAAACCCTGCTGGCGGGCCGGACCAAGCTGACCCTGGATCAGAAGCGGTCGGTGCTGCGTTCGATCGTGCGCCGCATCGACGTGGAGGCATCCAAGACCGGCAACCCGATCCGACGGGATGAACGAGGGCGCGTTCTGGCGGGGCGGGTGGCGGCGTGGGTGATCCAGAGCGTTTCGTTCGGCCTCACGTTGCCCGCGAGCGCGGACGCCACAGAAGCCAACGTCGTTGATGTAGGCCAAAGCGGGAACAGTGACACAACATCTGGGATTTGTGCCCAACCGACGGCGACGGACCTCGGAGAGAAGGCCGATCTCCGTCGCGGACAGTTGGGCACAACATCCTGATGCTCGGCCCGGCGGGCACCGGCAAAACCATGATGGCCAAGGCGCTCCCCGGCGTGCTCCCCCCGCTCAGCGCCAGCGAGGCCATCGAGATCACGCGCATCTATTCCGCCGCCGGCATGCTCGCGCCGGGGCAGGGGCTCGTCACCACGAGGCCCGTTCGCAGCCCGCACCACACGGCGTCCCCCGCCGCCATCGTCGGGGGCGGCGCGATCCCCAGGCCCGGCGAAATATCACTTGCACATCGTGGTGTCCTATTCCTCGATGAATTAGCCGAGTTCCCCCGCGTGGTGCTCGAAACGCTGCGCCAGCCGCTCGAAGACCACGTCGTCACCATCGCCCGCTCGCACTCGGCCGTGCGCTTCCCAGCCAGTTTTATGCTGGTGGCCGCGATGAACCCGACGCCCAAGGGTGATGTCGCGCCCGGCGAGGTCGGCCGTCGCGCGATGGAGCGATACTTGGAGAAACTCTCCGGGCCGCTGCTCGACCGCATCGATATCCATGTGGAAGCGCCGGCCGTGTCGTGGAAGGAATTATCAAGAGCCCCCGTCGGCACGACCTCAAAGCAGATGCGCGACCAGTCCGACGCGGCCCGCGGCCGGCAGAATAAGCGCCAGGGCGAGGGCACGCCCAACTCACGCCTGAGCGGTAAACAACTCGACAAATTAGCTCCCCTTGATGAGCGGTCGACGACCTTGCTTGGGCAGGCGATGACGGAATTAGGTTTGTCGGCTCGGGCCTATGACAAGATCCGGCGCGTGGCGCTGACGATCGCGGACCTGGAGGGGGCGGACTCGATCAACATGGGGCATGTGGGAGAGGCTATTGGGTACAGGTTGTTGGATCGGAAGTAATGATGGGGGGGTGTTCCATGTGGAACATGGGCGGGGTTTGTGCGCACGGGGGTGGTTGTTGATTCACCCGGATGAGGGTGGGTGAATCAACATGTTGTGCTCGCCGAGCCACCGGCAACCATCGCGCGGGCGTGAGGAACGCAAGCAGCCAGAGGACATCGAACTGCTTGATTGGACCGTGCCGTCGAAGTCTGCTTCAGGCTTGGATCGCTTTCTTGAAAACGAAAGAACATCGAAGTCTCCGAGCAGACTTCGATGGCACGGGACCGGACTTCGATGACACGCGCCCCGTAGTCCTGCTCTGACGATGTTGTTCCGGCTTGCCGCACCCACAGCAGGTCCTGGGCTGCGACGGGCGCGAGCGGGGCGGCGGCGAGGGTCAAGAGTATCACGGTGAGTCCGGAGCGGATCATGCTCGTTCCTTTCTGTGGTGCGGAACGACAGCGGCGTCCGACGTCACAGCGTACCCCATCGTTCTCTCTCGCTTCAAGATGTTTGGATCTTGACTTCTCGGAGGTTGAAGTCGAGCGGGGGACGTTGCGGCGGTGCTTCACCCCGGCGTCAGTCCTTTACGCCTTCGATGGTTTGGTGGGTGTATTTGCGGAGGGCTTTTTCGAGGTCCACGGCGTGGATGTTGGCGATGGTGGTGAGCCAGGCGAGGACGTCGGCGAACTCTTCGTCGAGGTTGGCTCGTTCTTGGGGGGTGGGGGACTTGCCGGGGGCGTTGTTTTGGAGGGCCGTGGCGAGTTCGCCGACCTCTTCCATGAGCCACATGAACGTGCCGGGTGTGCCGCGGGCGGAGTCGGTGGGGTAGTAGCGGTCGTAGATGAGTTTCTGGAAGGCGGCGAAGGTGAGGGGTGTCTGGGGCATGGGAGAGGGTAGGGGGATTTTCAGGGGGCCGATGGCGGGCTGCCGGGGGGACCCGGGGGATTCACTGATTGGGTGTGTGGGCGGAATCTGAGTTCGATTCGGGGCGGCTCGAATGAGTCCTAAGTTTCTGATTTGCAGTAACATAACATCAATCGGCCGCACCGGAGGTCGGGGGCGTAGCTTGTGCGGGGCACCGCCGTGCCAGCTCGCTTGTCTCTCCTTGAATCCCCAGAATGCCTATTTTTACAGGCGAAATTTCTAGAAAAATCCGTCTTTGTCCGAGTACGCGCGGACAGAATATGTTATCGTACTGATCGTTTCCGGCACTGCGGCTCATAGGAGGGTCGTGGTGCTTCGAG
>JBGAOD010000167.1:0-6235 GCA_044221955.1 Phycisphaerales bacterium | reverse complement strand
AGCGTGGACGCGCTCGAAGCGGCGAGTTCGGGGGCGCGCGCCAGCAGGAGTTCGGCAAGGAACTTGTGCTGGAGCGCGGCGTTGTCGGCGGGCAGGTCGGGCATTGGCTTGGTCGAGCGAAATCGTCGCGGGAACGAGCGAATTGGTCGGCAGAAGCCGCCAGAGCGATGAACCCATCGCCAGTGTAACCGACCCGCGGTGTTGCCCCAAGCTCCGGCATCAAGCGCTACGGCAGCAGGCGCGGGCGGAGCTCGGGCGGGACCAACGGGCATGCGCCCGCGGGGCGTCCGAACCAACGGCGGCGAACCGCCGCGATTCGGTTGTAGGCCCAGTCCCTGAGGCCGCGCGGGAAGATCCGGGCGATCCGGGCGAGGAGGGCCCATACTCCGCCGAGGCTTCGGGCGATGTGCATCACGGCTTGTGAGCGAACCAGGACCGACCCATCGGCCCTGCGTACGAGGATGCTGTCGGGGAGGTCGGCGTTGGGTTTGGTGCCAAGCACTCGGGAGAAGGTCTGACCTCCAAGCGGAGCGAAGACGAACGCCGCGCGACGATCGCGCGGCAGGACGAATCTTACGACCCCGTGGCAGAGCGCGCAGTCGCCGTCGTAGAAGACAATGTCCGGTTGGGTTTCCATTGGAGGCTCGGAACCTTGGAAGGGTATGGGTCGCGGGACGGGCGCGGGAATGAATCGGCAACCGGGGTGCAAGAAGGCGGTAAGTTTTCCCAACTTAGTGCGGGCAAACCTCCGCGGGTCGGAGGCGCGGCAGCGTCGTCGCGTTCACGGTCGGCTCGTCGCCGCTGATCGGGCCGACCCGGGCTGGTTTGTCCCTTGATGGAGAAGAACAGTGGTCAATGCTGCGAAACGGCCGGGTCTTGGCGGGCTGCCTAGGGGCTTTCTGGTGGGTGCGGCCGCGGGCTTGACGGCAGTCGCCCTCGGCCTGGGCGGGTGCATCATCGTGGCGGTGGACGGGGATGCGAGCGAGGCGTCCTGGTCGTCGAGCCGACACCGTTCGCGCGTGATCGGCGTGAATCTGGCGGATGTTTCGTCCGCGACCGCGGCCCAGGCGGGGATCGACGGGTCGCGGGCCTCGATCGTGACCGATGTCTGGTCAAACTCCGCGGCCGACCACGCGGGCCTCAAGAAGTGGGACGTGATCACGAGCATCGACGGCAAGGACTGGGCAACGGCCGACGCAGTGCGGGAAGCGATCCGGTCGCGGCACGGCGGGGATGGGCTGCGGTTGGGTGTGGTCCGGGCGGGGCAAAGGATCGAGGTGACTGTAACTGTTCCGGGGGAGTGAGGTGCCGGCAACCTCCTGTGAGGAGGGCGGGGCTGGGACTGCAAGGTTGGCGTCAACGAAGAAGGGCGGCGTGCGTGCGCACGCCGCCCTTGAGTTTGAAATGAACCATTTCCCGAGGCGGGTTCGGACGACGGGTCAGTCGGCTTTGATCTCTTCGAGCTTGCGCTCGGTGAACTCCTTGTAGTCGCCCTCGGCGAGCCCGTCGGCCTTGGTAGCGAACTCGAGGGCCTGGTCCTTGTGACCGGCGAGCTTGTGCGCGAAGGCCATGGCGAGGAGGGCCCACAAGTCCTTGTCGCCATTGATCTTGATGGACTCTTCGGCGGCCTTCATGGCCTGCTCGCCCATCTTCTTGTCGGGGTTTGTGCGCTTATCGCCGAGCATCAAGGCGAGACCCTCGAGTTCGGCCCCGTCCTTGTCCTTGCTCGCCTTGGTGAAGATCGCATCGAAAACCTTGGGAGCTTCGTCGAACTCGCCCGCCTTCACCAACAGCGACAGCTTGGCGGCCTGCATGTCCTTGAGCATCCCCGGGTGCTCGGTTTCGAGCGCGATGTAGGACTTGAGGGCGGCCTTGGGGTCGGCCTCGGCGCCCATGAAGATCTGCTGGAGAGTGTCCATGGCGGTTTCCAGCTTGGCGGGGTCGGCTTTGGCGTCCCACTTGCCGTCGAGGACGCGCGGGATGACCTCGTCGAGCATCATCGGGTGCCCGATGAAGGCGACCGTGCCTTCCTGGTTCACGACGAAGGAGCAGGGGATTCCGTTCTGGTTGGCGGCCATCATGAACGCGTCGCTGGTCTTGCGCTCGGTGTCCCAGGCGACCGTGTAGCCCATCGTGTCGCCCTTGTCGGCGACCATCTTCTCCACGGCTGCCAGGGTGTTGGAGCGATCAACGCTGGTCACGCCAATGACGGTAAGGCCCTTGTCCTTGTACTCCTTCTGGAGTTCGCTGAGGTGGGGCATGGACTTGATGCACGGCCCGCACCAGGTCGCCCAGAACTCGACGATGTAGACCTTGCCCTTTTCAAAGCCGGTGATGGGCTCGCCCTTGACCCACTTCTCGATGGCGAGGGCCGGGGCCTTGTCGCCCGCCGCCAGCGCAGACTTGATGGTGAGCTCCGGCGCTGGCTGGGCGCTTGGCGCGGCCTCGGGCTGCCCGGTCTGGGCCATGGCGAACGGAGCAGCAACGGCCAGAGCGGCCACGATGGCGAAAGGTTTGTGCATCGGAAATCCTAGGAGGGAATGGGTGTGTGAAGCGAGTTACTCGGGGGGGAGGGCACAGCTGCCGCCGTGCTTCTCGTGATAGTCCTGGTGGTAGTCTTCGGCGGCGTAAAACGGGCCGGCATCGGCCACCTTGGCGAGTTGCGTCACGATCTTGCGGTTCTTGAAGCGATCGCTCTTCTGCAGCTCTTCGATGAACGTCTTGGCCTGGGCGTACTGCTCGTCGCCGTCGGCGAAGACGGCCGAGCGGTACTGCGTGCCGTAGTCCGGGCCTTGGCGGTTAAGCTGGGTGGGGTCGTGGATCTTGAAGAACCACGCGACCAGTTCGGGGTAGGTGACGCGCTTGGGGTCGAAGACGATGTGGACGGTTTCGGCGTGGTTGGTGTCGCCGTTGCAGACCTGCTTGTACGTGGGGTTCTTGGTGGTGCCGCCCTGATAGCCGCTGACGACGTCGATGACGCCCGGGACCTGCTGGAGACGGTCCTCTGTGCCCCAGAAGCACCCGCCAGCGAAGTAGGCCGAGGCGGTCTCGACGGGGCGAGAAGCCTCGGGGAATTCGATCTTGCCCGAGGCGTTCTTCTCGACAAAGTCGAGCGAGGCCGAGTTCAGGCAGTAGCGGAGGTTCGTGGGCTTGGGGCCGTCGTCAAAGACGTGCCCGAGGTGGGCGTCGCAGCGTGCGCAGAGGATCTCGGTGCGGACCATGCCCAGCGTCGAGTCGCTGATGTAGGCGATGTGGTCGCGGTCAAAGGGCTGGAAGAAGCTGGGCCAGCCTGTGCCGGACTCGAACTTGTCGTCGGAGCGGAAGAGGGGTAGGCCGCAGAGCTTGCAGACGTAAGCGCCGTCCTTGTGGTTGTCGTAGAGGTTGCCGCAGAAGGCGGGCTCGGTGCCCTTGCGGAGGATGACCTTGGCCTCGTCGGGCTTGAGCTTCTTGGCCAGCTCGTCGATCTCGGCTTGGGTGAGGTGGGTGATGTCGTAAGCCGAGCGGGAGTAGGTGGGTCCCGCCTTGGGGTCTGATTTGGCGTCTGATTTGGCGTCGGCGTGCGCGTTCTTGGCGGTCTTGATCAGCGACATGGTGTCCTTCTGAGGTTGGGATTGGAAGAGCCGCCAGGCGGGCGACTGGGCGGCGAACACGGTGGCGGCGGCGATCACCGCGCCCACCACGAACAGGGCAACGAGAACAGCAAGCTTCATAGCACGGAACTCCTTACAGGACCGCAGCGGCCGCGCTCTGCGTCCGGGCGACCCAGCATCGGCGAGCATGCGATCCTGTCTGAATACGATGCCGAAGCCCGGTCGGATGGTTCACCCCGACGATTTTTGCGAACAAATCCCGAGCGGAGTGAATCCAAACGGCAAAGTCGTGCTCCAATTGAGAACCAGTCGCTTTGAGCCTTTTTTCTCGAAGCGCAACCCTATACTGGAATGATTCCAGAAATCAGACCGTGCAAAGGCAGTCTCGCGGAGCCGCCCGGCACGGATGGAGCCACGACGTGAGCAACCCAACCAACGGCAGTTCTCTCAAGTTCCCGATCTACATGGACCATGCCGCCACGACGCCCTGCGACCCGCGGGTGGTCGAGGCGATGATGCCGTACTTCACGGAGAAGTTCGGCAACCCGGGAAGCCGCAACCACAGCTTTGGCTGGGAGGCCGAGGCCGGGGTCGATACGGCCCGCGAGCAGGTCGCGGCGTTGCTGGGCGCCAATGAGAAAGAGATTGTGTTCACGTCGGGCTCGACGGAGTCCAACAACCTGGCGATCCGCGGCGCGGCGATCATGTACGAGAAAGCCGCGGCGGGTTCGGGGCAGCCGCGCGGGCACATCATCACGGCGCTGCACGAGCACAAGGCCGTGCTCGATCCGTGCAAGCGATTGCAGAAGGAAGGCTTCGACGTGACGTTCCTCACACCGCCGCCCGATGGTGTGATCACCGCCGAGATGGTCAAGGCCGCGCTGCGCCCCGACACGATCCTGGTCACGATCATGTGGGCCAACAACGAGATCGGGACGATCAACGAGGTCCCGCAGATCGGCGCGCTCTGCCACGAGCGTGAGATCGTGTTCCACACCGACGCGACGCAGTGGGCCGGGAAGATGCCCGTCAACGTCGAGAAGGACAGCGTTGACCTGCTGAGCCTGAGCGCACACAAGATGTACGGCCCCAAGGGCGTGGGCGCGCTGTTTGTGCGCCGTCGCAAGCCGCGGATCCGGCTCACGTCGCTGGTGGACGGCGGCGGTCAGGAGCGCGGGTTCCGCTCGGGTACGCTGAACGTGACGGGGATCGTCGGAATGGGTAAGGCGGCCGAGCTGGCCCTGAGCGAGATGAGCGGCGAGGCGATGCGGCTGGGGAAGCTGCGCAAGAAGATGGAAGACACGATCACAGCCCAGCTCGACGTGACGGCGATCAACGGGCACCGCGAGAAACGCTTGCCGCACATCACGAACATTTCTTTCGGGTTCGTCGAGGGCGAGAGTTTGATGATGGCCGTGAAGGAGGTCGCCTGCTCGTCCGGCTCGGCCTGCACGAGCGCGAGCTTGGAGCCCAGCTATGTACTCAAGAGTTTGGGCGTTGGCGATGAATTGGCGCACAGCTCGCTGCGGCTGAGTTTGGGCCGGTGGTCAACGGAGGCGCAGGTGGATCATGCGATCGAGTCGATTGTGAGGAATGTGAAGAAGCTGCGGACGCTGAGCCCGTTATACGACATGCATCGGGAGGGGATTGATTTGTCGAAGGTGGAGTGGGCGCATCATTGAGAAATTGCCAAAGGGCCAAAGTGCAAAATGGCCAAATCGGAACTGATTTCATCGGCATACCAGCCAGTACCTCGAAGTGTTGCGGCGGTTCTTTGTGAGATTGACTATGGCCCGAGGGCGGCTCAAACCTGAGTTTTTTGAACGCACCGAGCAGTTCAGTGATCGGTGTGTCGCGGTGGCGGAGCAATTGCAATCCGACGGTCGCTTCGGCCGCATTGTCGAACAACTCGCGGCCTCGGGGTCGTCGGTAGGTGCGAACATCGCCGAGGCCGACGAGGCGATGAGCGTGAAGGATTTTCGAAAGTGTCTCGCTATCGCCAACAAGGAACTCGCGGAAACACGGTTCTGGTTACGACTCTTTGTACGCCGACAATGGCTCCCTGAAACGCGCCTCGTCCCGCTCGTCGCCGAACTCGCGGAGATCAAACTCATCCTCGGAACAATCCTGACCAGGACCGCCGAACTGACCAAGACCACGGAATCGCGGAAAGCCAAACTCACCGCCACCGCCACCCGTCAATAATCACTCGCCTTATTTGGCCCTTTAGCAATTTCCAAATTTGGCAATTTCCCGGAGTCCCCCATGGCCTACGGCCCCAAAATCATCGACCATTACGAGAACCCCCGCAACGTCGGAAACTTCGGCACCCAGGCCGAGATGAAGGCCCGCAAGGACGTCGGCGTCGGGCTCGTCGGCGCGCCCGAGTGCGGCGACGTCATGCAGCTCCAGATCAAGGTCAACGAGAAGACCGGCACCATCGACGACGCCAAGTTCAAATGCTTCGGGTGCGGCTCGGCGATCGCGTCGTCGTCGCTGGCCACCGAGTGGCTCAAGGGCAAAACGCTCGACGAGGGGCTGGCGATCAAGAACACGCAGATCGTCGAGGAGCTCAGCCTGCCGCCGGTCAAGATCCACTGCTCGGTGCTGGCCGAGGACGCGATCCGGGCCGCGATCGCAGATTA
>JBGAOD010000166.1:0-6244 GCA_044221955.1 Phycisphaerales bacterium | reverse complement strand
TACGCGGCCTCGAGCCCGGTGACGTAGAGCCGGTGCCCTGTTTTTTCAAAGTTGCAGCAGCGTCCTGACGCCCAGCAGGCCGGGCCGCGGGATTCGATGGCGGCGGCGGTTTCGTCGAAGACTCGCTCGAGTTCGTGGGCGATGGTGGGGTCGGTGGCGGCCGCCAACCAGCGGTGGGCGTCAGTTGCCGTCATGGTTTGCCGGATCGGTTTGGGTGCCGGGAGTTTCGGTAGGTTGGGTGGGTGTCTCGGGTCTTTGAACATTGAACGACGCGCGCCACGCGGAGTCCAGTTCCGTGAAGGGCATCTTCATCGCGGCGCGGGTTGCTTCGTCGAGGGTTGCTCCCTGCGCCATGGCGCGGAGCCATGCGTTGCGTCCCGTGCGGCCGAACTTTTCGGAGACGAACCCGAGCATGTGGTGGCCTTGGGAGTAGACGTACATCTGGTCTTCGGCTTTGACGGTGTGGAAATCGGCGAGGCGGTCCCAGTCGGCGAGTTTGCCGTTGGAGGCCCAGCGGGCGACCATGCGTGAGACGTCGCGTGCTCCGCCGTAGGCTTCGGCGGAGAGTTCGGCGACGCCTTCGAGGACCCACCAGGGCATGTCGGAGGCGTGGGGTCCGTACTCGAAGGTGGCGACGTGCCCGTATTCGTGGGCGAGGAGTGGTTTGAGTTCGGCGGGCTTGCTCTTGCGTCCGACCAGGATTTTGATGGACTCGCCGGGCTCGTTCCATCCGCCGAGTGAGTCGGTGTAGCTGAGGTAGATGGATTGTTGGAGATGGCGCATGCTGGCGTAGAGTTTTACTTCCTGCACGCGATCGATGGCAACCTCGAAGCCTTCGTTGACGTGCGCTCGGATGTCGGGGAGGATTTCGACAACGGATTTGGCTACCTCGTCGAGCCCTTGGTCGTAGAGGACCTTGACTCCGTTGGATTCGATGGTTTGCCACGTCTCGCCGGCGTAGAGCCACCCGCCGGCGGCGTCGCGGGTGAAGGTGGCGGGGAAGGAGATGGTTCGCTTGGGCGCGTCCTGGTCGGCGAGTGTCCAGTTCATGGAGAGCTGGGCGTTCATGGGGCCGTCGGGGCTGACCAGAGTCTGGTCCTGCAACTGGATAGCAAACTCCTTCACCGGCTTGCGTTTCAGGTCGGCGGCCCAGTTTTTCTGCTCGCGTGCGAAGACCGGGTCACGGGTATCGACGCAGGCGAGGTACCCATTCATGTCGGCGGCGAGCACGGCCGCGTTCATTCGGGCGAGCAACGCTTCGAGGGCGTCGTCGGCGTGTGCGATGCCCGATGTCGGGATGAGACACGACGCCATGCACAGCGCGATGCCGCCCGACCGCCACGACCTCCGCTCGACTTGACTGCTCATCGCACGCTCCAGATTGGTTGGCCGCGCCAAACCACGGCCCCCAGGTTCTTTGACACGTTCGGCGTTCGATCGTTGCGTCGTCGCGGGTGGCGCGACGCCCCCGACCGCCCTATTCCCGGTTGGTCTGAAATTCACGGCGTGCCTTGTCCCGGGCGGCCGCCTTTCGTATCTTTCAATCGAGAGTGAAAACTCGCCCCGGCTCGCACGTTTGGAGAAAGCCTTCATGACGACCCTCGCTGCTCTTTCCGGGACCGACCCGGCGCCCGCCGTCCCCCGCCCGCCGCGCGCCGACGCACGTCTGGACGCGATCCGTGCCAAGGTCGGCGCGGGTCGGCGTCTTTCCATCGCCGATGGGGAGCTTCTTTTTTCGACCCACGATCTTCACGGCGTGCTCGAACTGGCGGATTCGGTTCGCCGACGGCTGCACGGCGGCCGTGCGTACTACAACATCAACCGGCATCTCAACTATTCCAACGTGTGCGCGCTGTCGTGCAAGTTTTGCGATTTCTACGCGAAGAAGGATGACGCGAAGGCGTACACCCGCGACCTGGAGTACATCAAGGGCGAGGCGAGGAAGGCGGTCGAGAACGGCGCGACGGAGATGCATTCCGTCGGGGGGCTGCACCCCTTCCTGCCCTTTTCGTACTACACCGACATGGTTCGAGCGATCCGGGAGACCGCGCGCGAGTTGGGGAGCGATCTGCACGTCAAGGCGTTTACGGCCGTGGAGATCGTGCATCTGGCGAAGATCGCCAAGGTGTATAAGCAGGACGATCGTCAGAGCGGGATTCGGTGGGTGTTGCAGCAGCTCAAGGACGCGGGGTTGGGCTCGCTGCCGGGCGGCGGGGCGGAGGTGTTCGACGACCGTGTTCACGACGAGGCGTACAAGGGGAAGATTCGATCGGACGTTTGGCTGGATGTCCACCGGATCGCGCACGAGCTGGGGCTCAACACGAACGCGACGTTGCTGTATGGGCATATCGAGTCGCGCACCGACCGGCTTGTTCACTTGGACATGCTGCGGCGTGCGCAGGACGAGGCGCTGGCGCGGCTTGGCTATGCCGGCGAACAGAACTCGCCCGCGTCGTCGCCGCATCGCTCGGAGAGCGGTCCAGATTCGGGCCACCTTGGCTATCGCGGTGATGATGCCTCGGTCCCTGTCATTACGTTGACGCGGCAAGGTATTCAGCAACCGACGCCCGCCATGAACTCCAAGGGCGGCTACTACCAGACCATCATTCCGCTGCCGTTTTTTCCTGACGGATGCGAGCTTGAGCACCTGCCCGGGCCGAGCGGGTTGGAGAACTATCGAACGCTGGCGGTGGCGCGGCTGATGCTGGACAACTTCCCGCACGTCAAGGCGTTCTGGATCATGCAGACGCTGCCGATGGCGCAGGCGATGCTCCAGAGCGGGGCGGATGATTTGGATGGGACGGTGGTGTGGTACGACATCACGCACGTGGGGGGGGCGACGACGAATCAGGAGGTCAACGTGTGGACGCTTCAGAAGGCGATCCGGGAGGCGGGGTTCGAGCCGGTGGAGCGGGACACGTTGTATCGGCGCGTGGTGCGGGAGGGGAAGAGGTGGCGGGTGGGGGTGTGACGTGAGCCTGATGCAAGGCAAGCCGCTAAGTGACCGTCGCCTGGATGCGTCCCGCTTGTTGGCAATCGTCTGCGCCACCGTCGTGCTGGTCATTTGCCCGTTGAGCATGGAGGTACCCGTTGCCAGGGTGCTTTTGGCATTCCTCAGCGGTCCGTTCGCCGGGGTGTACTGCGGCATCATGCTCGGAATGCGGCGGGATCATCGGTCATCCGTGTTTGCGTCGATTGCCGCGGTCGCGGGCTTCTTGCACGTGTTCTGGCTCTCATTCTTCGTGGGGATGGTTGCGATCGTTGTGGAGCCGTCGGTCAGCCGATACGAATCGACCGCGATGCTTGCGGGTACCGCGCTGGCGTTCAGCACCATCATTGGCATCGGGACCAATTCGGCTCGCTCAGCCGCGATCGTCGTTGGCGGTGGCATGTTCGCCTGCATCTTCGATCATTTCGGTTCCTCGCTTGTGCCCGCTTCCGATGCTCGGTTCATCGTCGCTATTGGTCCGCTCCATCTTGGCAACCTTGCGGCCCTCGCGACTGCAAATCATCGTGATCTTCACACGCCAATCCCAGGGATATGTGCTTCTTGCGGGTACGACCTCAAGGGACTCGCCGCTGGCGTTTGTCCTGAGTGTGGCATGCCTTTCAAGGTTCGGGGAACGGGCGCGGTTTCGTGAAGAATCTCAACGTCCAAGGATTGATCGCGTGATTCGATCGTCGGGCTGGAACCGATCTGGGCGAAGAGGTTTCCTGTAGGACACCTGCTCAGCGCCCTTACCGTTCGCGCTCCGTCGCTGTACTTTCGGAGTGGTCGTTGAGGAAGACGACGGGCAGCGCGGGTTGGGCGGAGGCACCTCGGATCGGGAGTGGGACGGGGAGGGGTTGGCCGTTGAGGAGTGCGGGCATGAGGAGGGGCTGGCCGCCGGGGGGTTGGGTGTTGGCGGGGACGACGAGGTCGCGGACGGCTCGGCCTTTGCCGAAGTCGAACTGGCGGTAGGGCTGGCGCATCGTGGGCGCTGGGGTCGGGTTCGCGAGCCCTTCGAAGAAGTCTTCGATGAGCGCGCAGGCGGTGTCGTCGAGGGGGGTGTTGTTGGAGCCCTTGGCGAAGACGGCCGGGCATCGTTCGAAGAGGGGGACTCCGGGTGTTGGTACGTAGAGGTCACCGTCGAAGCCTGAGGCGAGGAGAGCATCGACGAGGGTGGCGGGGTGCTCGGCGATGAGGCGTTCGGTGGCGACGGACCATTCGAGGGCGCTCGGCGGTGATGACGGTTTCATTGGGCTTGGGTTGGTTGCTGGTTTGCGTGCGGCTTGGAGCGCGACGGTTGCGTCGTTGATGAGGTCGGTGAGGCCTTGAGGGAGGGGCTCGTCTTTCCAGGCTTGGCGGATGGTGGCCGTGTTGGCGGAGATGAGGATCTGGGCGCGGTCGATTGCGAGGGGGCGTTCGTCGGGGTTGAGGTTGGCGAGGTCGGCTAGGGCGAAGGTGACGGCTTGGAGGGTGATGATGGCGGGGGCGGTGGATTTCCAGCGGGTGTTTTCGCCGTGGTTTGGAAGGGCTTTGGCGGCCTGCGCGAACTCGGTCCAGTGGGCGAGGAGGGAGAGCCAGGTCTGGGCGTGCGGGTCCATTTGGCGGGGCGCGTCAGTGTTTGTTTGCGATTTTGCTTGCGATTCTTCGGGCATCTCCTGATCCTATCGTGACATCCGCAGGAGCCGCCGCCATGATCGAACCAACCGTGTCGCTGTTCATCGAGTCGATCAACCGCAAGGACTTGGACGGACTCGCCAAGCTGATGACGGAGGACCATGTGTTCGTGGACTCGCTGGGGGAGCGCTTGACGGGTCGGGACACGATGCGGGCGGGGTGGGCGAACTATTTCACGTTCGTGCCGGACTACCGGATCATGCCGGACTGGTCGGCGAGGCACGGGAACGCGGTGGCGGTGTTCGGGACGGCCGAGGGGACGTACGCGCCGGATGGGAAGATCCGCAAGGAGAATTACTGGATCACGCCGGCGGCATTTCGGGTGATGCTGCGGGGCGAGCAAGTGCAGATGTGGCAGGTGTACGCGGACAACAAGAGGATGCACGAGCTTTTGGCGGCGGGGCATTGAGGGGCTTTTCGTTCGGCATTCGGGATTCGGCATTCGGCATTCGGGATTCGTGATTCGGCATTCGTGGATTTGTTGAGCGGGGCTGGGGAGGGGCGGGTCCGTACTGTTGGGGATGGACCTTGATCCTGAAAAACTGTCGCCTCAAGATCGGTACAAGCTGCTGATCGGTGCGATCGTGCCGCGGCCGATCGCGTTTGTTTCGACGGTTTCGCCGGAGGGAAAGCTGAATCTTGCGCCGTTCTCTTTCTTTGCGGGGGTTGGGTCGGACCCGATGACGCTGCTGTTTTGTCCGGCCAACAAGGCTGATGGGTCGGAGAAGGATTCGCTGCGCAACGCCAAGCCGGTGAGTGAGGGGGGCGTGGGGGAGTTTGTGGTGAATGTTGTGAGCGAGTCGTTCGAGCGGCAGATGGCGGCGGCGGCCGAGCCGTTGGCGTATGGGGACTCGGAGTTTGATTTCGTGGGGCTGACGGCGGTTGCGAGCGTGGTGGTGAGGCCGCCGCGGGTGGGGGAGTCGCCGGTGTCGTTTGAGTGCCGCACGCTGCGGGTGATCCGCACGAACCCGGGCGTTGCGGCTGGTGGGAACATCGTGCTGGGGCAGGTCGTGCATGTGTATGTGCGCGACGGGGCGATCAACGAGCGTTTCCACGTTGATCCGGCGGTGTTGAAAGCGATCGGGCGGATGGGCGGGGTGGGGTATTGCCGGACGGGGGATCGGTTTGAGATGCCGATGGGCGCAGCGGCACTCGAACGCAGACGGTCAACCTGACCGGTTACGGACCGAATCGGTGATCGGTAGAGTCAGGCGTTCGCGTGGTCGGCTCGCTTGGTTCTGCGAGCCCAGCAGCACGAGGTGCCGCGGCGGTTCTGGTTCAGGGCCAGTACCGGGAGCAGGCCGCCGAACAGGGCGGTCAGGCTTGCGATGCTGTTCTTGTCAGCTCCCAGGTACGCGGCCAGGAGCAGGGCAAGAGCGAAGATTAGTCCGATGGCCAGCATTTGGAGCACTTTCATGGATCAGGACTCCTGGGCGGGAGGGCGTGGTTTCGTGTTGAACTGTACGCCGCGTATACCTCCTCATCGGTCTGGGGGTGCGATGCGGTGGGCTGTGGGCAGCGTTTTTTCTTGTGTTGGGCTGATAAAAAGGAACCCCGGGCGTGTGGTGGGCACGCCCGGGG
>JBGAOD010000013.1:0-50861 GCA_044221955.1 Phycisphaerales bacterium | reverse complement strand
GGCTCTCCGAGCCGACGCTTCCCTCCTTCTTCCACCCCTTCTCCTTCTCGGTGGGGCAGGTTTCCAACCTGCCTCTCGGATATTCTCTCCATTCTTCCGCCTTCTTCAAAGCATCCTCATCAACATCCACCCCCACCGCACGAGCCCCCTCGCGCCTCACCCACCAACGCGACACCGCCGCCGTCCCGCAGAAGTCCTCGCGCAGCACCATCGCTCCCGACCCCGCGATCGCGCGCAGCATCCCCACCACATGCCGCGGCGACTGCACACACAACTCATAACACGCAAACCGATCAAGCATCGACTCGTCTCGCGCGAACACCGTCTTCCTACATTTTCTAGTGGCACAGGTTTTCAACCTGTGTCTACTTCTCCTACTTCTTCTCTATCAAGAGTCCCCTACCCCTGCCCCCAAGCACCGCTCGATCCGCGTCATCGCCCGCTTCTTCCCCAGCACCGTCAGCGTCTCCCCGATCCCCGGGCTCACCGCCACGCCCGCGATCGCCACGCGGATCGCCTGCGACACCGGCCCCATCCCCACGCCGCCCTGCTTCGCGATTTGCTCGATGATCGAATGAATCAGCACGGGCTCGAACTCCGCGTCGCTCAGCGACGACAACCGTTCACGCACCAACTCCAGAAGCCTGAACCCCTGCCGATCGTTGGCTTCCAGGTTCTTGGCCACCGCCGCCGGATCAAGAGGAACACGCTCATCATCGAGCATCACGAACGACGCCGACTTTGCACCGTCGCGCATCGTCTTGGCCCGCGGCTTCACAATCTTTCCGAGCAACGCCCACCGCGCCGGATGAACCCGCGCCGGCAGCGCCGGCTCGAACTCCACGCACCACTCACGCCACGCCGCCGCAAAGTCCGCGTCGCTCATCGCGTTGATCGCGTCGGCGTTGAAACTCAGCAACTTCGCACGGTCGAACTTCGCGTTGGTCTTGCCAATCCGATCGATCGCGAAGTGCTCGGCCAAGAACGTGTTGTCAAACTTCTCCAGGTCCTTCCCATCCGCCAGCTTCATCCCCGGATTCCAACCCAGCAGCGCAATAAAGTTCGTGATCGCCGACGGCAAATACCCGTTACGCCTGAAATCATGCACCTGAATCTCGGGCAGCGCCACGCCAAAGTGGGCCGCCAAAGCTTCGGCAATCTCCATCGAGTCGTTCTCGGCGTTCACAAACTCGCCCAGCAACTTCGCGTCGATCCCCGTCGCCGCCGCAACAGCCGCAACAGCCGCGCCCGGCTTGGCCAACGCCTCCTTCAGCGTCTTCCGCGCCGCCTTGGCCCGGTCGCGCTTCCCCATCTTCGTGCCGTCCATGTTGAAAATCAGCGGCATGTGCGCGTAAACCGGCGTGCGGAAACCCAACGCCTTCTGCAGCGCCACATGCCGCGGCGTGTTGTTCAGGTGCTCCTGCGCGCGCAGAACATGCGTCACGCCCATCGTCTCATCGTCCACCACAACCGCGAAGTGGTACGTCGGAAAACCGTCGGCCTTGCGGATCACAAAGTCGTCCATCTCACCGGCCGCGTAGGTCACGTCGCCCAACACCTGATCTTTCACAACGACTTGCTCGGCCGGGGCGTGGAACCGGATGACGTAGCGCTCGCCGCGTGCATCAGCGTCTTTCATGCGCGCAAGCCGCGCCATCGGGGTGGGGTAGGTGTTCCACGTGGAACAGTCGTAGCGATACGTCTGTTTGGCCGCGACCGCCGCTTTTCGCTTGACTTCCAGTTCTTCCGGGGTCTCGAAGGCCGGGTAGGCGGTGCCCTCTTCGATCATGCGCATGACGTGCGCGTTATAGATCGCCACGCGCTGGGCCTGAAAATATGGCTTGACCCCGCGCGCGTCGCCGCCGATTTTCCGGCCGTTGTAGATCAATTCGGGTCCGTCGTCCCAGTCGATGCCCAGCCACGCCAGGTCTTCCATGATGCCGCGAGCGGATTCGTCGCTCGATCGCGCCTGGTCGGTGTCCTCGATGCGGAGCATGAAGCGCCCGTAGGGTTGCGCTTCAAGTCGGGGTTCTGTTCGGACGATCCTTGAATTACCATGATTTCCATCGGTACGAACCTGGCGCGGATGGTTGCGGGGCGCTCGATGCGGGAGTCGGAGCGTGACGTGGCGCGGTCGATGGAGAGGCTGGCGACGGGCAAGCAGATCAACCGCGCCTCGGACGACCCGGCGGGGATGATCGCGGTGAACGGGTTCGCGCAGGACCAAGCGAAGCTGACCAAGAAGATCGAGCGGCTGGAGCTTGAGGACAGGAGACTGGGCGCGATCGACGGCGCGCAGTCGGTGGTCAATGACCTTCTCTTGCACATGCAGAGCCTGGTGGTGTCGTCGGCCAACCGCGACGGCACCTCGAAGGACGAGCGGCAGGGGATGCAGATCGACGCTGAGTCGGTGGTGAAGACGATTGACCACCTGGCGGATACGACGGTTTACAACGGCGACAGGCTGCTTGACTACCAGCACGCCAAGCAGTTGGGAACGGTGACGCGCGACGAGAAGCAGGCCGACGGCACCACAAAGTCAGTCACGTACTCGCTGGCGGACATCGCGAGCGGGAAGTTGAACCTTGTTGACGGCGATCACGAGCTGGCGCAGCAGGTGGTGGACAAGGCGCTGGAATCTGTGATTACGAGCCGCGGCGGGATCGGGATCAGGACCAGGGAGATCCAGTCCGAGATCCGGCAGTCGATGACAGAGTTTGAGAACGTGACGGCGGCTCGCTCGCAGATTGAGGACACGGACTATGCGGCGGAGACTTCGAGGTTGGTTCGGGCGCAGGTGCTGCAGCAAGCGGGGATCTTCACGGCGACGCTCGCCGACCGTGTGAACTCCGACTCAGCGTTGCAGCTGCTGTCGGCGATCACGACGCGAACGTAATTCTCGGAACGAATAGGGATGTTCTCGCGATTGAGACGCGAACACGTTGCGAATACGCGGCGTGTCGTTGATCGCGCGCGGCTTCGGACCGGATCGCCTTTCGCAACGGGGCTCGACGGTTTATACTGGCGTTGCCTGCTTGGCCGCGTGGCTGAGCGGGATCGCACCGCCGACGCCGCTCGCGCGGCAGGAGGACTGAGCCATGCCTGTACGCAACCCGGCCGACATTCGCAACATCTGCCTCACGGGGACGAGCGGGTCGGGGAAGACTTCGATCGTGGAGCGTTTGTTGTTCAGCGCCGGTGCGATCAAGCGGGCGGGGACGGTGCTGGAGGGGAACACGGTCTGCGACTACACGGACGAGGAGCGGCAGCACAAGCACTCGCTGCAACCGGCGTTTGTTCACTTTGATTACGAGGGCCACGACGTCCACCTCATTGACACGCCGGGGCTGGCCGATTTTCTGGGCCATGCGATCGCGTGTTTTCCTGCGGTGGAGACCGTGGCCGTCGTGATCGACGCGACCAAGGGCGTTGATTCGATCACGCGGCGTCTGATGGAGGTCGGGGCGGAGCGGAAGATCCCACGGATGATCGTGGTGAACAAGATCGAAGAGGCGATGGGCAGCCTCGAAGGGCTCGTTGAAGAGGTGCGCAAGGAGTTCGGCGCGATCTGCCTGCCGATCAACCTGCCGAGCCTGAAGGGCAAGAAGGTCATCAACGTTTTCGAGCACGACGGCAAGGACAAGGAAGGCGATCAGACTGATTTTTCCAGCGTTCACGAGGCCCACAAGGCGATCGTGGAGCAGGTCATCGAGGTCGACGAAGACCTGACCATGCAGTACCTGGAGAAGGGCGAGGGGTTCGATCCGGGGAAGCTGCACGCGGCGTTTGAGAAGGCGCTCGAACAGGCCCACCTGATCCCGGTCTGTTTCTGTTCGGCGAAGACCGGCGCGGGGATCGACGATCTGCTGCACGTCTTCGCGAGCCTGTGCCCGAGCCCGGTCGAGGTGAGCCCGTCGGAGTTCGTGCGACGGAGCGAGGAGGGCGGTGAAGAGGTGGAGTGGCACGCCAAGCCGGACCCGAACGGCAAGGTGCTCGCGCACATCTTCAAGGTCACGACCGACCCGTTCGCGGGGAAGCTCGGGATTTTCCGCGTCCACCAGGGCACGGTAAAGGTGCGCGGGGAGTTGTTCATCGACGACCACAAGAAGGCGATCCGCGTGCCGCACCTGTTCAAGCTGCAGGGGAAGGAACACGTGGAGGTGCAGGAGGTCGGGCCGGGCGAGATCGCGGCGATGTCCAAGGTTGACGAGCTGAAGTTCAACGGCGTGCTGCACGACAGCCACGAGATGGACAGCGTGCACCTGATCCCGCTTCCGTTGCCGAGGCCGATGTACGGGCTGGCGATCCAGCTGAAGAACCACGCGGATGAGTCGAAGTTCTCGAACGTCAGTCACAAGATGATGGCGGAAGATCCGAGTCTGGTGGTCGAACGGATCGCGGCGACGAACCAGACGGTGATGCGCGGGCTGGGAGAGTTGCACCTGCGGATCGTGATCGAGAAGTTCAAGCACGCGGGGATCGAACTGATCACCAGTCAGCCGAAAGTGGCGTACAAGGAAACGATCACCGCCAAGGCGGACGGGCACCACCGGCACAAGAAGCAGACTGGCGGGTCAGGGCAGTTCGGCGAGGTGTACCTGCGGATCGAGCCGTTGCCGACGGACCATCCCGAGGGGTTCGAGTTCGCGTCGGAGGTCGTGGGCGGCACGGTCCCGCGGCAGTATTGGCCGGCGGTGGAGAAGGGCGTGCGGCAGGTGATCGCGGAGGGCGCGTTCGCGGGGTACCCGATGAGCGGGGTCCGCGTCGCCCTGTACGACGGGAAGTACCACGACGTGGATAGCAAGGAAATCGCGTTCATCACGGCGGGGCGGAAGGCGTTCATCGACGCGATCATGAAGGCCAGACCCAACCTGCTGGAGCCGTATGTCGCGGTGGAGATCACGGCGCCGAACAAGTTCATGGGGGATATCGCGGGGCACATGTCGACCAAGCGCGGGCGGGTGCAGGACACGCTGATGCTGGGCGGGGACCAGTGCCTGGTTCGGGCGATCGCGCCGCTGGGCGAGTTGCAGAACTATGCCAACGAGCTCAAGAGCATGACAGCCGGGGCGGGGACGTTTGCGATGAGCTACAGCCATGACGAGCACACGCCGCCGCAGATCCAGCAGCAGGTGATCGCGGCATTCAAGCCCAAGGCGGAGGAGGAGTAGGAGCAGGGAAGAGAAGCGAAGGGAAGAGAAGAGGTAGAAAAAGTAGGACACAGGTTGAAAACCTGTGCCACTAGATCAAGGAGAAAAGCAGGGACAGCGAAAGGAAACGGGCCTCGCGCGGTGCGAGGCCCGTTTCTGTTTTTGGCGAGATTCAGGGATCGGTAGGGATCAGCGTCGTGCGACGGGCTTGGACTTTGCGCCGGACTTGGATTTGACCTCGATCACGCGTGTGCTCTTTGTGGTGGATTTTCCGGCGGGCTTGCTTGATGCTTGGGCGGCCTTGGGCTTGCCCTTGGGCTTCGGGTAGTTCTTGGCGATCCAGGACTTGTCCTGCGTGGAAAGGTCGGTGTTTTCGGGGAGCTTGAGGCCGCCGACGAGCTCCGGCGGGAAGAAGTAGAGCATGATGGACTTCTTGTCGAACTTGGTGGCGTTGAGCTGATCGAGCGAGTATTTGTCGAGGATGTTGGAGCGGATCTCGTCTTCGGACCAGTTGTTGGGCGGGCCGCTGAACTGTTCGAGGACGAGGGGCACGTTCCACTGGATGCCGCCTTTGGGGTTCTGGTGCTCGTGGATTGCGCCGAGGGCGTGGCCGAACTCGTGGACGACGACGCGGCGGTACTCGGTGTCGTCGGTGTTGTCGCGGAGCCAGCCGAAGTTCATGGTGGGTTCGTTGAGGGGGAAGGTCGGGCGGTGGAGGCAGTCGGTGCCCATGGCGGACCAGGAACCGTCGTCGGCCTGGAAGGAGATTCGGATCTCGGCGTTTTGGCCGGCATTGAAGTCGAAGGAGATGTTGGCGTACTTGCTCCAGACGCGTGCGTGGTCGATGACCTTGCCGGTCTGGGTGGAGGAGCCGTCGAGGAAACGGACGCCGAGGGTTCGGCCGTTGGCCCACTTCTTGCCGGTCTGGATGGCCATTTTCAGCGGGTGGAAGCTGACGCCGGCCATGGAGCCGGGGCGAATGAGAGCGGAGACGGGGGGCTTGTTGGTGTGGTTTTCCGCGATGGATAAGGCCGCGGCTTCGGGTTTGTGGTGGAGGGGATGGGGCGGTCGACACAGATCCGGAAACGCTTGGCCATGGTGGTCCCTTTCGAGATGCCGGTGAGGTACGGCGGGGCGTCGGCGTCAGGAGAGCCCGAACTCCGGGCTCGGCGGCGTCGGCATGGCGAGGAAGATAGACGAAATCGGTTGGTTGGGCGCGCGGGAAGGATGAGAAGATCGGGGGAGCGGGCGGATCAGGGCATGGGCGGGCGGCGGACGATACCGGCGCGGGTTGGTAGACTCATGCACCGGTTCGTTATTCACGTATGGAAGGCCTGACGGTTTTTTTCTAGAGCGGAGTATTCGGGATGCTCAAATCTGTGTTGTTCGCTGCGGCGGCAGTCGTTTTTTCGGGTTCGGCGGTTGGGGTTGGGCCTGCGGGAGAAGCGGGTGGCGCGAAGGACGCTCCGGCGTTGAGCGCGGCGGAGGTGCCCGCGGCGAAGAAAATGAAGATCGGGGTGACGGTGCCGGCGGCGGACCATGGCTGGACGGCGGGGGTGGGCTGGTGGGCCAAGCGGGCGATGGAGTTGCACCCGGAGATCGAGTGGGTGTATTCGACGGCGGGCGGGCCGGAGAAGCAGATCGCGGATATCGAGGACATGATGGTCAAGGGCGTGGACGGGCTGGTCGTGCTGGCGACGGAGTCTGCGCCGCTGACGCCGATCGCCAAGAAGGCACACGAGAAGGGCGTGTTCATCGTGAACGTCGACCGTGGCTTCTTGGAGCCGGTCGCGGACATTTTCCTGGAGGGTGACAACAAGGCCTTCGGGAAGAAGTCGGCAGAGTTCATGGTGAAGAAACTGGGTGGGAAGGGGAGCGTGGTGGTGCTGACGGGGATCCCCTGTACCGTCGATAGTGATCGCGTGAACGCGGCCATGGAGGTTTTCAAGGCCAACCCGGGGATCAAGGTGCTCGACCAGCAGCCGGCGATGTGGAGCCGCGAGAAGGGGCTGTCGGTCATGGAGAACATGCTCAACAAGCACAAGAAGATCGACGCGGTGTGGGCGCAGGACGACGATATTTTGATGGGGGCGATGCAGGCGATCAAGGAGGCGGGGCGCGAGAGCGAGATGTGGATCTTTGGCGGGGCGGGGATGAAGGACGTGGTGAAGATGGTGATGGAAAAGAACCCGATGGTCCCGGGAAACATGACGTACCCGCCGTCGATGATCGCGGCGGGGATTCATCTGGCGGCGAGTGCGCTGCGGGATGGGAACCAGGACAAGGTCAAGCAGTTCATGCCCAAGCACATGATGATGGATGTGGAGTTGATTACGCCGGAGAACGCGAAGAATTATTACTTTGCGGAGAGCGTGTATTGAGGAGTACGCCAAGAGTTCCTCCGTCCCAGCCTTCGGATGTTCGCACAGCTTCGATGCTGCTTTTTGTACTGGTTTACACGGTTCTCATTGGGTGCAGCACGCAGCCGATCGACGCTCATCGGCTGCGGGTAGATGGACGTGGGATGTGGGAAGAGCACTACGCTCTGATCCGCGACTGGCGGCCGCGGGATGGCACGAAGCACATTGTCACCCTCACCTACGGCATGGGGTGGGACACCTTTCTGCTCATTGATCGATACCAGATTGGCGGAGCGATCGCTTGCGATATTTACGAGCAGAGATACCAAGCTACAAGACCACCTTGCGTACCGATCGAGCGATCAGTCTGTAATTGCCGCGTACCTGCAGCTGTACGCAGAACTTGCGGCAACGCCTTTGGGAACCGATATCTCGACAAGTGCCGACGACGCTAAGGCCGTGTGGACCATTCTGCCCGAATGCCAGAGATATTCTGGCACGACTCGGTTCGTTCGCCTCTCAGACCTATACGACGCCACGCAGGCAAAGCTCAACGCGTTGGGCCAGCGAGCAGACGCCGACGACGATGAATCGCGTCCGGAACAAGAGATTCCGCCGAACATGGATTGGATGCACGCGCGCGGCGATGCACTTGCATCGTTTTTCAACAATGAAATCTCGGCGGCGGCGTGGTTCGAGAAATGCACTGAACTCTTTGATGATTTCGCTCAAATACGCGATGACAAGTAGGCACCCTACGAAGGAATTGGGTTCTTCTCGTCATTCAAGCGCTCCGAAATGCTTCCACCACTTCCAATAACTCTGACTGGCCGCACGATCACGCTCGAACCTCTGGCGATGCACCACGCGACCGATCTCTTCGCCAACTCCGACGAAGGCCTCTTCGCGAACCTCTTGCAGAGGCCGTTCGAGTGGACGCTGCAAGGGGTCGAGCAGCTGGTCGCGCGGATGCTTTCCCAACCGCGGGTGGCGTTTGCGATTCGGCATCATGGGACGGGGCGGGTGGTGGGATCAACGAGCTATCTCAATGTCCGCATGGACCATGGGGGGCTGGAGATCGGCACGACGTGGATCAGTCGAGCGTTGCACGGGACGAGCGTGAATCCGGAGAGCAAGCTGCTGATGCTCGGGCACGCGATCGAGGCGCTGGGGGCGGTGCGGGTGGAGTTTCTGGTGAGCGTTCACAACCTGCACAGCCAGGCGGCGGTGACGAAGCTGGGGGCCGTGCGCGAGGGAGTGCTGCGGAACCGGTGGCAGTTGCCGAGCGGGAAGGTGGTGGACGCGGTGTGCTTTAGCGTGGTGCCGGGGGATTGGGAAAAGGTCAGGGAAGGATTGAGGAGGAGAGTTGGTGGGTAGACGCGATGGGCGTGCGCGGAGTGGGGGCTACGCTGAAATCATGAGCATCGCTTCGAGCATTCTGGCTGCCCTCTCTTATGTTGTCGCCGAGCCCGACGTGGTGATCGCGGACTTTGAGGGCGCGACGTACGGCGAGTGGGCCGTGAGCGGGAATGCGTTCGGCACGGGTCCGGCGCGGGGCACGCTGCCGAATCAGATGACGGTCTCGGGGTTTGAGGGCGCGGGGTTGGCGAACAGCTTCCGCGGCGGGGACGGCGCGACCGGGAGGCTTGTGTCGCCCGAATTCTCCATATCACGCGGCGCGATCACGTTCCTCATCGGCGGGGGTGGCTGGGCGGGCAAGACGTGCATGAATCTCCTCGTCGATGGGAAGGTCGTTCGCTCCGCGACCGGTCCCAACACGCAGGAGGGTGGGAGCGAGGCCCTTGAGAGGATGAACTGGGACGTGCCCGAGTTCGTCGGGGCCAAAGCCCGAATCGAGATCATGGACGATGCGACGGGCGGTTGGGGGCACATCAACGTGGACCAGATCGTGATGACCGACCACCCGCCTGCGGGCGTGGTGGAGCATCCGTCGGCGCGGCTGGTGGTTGAGAAGCAGTACCTCAACCTGCCGATTCGGAACGACGCGCCGGTGCGGCGGCTGGCGCTTGTGGTCGATGGAAGCGTGGTAAACGACTTTGAGGCCGAGATCACGGAGAAGGAGCCGGACTTCTGGGCGTTTGTCGATGTCTCGGCGTGGAAGGGGCGGCGCGTGGAACTACGTGCCGACCGACTGCCGGCCGGCGGAGCGGCCCTGGAAAAAGCTGAGCAGTCCGACGAACCGAAGGGCGCGGAGCCTCTGTACGGCGAGAAGCTCAGGCCACAATTCCATTTCTCCACCCGGCGTGGCTGGATCAACGACCCGAACGGCATGGTGTATTCCAACGGCGAGTATCACCTCTATTACCAGCACAACCCGTTCGGCTGGGCCGCGCGGAACATGCACTGGGGGCACGCCGTGAGCCGGGACTTGTTGCATTGGACGGAATTGCCCACGGCGCTGGCACCGCGCAGCTTCGGGGATTGGGTTTGGTCGGGGAGCGCGGTCGTTGATGCGGAGAACACGTCGGGATGGAGGCGCGGGAACGAGGAGACAATTGTCGCGGCGTTCACGAGCACGGCCCGTGGGGAGTGCGTCGCGTACAGCAACGACCGGGGACGGACCTTCACGGAGTTCGAGGGGAACCCGGTGGTGAGGCACGCCAAGGGGGAGGGGCGCGATCCGCGGCTGTTGTGGTACGGACCGAAGGGGAGCGGCGGGCACTGGGTGATGGCGGTGTACGACGAGGACCGGGAACTGCCCGAGCCGGATCGACGGGGTGTCGCGTTCTATACGTCTTCAGATCTCAAGCGGTGGACGTTCCGGAGCAGGATCGGCGGGTTCTATGAATGCCCCGATATGTTCGAGTTGCCGGTGGACGGTGGGAAGAACGGAACGAAGTGGGTGCTTACGGCCGCGAGCAGCGAGTATCTGCTTGGGCAGTTTGATGGGGCGACGTTCACGCCGGATGCGCCCGCCGAAAAGCTGCCCGGCAACCGCGGGGACCGTTTCTACGCGGCTCAGACGTTTAGCCAGACGCCGGACGGGCGTCGGATTCAGATTGGATGGGGACAGATCGAGACGCGCGGGATGCCGTTCAATCAGATGATGTCGTTCCCGTGCGAGCTGACGCTGCGGACGACGCCGGAGGGCGTTCGCCTGTTCTCGTGGCCGGTGAAGGAGATTGAGTCGTTGTACGGAAAGGCGTGGCGGATGGAGTCGGCGGAGATCACGGCGGGGAAGCCCGTGCGGAGCGAGGGCATGGGTGCCCTGCTCGACGTGAGCGCGACGATCGAGCCGAGAACGGCGGCCGCGGTTGACCTCGTGGTGCGCGGGAGGCCTGTCCGGCTGGACATGGGCGCGGGGCGGGTGTCTTGCGGAGATCGCTCGGCGGCGCTGACGATCCGCGATGGGCGGGTACCGGTGCGCGTGCTGGCCGATCGGACTTCGATCGAACTATTCGTGAACGGTGGCGAGATTGCAATGTTAGTGTCCGGGGACTTTCGGGACGAAGGCGTCGTGCTGATGGCCGAGCGAGGCACCGCGCGGGTTGTCGAGTTCACCGTGAATGAGCTGCGTTCGGCGTGGGGCGCGGAGCGGTAAGCGCATTTCAGGAGTTCGTTGACAGCACGCCCCATGGACGGTGGCGTGTGACGATCAAGGAAAGGGGAGCGAGCTCCAGCAGCCTGTTGTTGAACACGAGTCCGATCCGGCGTCGGGACGACTTAGTACGTCAACACCGAGTGCACGTCGCCGTAGGCTTTGAGTTTTTCTCGGCCTTGGAGGGCGACAATTTCGATGAGGACGGTGATGCCCTTGAGGTGGGCGTTGGCTTTTTTCAGGAGTTCGCAGCAGGCTTTGAGGGTTCCGCCGGTGGCGAGGAGGTCGTCGACGAGGAGGACGTTGGCGTTTCGGGCGACGTTGTCGATGTGGAGTTCGAGGCGGTCGGTGCCGTATTCGAGTGCGTAGTCGACGCCGTGGACGGCGCCGGGGAGCTTGCCGGGCTTGCGGATGGGAACGAAGCCGGCGGAGAGTGCCTGGGCGATTGCGGTGCCGAAGATGAACCCGCGGGATTCAGCGCCGACGACGAGGTCGATGCCGGTTCCGCGGTAGGGGTTGGCCATGAGTTCGACGGCCAGGGCGAGGCCCTTGGGGTCGGCGAGCATCGGCGTGAAGTCCTTGAAAAGGATTCCGGGCTTGGGGAAGTTGGGGACATCGCGGATGAGGGAGCGGAGTTGCTGCACGGGCGGTCCTCGGGGTGTGTCCTCAAGCGTAGGTCCGGGGCGGGGGAGCGGGTTTCTCGCGCGTTCGTTGCGGGCGGTACACTCGGGCCATGGGACGGATCACTCGCGCGGCGATCATTCAGGCTTCGTTGCCTTTGTCGGTTCAGGAGATGCTGGGGAAGCTTCCACAGTCGCCGGGGACGGCCGCCGGACTGACGGGGCTCAAGGCGGCGATCATCGAGCAGCATGATGCGTTGATTCAGCAGGCCGCGGACCGCGGGGCGCAGGTGTGTTGTTTGCAAGAGTTGTTTAGTACGCCGTACTTCGGGGCCGAGCAGGATCCGAGGTGGTACTCGTTGGCGGAGGCGATACCGGACGGGCCGACGATCAGGATGATGCGCGATCGGTCCCGCAAGCACGGGATGGTGATGGTGGTGCCGATCTTTGAGGAGCACATGCCGGGTGTGTATTACAACTCGGCGGCGGTGATCGACCACACGGGGGCGTACCTCGGGAAGTATCGGAAGCATCATTTGCCGCATTGTTTGCCGGGCTTTTGGGAGAAGTTCTATTTCACGCCGGGGGACGGGGGGTACCCGGTGTGGAAGACGCCGTTCGGGAAGATCGGAGTCTATATTTGTTATGACAGGCACTTCCCGGAAGGGGCGCGGCAATTGGGGTTGAACGGCGCGGAGATTGTGTTCAATCCTTCGGCGACGGTGGCGGGGCTGAGCGAGTATCTGTGGAAGATTGAGCAACCGGCGCACGCGGTGGCGAACCAGTACTTCGTGGGCGCGATCAACCGCGTCGGGTTCGAGAAGCCCTGGAGGGTCGGCGAGTTCTATGGGAGCAGCTATTTCTGCGACCCGCGCGGGCAGGTCGTGGCGCAGGCGTCGCGGGACAAGGATGAAGTGCTGGTGGCGGACCTGGATCTGGATCAGATTCTGGAGGTTCGGAAGGTTTGGCAGTTCTATCGGGATCGCAGACCGGAGACTTATGGAGGGCTCGGGATACAAGCGTGAGGACCGAGACGTAGGCGGGCGTGCGAGCGTTGTGGGGTGTGAGTGAGGTGCGTTTGGCGAATGAAGACGTGAGCGTGGGAAAGGCACGGGGTGTAGCGGCGAACGTGGCCCGCCGCGCGGTGCTGTACCCCAATCATTACTGTTGGTTCGTTCTCTTTTCCGCGCTCGATATTATGCTCACTCACACGATCCTGGAGAAGTTTCGTGACTTCGGGGGACGCGAGCTGAACACGTTCGCCGACTTTGTGATTCATCAGGCGGGGCTGAACGGGGCGATCGGGCTCAAGATCGCGAGCGTAGTGACGGTTATTCTGGTTCTGGAATACGTCGGTCGAAGTCGGCCTACGACGGGGCTGACGCTTGCCAACTGCGTGGTAGCGATGTCGGTGGTGCCGGTGGCCTTGGCGTTGGTGCAGCTCGGTGCGGTCGGGTTCGGATGGGTGGGCCAACGCAACGCTCCTGCACTCCGAGTTCGAGGGACGGCCGTTCGCGGCGTCGTGCTGACGCTCGGTCTGCTCGGCATCATCGCGGTGTGGCTTGCGGCACGGGACCGAGCGCGATCGAACATCGCGTCTGCGGTCGAGGCATCACGCGTGATCGAGCCCGCGCTCACCGCGGAGGAATCGTTGCGGTTGCTACGGGTTCAGCCCGGGTTCCGCGTCGAGTTGGTGGCGGCCGAGCCGCTGATCTCGGCGCCGGTGGCGATGTGCTTTGACGGCGGGGGGCGACTGTGGGTGGTGGAGATGCGGACGTACATGCCCGATGTTGCGGGTGCGGACGAGTTGGCGAAGGAAAATAGGATTGTCGTGCTGGAGGACAACGACGGTGACGGCACGATGGACACCGCGACGCCGTTCCTTGAGGGGTTGGTGTTGCCCCGCGCGGTGCTGCCGTGCTTTGGCGGGGCATTGGTGATCGAGCCGCCGAATATTCTGTTTTGCAAAGACACCGACGGCGACGGGCGTGCGGACGAGCGGCGAGTGCTGCTTGGGGGTGTTGGCGGGCTGGAGAGCCCGGAGCACGCGCCCAACGGGATGATCTGGGCCATGGACAACTGGATCGCGTTCTCGCAGCACACGCAGCGGTTCAGGTTTGATGGTGAGAAGGTCACGACGGAGTCGACGCCGGGGCACGGACAATGGGGCGTCACGATGGACGATTCGGGGCGGCTGTATTACACGCCGAACTCGGACACGTTGAGAGGGGATTTGTTTCCCAAGCAGTACGCGGCGCGGAACCCGGACCAGCACAATGTGGCGGGGATGAATGAGAAGATCGGGGTGGATCTGGCGGTCTGGCCGGCGCGGGTTTCGGGGGTGAACCGGGGGTATTTGCCGAACATTTTGCGGCCGAATCGGAGGCTGGCGAATACAACGGCGGCGTGCTCACCGACGATTTATCGCGGGACGGAGTTTCCAGAGGACTGCTGGGGAGATGCGTTCGTGTGCGAGCCGGCGGGGAACCTGGTCAAGCGGCTGACGGTGCGCGAGTACAACGGGGTGCCGGTCGCGACGAACACGTACCTGGGTGGGGAGTTTCTTACATCGACCGACGAGCGGTTCCGGCCGGTGGCTTCGTGCGTTGGTCCGGATGGGGCGCTGTACATCGCGGACATGTACCGGGGGGTGATTCAGCATCGCGTATTTATTACGCCGTACTTGAAGGAGCACGCGGTGCGCCGGGGGTTGGAGGCGCCGTTGGGGTGCGGGCGGATCTATCGGATCGTGGCGGACGATCGGGGCCCGGCCGGGCGGGTGCCGGATCGCGCGCGTGCGAGCGTGCCGCCGCGGTTTTCTTCGATGAGTGATGGAGAGATTGTTGGATTGCTTTCGCACACCGATGGGTGGTGGCGTGACATGGCTCAACAGACGCTGGTGCAGCGGCGGGCGGTTGGGGTTGCGGGTGCGTTGAGGAGTGTGGCCGCGAACGCTTCGGACTACCGCACGCGGCTCCAGGCGCTTTGGACGCTTGACGGATTGGGGGTATCGGAGGCCCGCGATGCGTATCGAGCGATGAGCGATGAACACCCGGTCGTACGGACCGCGGGGCTGCGCGTCGCGGAGCATTGGATCGGCGATCTTGAAACACTTGGGCGTGTGGCGGCCCTCGCGACGGACCCGGAGCGGAGCGTGCGGATTCAGGCGGCGCTCTCTGTGTCGCTGAGCCGTGATTCGCGGGCGATGGGGACGCTCGCGGCGATGTTGCGGAGCGACGGCGGCGATCCGTACATGCGGTCGGCGGTGATCTCGGGGCTGGTTGATCGTGAAGCGGAGATGCTGACGGCGCTCAGCGAGGACGCGACGTGGCCGGGGTCGCGGGCGGATGAGGCGGTCTTGAGAGAGTTGGTTGATTGCGGGCTGCGGTCCTTGTCGGGTGAGGTTCGAGCGCGGGTGTTCGACGGCGTGTCGGCTGACATGCTCGTCAATCAACGGCGTGCGGCGCTCTTGCTTGATCGGGTCAAGGCGGAGCTTCGGGTGGGCAAGGAGAGTTCGCGCGTGCTGAGTTTGGCAAGGGAGCCGCGTGGTTGGATGGACACGCTCGCCGGGTTCGCGCGGTCGGAGTCGGGGGTGATGTCGCGCGACTCTGCGAGGCTCACGATGAGGACGCTCACGGGCTATCTCGACTGGCCCGGGAGGCCGAAGGAGGGTCTGCCGGCGCTGGTGCGTGCGATGACTAAGGACGAGCAGTCGCGTTTTGAGCAAGGCGCGAAGCTCTACGCGGCGTGCGTGGGGTGTCATGGCGTGGATGGGCGCGGGACGGCCGCGCAGATCCCGCCGTTGGCGGGTTCGCCGCGCGTGCTGGGACCGGCGGATCGGTTGGCGAAGATTTTGCTGCACGGGCTTGAGGGGAAGGTTGAGAGCGGGGGCGTGGTGTATGACGGGGCGATGCCGGCCGCGCCGATGCGGTCGGACGAGGAATTGGCGGCGGTGATGACGTACCTGCGGCGCGGGTGGGGGAACACGGGAGAGCCGGTTTCGGCGAAGATGGTTGGTGAGGTGAAGGCGGGGACGGGGGAGCGGAAGATGCCGTGGAAGTTGAGCGAGCTTGAGGAGGGAATCAAATGAAGCGACTAATCCTGAAATCCTGGTTCACAGTGATAGCAATCGGACTTGTCGGAATCGTGACGAGCGGTTGCATCGAGGGGATTTTTCACACGGTGTTGTACTCCGAATGGCGCGATGTTGTGCTGTTCAGCGGTAGTGACATGAGCGCATGGAAGGCCTTGGAGAGCGATACAGCAAGTCCCTGGCGCGTCGAAGACGGCGCGATGGTTGTTGTGCCTGGTTCGGGATCGATCCGCTCGATCCAGGAGTTCGGCGATTGCGTCATCAACTTGGAGTTTCAACTTCCGTCGATGCCGGAGGCGAAGGGACAGGCTCGCGCGAACAGCGGCGTTTACATCCAGGATCTGTACGAGATTCAGATTCTGGATTCGTCGGGCTACACCCTCGGCGGCGAGCCAGTGATCGAGGGACCGACGATCGATGGATGCGGAGCAATTTACAAACAGCGCGCACCGGCCGTAAATGCCTGCCTCGCGCCCGGCGTCTGGCAGAACTATCGGATCGAGTTCCACGCCGCGACGTTTGATGCCAGCGGGAAAAAGATCGGGAACGCGCGAGCGACCGTTCTTTTGAACAATGTCACCGTGCAGGACAATGTGGAAATTACCGGGCCCACAGGGAGTCGGTCCTCGCGCCAAGAAACCGGAGCGCCGGGACCGCTGGTTTTGCAGGATCATGGAAGCCTTGTCAGATTTCGGAATGTAGTCGTAGAGGTTCCCTGGTCGCCAAGGTTGAAGACAACCACACCGTTCACGCCGCTCTTTGACGGCACCACGCTCGCCGGCTGGCACCAGCTCGGCGGGAAAGCGGCGTACCGTGCTGAGGACGGGTGTATTGTCGGGGCAACGCGGCCTTCGACGCCGAACAGTTTTCTGGTGACCGATTTCGAGTACGACGACTTTGAGCTCGACCTTGATTTCAAGGTTGATCCGGGATTGAACTCGGGCGTGCAGTTCCGCTCGCTGAGTTCGCCCGACTACGAGAACGGCCGCGTTCATGGGTATCAGGCGGACATTGATCCGTCGGAACGGGCCTGGTCGGCGGGGATTTATGATGAGGGGCGGCGCGGGTGGCTGGCGTCGCTGGAGAAGAACCCGGTCGCTCGGAAGGCGTTCAAGCAGGGCGAGTGGAACCGGATGAAGATCGTGGCGATCGGGCCGGAGATGCGGACGTTTCTGAACGGCGTGCCGGCGGCGACACTGCACGACGACATGACGCCGCGCGGGTTCATCGGGCTGCAGGTGCACGATGTGGGCGGGAGAGTTGAGCCGCTGGAGGTGCGGTGGAAGAACCTGCTGGTACGGCAGATTTGGATCCCCAAGCCGAGTCCGGCTCCTCGGGAACCGTTCCAGAATGGGAAGTCGGGGGTTGAGGAGTAGGAGATGAAGAGGCAGGTTGAAAACCTGCCCCACGAGGTTGGGTAGAAAAAATGAAAAGCCGGAGACGGGTTCCGCCCCCGTGACCTGCGCATTACAAGTGCGCCGCTCTACTGGCTGAGCTACTCCGGCTTGCCGGGGACTTTATGCGGGTGGCGGGCGTTTGGCGTGGGGGTGGTTGTGCGGGGCCGGCGATCGTCGGGCGCTGTTGCGGCGCTCGGCCGGCGCTCTTTCGGCGACCTCCTCGCTACGCTGACTGCGTGGACCACTCTCCGGACCAGAACGCAGCACCGATCGAGCGCCGGGGTCAGGCCTCTGGGGCGGCGGACGGGCATGTCCCGGTGCTGCGGGATGAGGTGTTGGAGTGGCTGGATCCGGGGACGGGGCGGGTGTTCTTGGACTGCACGGCCGGGCTGGGGGGGCACGCGGCGGCGATTGGCCTGCGGCTCGGATCCGGCGGGTCGGGATCGGGCGGCACAGTTGTCCTGAACGACATGGACGGCACGAACCTGGCGCGTGCGGAGGCGGCGGTTCGAGGGGCGCTCGGCGCGGCGGCGGGTGCGAAAGGGGCGGCACACGCGGCATCGGCTTCCCACGCGGAAACGATGGTTGTGGTCTTTCGGGGCAACTTTGCGGAAGCGCCGCGGCGGATGATTGAGGCGGGTTTGTCGGCCGATCTGGTGCTGGCGGATCTTGGGTTCTCGTCGAACCAGATCGGTGATCCGTCGCGTGGCTTTTCGTTCGCCAACGATGGACCGCTCGATATGCGGCTGGACCCTACCGCTCCCCTGACCGCGGCCGATCTGGTCAACTCGCTCCCGGAGGGTGAGCTGGCGGAGATCATCGCCGAGTTTGGCGAGGATCCGGCGTCGGGGAAGATCGCGCGAAAACTTGTGCAGGAGAGACGCCGGGAACCGATAACCACCACGTCGCGTCTTGCAGATCTTGTTCGTTCGTCCCGCGGCCCCCACCACGACCGCTCGGCCATCGACCCCGCGACCAAGACGTTCCAGGCCTTGCGCATCGCCGTCAACGATGAGCTGGGGAGCCTGGATGCGTTTCTTGCGGCGGTCGTTCGCGGCGCTTCGGAAGTGAAATCGGGGATTGGGGCGGGGTCGGGTGGGTGGGAGGCGTTCGTGGCTCTCGGCCGGGGCTCGCGTGGCGGTCATCGGGTTCCATTCGCTGGAGGACCGGCGTGTGAAGCGAACGTTCATTGAACTTCAGGAGCGCGGCTTGGGCGAGGTACTGACACCGACGCCGATCACGGCGGGTGAGACGGAGCTGAGGGCGAACCCGCGGGCTCGGTCGGCCAAACTTCGTGTGATTCGGATCGGTGAGAGTCCGAAAAGCTGATCGGGTGAGTATGATCCGCACGCGCCGGGCGAGAGTTCGGCGGAAGTGCTTTGACGGAGGGTTGACCGGGCTCAGGATGGGCTCGGCTCCGTTGGGGGTTTGATAACGGACGGCCGGTCCAGGACGGGCTTGGTTGTCGAGGGTGACTTCACCGTGACGCGTGAACTGAAACTTGCTCTGATCGTTGGTTTCTCGCTGGTGCTGGCCGTGACGGTCCTCATCAGCGATCACCTTTCCAAGGCCCGGCAGGTCAAGCTGGCGGAGGTCTCGTCGGCCCAGCCGGCGATGACGGTGGCGATGGTGGCCGAGCCTCCCGCGGGCGTTCTGCCGGGGACGGAAGAGCCGCCGGTGCCGATGCCTCCCAGGAGTGAACCCAGGACTGATCCCAAGAGCGATTCGGGGGCGATGGAGAGCGTCAAGCCGGCCCCGGCCGAGCCCAAGGCTGAAGTTGTCCATCTGACGCAGAGCAAGGGCGCGAGCGGGGCGGCGGTTGTCGAGCCCAAGGGCGACGTGCGGGATGCGAAGAAGGAGACACGTCTGGCGTCGGGCGGAGCGGCGAACCTGGCTGGCGCGGCTCCGCGGAGCGCGAATCACTCGGGCTCGGTTGACCCGGACGCCGCGTTGCTCAAGGCGGCGACGGACCTGGGGCACACGGTCCGCAAGAGCGGGGATTCGACGGAGATTGTTCTGAACCCCGGGCAGACGGGCGCGAAGGCGTCGGCGACGCCGGCGGCCGCCCCTCTGCCGGGCGAGAAGACCTACGTGGTTGTTGACGGGGACAACTTCACGAAGGTCGCGAAGAAGCTGTACGGCGACGGGGGGCTTTGGAAGAAGCTCGCCGACGCCAACAGCGATCGCGTGAAGGGCGATGCGTTGCGGGTCGGCATGAAGCTGCGGGCACCGGCGGTGGAAACGTTGACCGGGAAGGTCGCTCCGACTTCGCTCGCGTCAAAGCCCGCGACGGCACCCGAGAAGACGGCATCTGCTGACAAGGGTGTCGCGGAGAAGGCGGGGACGAAGGGCGCAGAGAAGAACGCCAAGAAGGGCGAGAAGCCGTCGGACCGGGCGGCAGAAAAATCCAAGGCGAAGAAGACGGAATCCTCGGACATCAAGTACGCCTCGTACACGGTGAAGAAGGGCGACACTCTGGGGACGATCGCGCAGCGGACGCTGGGCTCGTCGGCCCGTGCCGATGAGCTCGTCAAGGTGAATGCCAGCGTGCTCGAAGACGAGACCAACATCCCGGTCGGGGCGGTCATCAAAGTTCCGCAGTCGTGACTGTTTGACATGCTCGACGCGCCCGGGCGGCCGACGCCGCTCGGGCGTTTTTCGCGTTCGTGACGGATCTCAAGACTTGTGCGATGAAGGGGCCCCGGCGTGTTCGGCAAGTGCGTGCTGGTCATCCTGGCGGTGGGCGTGACCGGCTGCACGCTGCTGGCGTTGCGGCAATCCCGCCTGCAGGCGGCGAGCGAGATGGTGCGCATCCAGCTTGATATCCGCAACCAGGACGAAGAGCTCTGGTTACTCCGCACTCAGATCGCGCAGCAGATCACCCCGGAGCAGGTGCGACAGATGATGGCGGACATCGGGCCGCTCAAGCCGCTGGATCGTGCTGAACCGGGCGCAGGTGAGCAGGCGGGAGGTGCGGGCAAGGATTCTGCGGAGAAGGAGCCTCCGACCTCTCCGAACGAGTCAGCTCGGCCCACCAAGCCGAAGAGCACGCCGGCCGCGAAGCCGTCGGCCCCTCGGGGACCTTCGGCGTCGAGCCTTGATCGCCGATACGCAACTGAAAAAAGCTCCGCGGGCGAGCGTGCCCGGGAACTCACCAAGGCACCGGGCGAGGGCGACCAATGAGCGCGGGCCAAACAACTGGGCGGCGGAAGGATGGGCAGCGGATTGATTACGTGGCGTTTTCGTGCGCGCTGGGGATCACCCTGCTTCTGGTGATGCTGCTGGGGCGGGTGGCGCAGTTGCAGCTCTCGCCGGGCGCGGATCTGAGCCGGCTGCTGGTGCCGCGAGTGACGACCCGGACCGAACTGCCGATGCGTGGGGACGTGGTGGACCGGCGCAATCGGTTGCTGTCGGCGACGCGGTTCGGGTTCCGGGTCGTGGTCGATCCCACGCTGCTGCCGGACCCGGTGGACAGCATCATCGCTCCCCTGGCGGACGCGATCGGCGAGACGCCCGACAAGGTCGGCGCGAAGATCGTGCGGGCGGCGGACGAGAACGTACGGCGCAAGGCGGAGCTTGACGCGGAAGCGATCGCGTCGGCGGCCCCCAAGTCTGCGGGCGAGTACCTCGCCAAGCTGATCGACACGGTGCGGCGGCGAATGGGTCGGGATTCGAGGGGTGCGTCCGACGCGGCACCGGTGCAGGGAGTGGACCCGGACGATGAGCCGGCGCGGACAGAGCCGGGGGTCGATGCGCTGGGTCAGGGCTCGGACTCTGCCGGTGCGGTGGCTCCAAAGAAGAAGGGGCTGATCAGGTATCTGCCGATCGGACCTGTGCTGGATGAGGATCGTGCCGACGCGGTTCGTGCGCTCCGGGTCGTCAACAAGAAGGGTAAGAAGATCCCGATCCCGGGGCTGATCATCGAACGGCGAGCGGTTCGTGAGTATCCGGGCGGCGCGGAAGTGGCGTCGCTGGCGGGGCGGGTGGATTGGGCGCGGGGATGGTGGGGATTGAATCTCGGCTCAACGGCAAGCTTGCCGGCGAGGTCGGCAAGGTCAGCTTCGTTCGTGACGCCGCGGGCAGACCGCTCTGGATGGAGCCGGGGCAGGTCCAGCCCGCGCGAGCGGGTGAGGACGTGCGGCTGTCGATCGATCTTGAACTCCAGCGCATGGCGGTTGAGGAGCTCGAGCGCGGCGTGGACGACGCGAACGCGGCGGGCGGGCGGCTGGTGATGCTCGACCCGATCACCGGCGAGATCCTGGCCATGGTGGACATCGTTCGGCAGCTGCCCGACGCGGTGGAGTACCCGTGGCGTGCGAAGAACCAGAGGCCGGACGGGAACGAGTCCCCCACCGCCGCAAACCGCCCCGGCGGGCAGCGGTTCATCACGATCCATGAAGAGGCCGCACGCGCGAAGATCCCGGGGCTGGGCCGCAATCGGTGCATCGAGGATATCTACGAACCGGGCTCGACGTTCAAGCCGTATGTGTGGGCGACGATCACGGAACTGGGGCTCGCCAAACCGGACGAGGTTTTCGATACTGAGGGTGGACACTGGGTTACGCCCGACGGGCGTTACATTCAGGACGTTCACCAGGCCCAGACCATGACCTGGTCGCAGGTGCTGGTGAACTCGTCGAACATCGGCATGATCAAGGCGGCCCAGCGGCTGAGCTACGGGCAGTTGCACGACGCGGTGGTGCGATTCGGGTTCGGCAAGCCGACGGGTATTCTGCAGCTCACGCCGACGGCGGGGCTGGGCGGTGAGGCACGCGGGCTCGTGACGAGCATGAAGAACTGGAAGAAGGGCTCGCAGGTCTCGGTGGCGTTCGGGCACGAGGTCGCGGTCACGCCGGTACAGGTCGTGCGGGCCTTTAGCGCGTTCGCACGGAGCGGGGCGATGGCCGGGACGTTGCCGACCATCCGCCTGACGGCCGCGGACCCGCAGAGCGGCGCGCCGATGCTGTATCGGGTGCTCCCGGCGTCGATCGCGGAGCTGACGCGGCACACGATGCAGGACGTGGCGACCAACATGGAAGCCAAGATGCTCAAGGGAGAGAGACCCGCGGAGGGGTGGAGGTACCAGATCTTTGGAAAGTCGGGTACGGCGGAGATCCCGCTAGGCAAGGCCCCGCCGGGGTTCCGGCGTCCCAAGGGAACGACGGGGTACTTCGACGGCCAGTACAACTCGAGCTTCGTCGCGGGCGGGCCGGTCGAGAGGCCGCGACTGGTGATCCTGGTTGTGATCGATGACCCCGGGCCGGAATTGGTGCGACAGAAGAAGCACTACGGGGCGTTGGTGGCGGGGCCGGTGGTTCGGCGAGTCATGGAGCGGGCACTGACGTACTTGAGCGTTCCGGCATCGCCAACGCTTGCGTCGGTGTCTCCGGTAGCCCAGGTGAAGGCCGATCGCTAGGCTTGGGAGTTTGGGTAACGCAGGCTGATGGGGTGGCTTGAGCCTGCGGGCCCGATGACTCTGCGTAGGCCCCGATATCCCGCTCCATGAGCTGGCTGAAACAGTTTCTTCTTGTTCCTTGGGCGGCTCGTTCTATACTGGGATCGGTCACGGGCGTTTCCGCAAGCGGGGTATCCGCTTGGCTTCGTGGTCGTGTGTTTTTCCATTGTGTAGGAGCGAGTCCATGACGACCAATTGTTTCCTTGTGAGTATGGCCGGTCTGGCCATGATCGCGGGCACGGCCAACGCCGGGCTCGTCACCACCCACACCTCCAGTGGGACCGGCGCGGCGGTCAACGGCGCGCTCGGGCCGAACGAGTACGGCACCGGCAACGCCAACCAGTACCTCGGCGGCGGCGGGGGCTTCGGCGGCACGCTCGGCGCGGGCCAGCTCTACATCAACGCCGACGCCACCAACGTCTACATCGGCTTCCAGCCCGGCAACAACCTCAACGACCTCGTCGCCATCCAGATCGACAGCGTGGCGGGCGGGTTCACCGACGCGACCTCGACCGACTTCGCCGACGGCGGCCGCCGCGCGGCGTCGAACCTCGCGGGCAACGCCGACGACGCGTACCCCTCGGGCTTCCTGGTTGACTACTCGATCGTGATCGGCAGTTTCGGCATCGTGACATTCCAGCACAACGGCGGGCCGAGCCTTGGGTTTATCGACTACAACGGCTCGTTCACGGGCAACGCCCCGATCTTCCGCGAGTACACCCTCCCCCTCGCCGCGCTGGGCATCACCAACGGCTTCAACTTCTTCGCCGGCTATGTGGCCGACGGCGGGTACGGCTCCGACGAGTCGATGCCCGGCGGCGCGATCAACGGCGGCGGGAACGTGGGCGACGGTCTCACCTCAGCGGGGTACGAGAACTATCACCGCTTCGAGATCCCCGCTCCATCGAGCATCGCCGTCCTGGGCCTCGCCGGCCTGGCTGCGGTCCGTCGTCGCCGTGCGTGAGACTGATTGAGTTCGGTTGAAAGAACTGAATGAACTCTGGCGGGGCTCCGTTACGGGGCCCCGTTTGTTTTTTGGATCAAGTCAACCCCTCGGGGCGGAAAACTCCTCAGCGAACTCGCGGCATCGGACCTCACGTACCCTCGTGAACGTGCGCATTCTGTCCACCCACCCGCCCCCAGAGCATCGCCCGTTAGGAGCTGTAATTGTTGAGCCAGGCCGAGCCGATTCCGACGCTGTGGGGCGAGGCCAAGAGCTGGCTTCGATGGGCGCGGCGATGGTGGTGGGTGGTGTACTTGCTTGTACTCGCGTGTTCGGCGGTGTGGCAGACCATCGTCGAGGTTTCAGCCAACCGCGCCGTTGCAAGCTCACCGCCGATGCTTTCTCAACAGATCGCGGAGGTCGAGGTTTCCTTTCTTCGACACGGGACCGCTGATGATGTTGCCTTTGTTCGCCATCGCCCTCCCGGTGGTACGCAGCGGCTGACGATCTCCGGCATCCTGACCCCCGACGCGGGCGAGATCGAAGGAGCGGTTAGGAACGGAGTGCCCGTCATACGGAGAGGAGAACAGTCCCGCGCGTGGGTGGTCTTGCTTCACGGATCGCCGGGTGCGGCGCACGACTTCGATTCGCTCGCAACCCGCCTGAGCGACGCCGGGTATTGGGTCCTGGCGGTCGATCTTCCAGGGTTCGGAGAATCAAGCCGATGGATCGAGGACTACTCCATCCGCGCGCAGGCCGATGCCCTGCTCGCGTATCTGAAGGCGCGCGATATCACCCGCTTCCACCTCGTTGGCTGGTCCATGGGCGGTGGTGTCGCCCTCAACATGATCGATTTGTTGGGCGACAAGGCCGAGGATCGGGTGGCGAGCCTCACGCTCATGGCCTCACTCAACGTCCAAGAGGCCGAGGGCTCGGGCAGCTACGGCTTCGAGCACTACAAGTACGCCGTTGGGTACGCGGCCCTCGTCGTCACGCCGGAGCTCGTCCCCCACTTTGGTTTGCTCGGTTCCCGCTCGGCCCGGCACTCGTTCATCCGCAATTTCTGGGACACCGACCAAAGGCCGCTGCGCTCGATCATGGAGCGAGTCCGCGTACCGACAATGATCCTGCACGGCCGCGACGACATGCTCGTCCCGGCCTGGAGCGCCGAACTCTGCCATCAACTCATCCCCACCAGCCGCCTGGTCATGCTCGATGCAAACCACTTCTTGCCGCTCGCCCAGACCGAGCAATCCGCTGACTTCCTCACCGAGCACTTCGCACGACACGACAAGCCCGGCATCAAACCCCGCACCGACATCATCGACTTCTCCACCAACAACGACGGGGCGTCGTTCCTTGATCGCTTCGTGCATCGCACCGCGAGTTTCTTCCGCGCGACGCAGTGGCCGACGGAACTCGCCCTGATCGCGCTCGCGATCATCGTCATCGGCCCGACCTGGACCGTCCTCCTCGCCGGCCTGCTCGTCGCGGGGCGAACCCTCGATCTCTTCGTCGTCCTCAACGGGCTCGCGCTCGGGTTCGTGGTGCAAGGTTTCGTCCTCGCGTCCATCGCGCGAGTTTCCGGCGTGAGCGCCTACCGCTGGCCGCTCGTCGGCAAGCGTCTTCCCAGAGTCTCCACCATCGACTGGACTAGACGGTTCGCTACTCATCCAATCCGCACTGGATTCGTCGGACAATTCGTGTCTTACCGACGCTCCGCGACCTGGTGGGCGATCGGTCAGATCGCGTCATCAAGCGAGGAGGACAACAACGACAGCACTCGCACAGCACGGGACGACACGCCCGGGCTCACACCCAGCAACTCACCGCGCGATCACCCGCGACTGAATCTCACCACCGCCCTCGCCGTCATCTTCTTTCGACTCATCGCCATCGCCCTCTGGTCCCTCGCCTCACTCCTGCTCTCCATCGCGCTGAGCAACTGGGTTCTCAATGTCGGCAGCTCCCACGGCACCATCCTCCAACTCCTTGCCTTCGCCCTCGCCGCGTTCGCTCTCGAACTCCTCCCAACTCTCCTCACCCGCACCGGCCGTCAACGCCTCCTCGCCTCCATCACGCGCCTCTACCGCCACGAGTTCTGGCCCGCCAACGTCTTCTATCTCCCGCTCTACGTATACCTCCTCCGCCTCTCCGCCAAGCACGGCGGCGTCATGACCCCCAGCCACTGCAACCCCGGCATCGAGGCCGGCGGCGGGCTTATCGGAGAATCGAAATCCCGCATCATGCACGGCCTGCGCACCGGCGCGGACCCCGCCGTCCGCGAAGCCGTCCTCCCCACGTTCCTCATCGAGCCCGGCGAACTCTCGCAAAGATTGGCCGCCGTGCGCACGCTGCTCGATCAGCACGCCGCAACGCTGACCTTTCCCTTCATCATCAAGCCCAACGAGGGTCAGCGCGGCTTCGGCGTGAAGCTCATCGATTCCTTCAACGAACTCAGCGCATTCTTGGAGCAAATGCGCCGCCCCTGCGTTGTCCAGCCCTACCACGCCGGGCCCAACGAGTGCGGCATCCTCTGGGTCCGCACGCTCCAATCGAATCAACGCAACGATTCGCAACCGCACGCCTCTCATTCAACAACCAACACCGGCCGAATCTTCTCCATCACCCGGAAGACCTTCCCCACCATCACCGGCGACGGCCGGCACACCCTCGAAGAACTCATCGAGTCGCACCCCCGCTACCGCTGCCAGGCCGACACCTTCTTCGCGCGCTTCGCCGACGAAGCAACCCGCGTCCCCGCAGCCAACGAAACCGTCCGGCTCGCCGTCTCCGGCAACCACTGCCAGGGCACGCTCTTTTCCGACGGCGCCGACCTCTTCACGCCCGAGCTCGAAGCTGCGATCAACGGCCTGGCCGCAAACTTCCCCGGCGGGCTCGACTTCGGCCGCTTCGATATCCGCTACACCACCGACGCCCAGCTCCGCCAAGGCCGCGACTTCGCCATCGTCGAACTCAACGGCACCTTCAGCGAGTCCACCAACCTCTACGACCCCAAGCGCTCAGTCCTCTGGGCCTACGGCGTGCTCTTTTCCCAATGGCGAACGCTCTACGAACTCGGCGAATGGCGGCGAAGGCAAGGCTCCCCGGGCATCACCGCCGTCCAACTCATCCGCATGGCCCGCGACCACTTCAAGCACCGCGACGGCCCCGCGATCGCGGACTGATCCGCCCGAGAACGCCGCGCCGACCAACACAGAATCCCCTCACAATCTCGCTCGATCCCACGCTAAACTACCCCCATGAGCACGACCACCCCCGCCCACGCCGGTACCCCCGCGAACACCAAGCCTGCCCACGGCTCGCACCCCGCGCCCAAGCTCGACCCCAACGCCGTCACCATCTCAGGGCTCGTGCTCGATCCCTCCTACACACCCGCGACCGCGCCCGAATCCCTCAAGCACATCGACCGCGACCTCGGCCAAGGCGGCCGGCCCGGTCAGTACCCCTACACCCGCGGCCTCTTCCCCAACGGCTACCGCTCACGCCTCTGGACCATGCGCCAGTTCGCCGGCTTCGGCTCGGCCAACGACACCAACAACCGCTTCAAGTACCTCCTCAGCCAGGCCAAGGGCACCGCCGCCAACACCGGGCTCTCGACCGCGTTTGATCTGCCCACCCTGATGGGACGTGACTCTGACGACCCGCTCTGCGTTGGTGAGGTCGGCCGCTGCGGCGTCGCCATCGACACCATCGAGGACATGCACCGCCTGTACGCGGACATCCCCATCGACAAGGTTACCGTCTCGCAAACCATCAACGGCCCCGCCGCCGTCATCTGGGCCATGTACCTCGCCATGGCCAAGCAACGCGGCATCTCCTGGGACACCCTCGGCGGCACGCTCCAGAACGACATCCTCAAAGAGTTCCACAGCCAGAACGAGTTCATCTACCCGCCCGAGCCCAGCGTGAAGCTCGTCGTGGACACGATCGAGTTCCAGTCCAAGTTCGTGCCGAAGTGGAACAGCGTCTCGATCTCCGGCTACCACATCCGCGAGGCCGGGTCCAACGCCGTGCAAGAGCTCGCCTTCACGCTCCGCGACGGCATGGAGTACGTCGAAGCCTGCATGGAACGAGGCCTGGACATCGATTCGTTCGCGCCGCGTCTCAGCTTCTTCTTCAACAGCCATAACGAGTTCTTCGAGGAGATCTGCAAGCTCCGCGCCGCCCGCCGCATCTGGGCCCGCGTCATGCGCCACCGCTATGGCGCGAAATCCGAACGCTCGTGGTTCATGAAGACACATGTGCAGACGGCCGGCTGTTCGCTCACCGAGCAGCAGCCCCTCAACAACATCGTCCGCGTCGCGTATCAGGCCATGGCCGGCGTGCTCGGCGGGTGTCAGAGCCTGCACACCGATTCGATGGACGAAACGCTGGGCTTGCCCACGGAACAGGCCGTCACCGTCGCGCTGCGAACCCAGCAGATCCTCGCCCACGAGACCGGCGTCACGCGCGTCACCGACCCGCTCGGCGGAAGCTGGTTCATCGAGCAACTCACCGACACCATGGAAAGGGGCGCACTCGACTACATCGCCGACATCGATGCGATGGGCGTCACGTCCCCTGGCACCAAGCCAGCGGCTGCGCAGCCCAGCACGTCGGCCGATCTCACCCAGCACCCCGCCTACCGCCCCTGCCCCACCTACACCCGCGGCGTCGTCGGCGGCATCAACAAGGGCTATTTCCGCCGCCAGATCGCCGAGGCCAGCTACCGCTTCAGCGAAGAGTGCGAGGCCAACGACCGCATCATCGTGGGCGTCAACGCCTACAACGACCCCGACGAAAAACGCAACATCGACATCCTCACCATCCCCCACCAGGTCGAGGTCGACCAATGCTCGCAGCTCGAAGATTTTAAGCGCCGCCGCGACAAAGCCGAAGTCGCCCGAGCTCTCGACGCCCTCCGTGCCACCGCCCGCTCCGGCGCGAACGTCATGCCAGCGCTGGTCGATGGCGCGCTGCACAACTGCACGCTGGGCGAGATGGTGCAGGCGATGGCGGATGTGTATGGGCGGTATACGGGTGGGCCGGAGTGGTAATGGCAAAAAAGAAGGGTTCAAAATCACATCACGACGAAACAGACTGGACGTGGGAATTCACGCATTCGGCGGTTTTTCGGCGATTCACATGCTCGCCGGACCACATCACGAAAACCCTGCGCCTTCGCCCATCCAAGGTTCTCACCACCGGCCAACCGAATCCTCGGTTGAAGGATCGACCGGCCCGGATCAATTGCTGGAAACGTGAAAAAACCTGGCATGGCACCACGGACGACATCAACGCCGGGCTGCATATTCGTTCCCTGAAGAGGTTGGTAAGCGAGTTTCACAAGTCCCGAAAGAAAATTGCCAGTGTGGTCGGTAGCGGTGAATTTTATTTCTATACAACTGTTTTCACCAACTCACCGAATCATGTCATGAGCTTGCCGGCCCAAATCGCCGTATTGCTGGGAGAAATTCCTGCGGATTGGTTCTGTAGCGTGTGGTTAACCGACAGGCTTCGTGAGGAATTATCGAGTAATCCCTCGGAACTTTGAACACGGTACGATACCGTCATGAGCCCACATCGCCTCACACGACGCACTCGCTCATCCCGTTCTCGGTATGCCTTCCGCACCCCCACCCGCCCCGGCAACGGCGCCGTCATCCTCTCCCTCCTCATCGTCGTCGCGATCGTCCTCTACCTCAGGTTCGGCACCGGCGGCGGCAAAACGAGCTACATGGACGAGGTCAAGCAGACCCGCGACAACGGCCGCGAAACCGCACGCAAAATCAGCACCGAGCAGATGTCGCTGCTGATCGCCATGTACCGCCAGGCCAACAACAAGCTCCCCAAGAATCCGGCCGACCTCGAATCGCCCAACGCCTTCAACGACCAATGGGGCAAGGAGATGACCTTCACCTTCGAGGACATCCGCGGCAAGACGATCATCAAGTACCACTCCGCGGGCCCCGACGGCGAGTTCAAGACTCCCGATGACATCGACTACACCGACGCCGTGCCGTACTAGATTCACGAGTGTTGCGCGGCCTTAAGAACGCGTGCCACCGGCTCCGCCAGTCTACGAGGCCCGCATGTCAACGCGGGGTTCGCGACCCACCCAGAAAGCCGGGGCTTCACAGCCCCGGCTCGTTTCGGGCCACGATCAGCGCTCAACTCTTCTAAAACCCGATCGTCGCCTCCACCGAAAACACGGGCCGATCCGGCAGCCCGAGCATGTGGTCGGTGTCGCGATCATCGAACCCCGAATCGATGCTGCGATCGAACGCGTACCCCACCGACGCGCCGACCTTTACGCGCGGGTCGGGCTTCCAGAACACGCCGATCTCTACGCGCCGCTCCGTGAACAGCAGCCGATCGATGTTCCGCAGGCGCTCGGCATGAAACTGGTGCGTCCGATCCAGAAACGACGCGACGATCGAGAACCCGCCGCCGATCTTCTGCTCGATGGAAGCGTCAATCGTGAACGGCACGGCCCATTCGGCCGAGAGTTCGAGCGTGTCGTTGGGCCGCCAAGTGATCGACGAATCCGGCAGCCCGAGCACACAATCGATCGAATCGGTCAGCGAATCCGCGTACGCGATCCCCGGCACCGGCACATCCGGGAACAGCGCATGGTTGCCGTCGTACTCGATCCAGATCGCCAGCGCCCCCCCACCGTCAAACTTCCGGCCGGCCGTGACGCTCCCCTTGCCGTACCACGAATCGCTGTTGGCAAGCCCGCGATCGCCCGCGTACCCGAACCCCGCCCCGACGCCCACGAACCACTCATCGATCTTCGTGATCGGAGTCGCGAACGCCACCGATGTATCCGTCAGGCTCGACGGCACACGGCCCAGCTTGTCGTGCAGGCTCAGCCCGAACGTGTCGTACCCGAGCGCGGGGTTCAGCTCGTGCTGATCATCAAGGCGCACGCGACCCTTCGACGAGTACTCGCTCACCGACGAGTGACCGCCCGACCCACGCGGCGCTGAATCCGGAGTCCAGCGGAACGCCGCCTCAAGCTCGACCGGACCGGGCCCATCCCAGGGTTTGAGCAGGAGCGTCTGATCCGTCTGCCCGTGCGCGCAGATCGCAGACGGGACCAGCGACGCTGCGACCAACACCGGCCTGCACAGCCCGCGACGCAGCGCACGCCGCGCCAGCCCGCGCGGACTCGCCAATACATCAATCAGCATGGGAACTTTCCGCCACGGCGTGCGGCCGAGTCTCGACCATGGGCGGCTCGTCAACCCCCGAACGCCCGACCGGAGCAGACACCGCGACCGGGACTGTGACTGGGACAGGTTTTTCAGAGAACGCACGATTCCCTTGTCGCGGCTTGGGCTCCAAGAACCCCAGCGGGTGCGGCATCTTGATCACATGCGTCCCCGCGCGCCGCTGCTCCTCCGCGATCTCAGCGTGCAACTGCTTCATCGTCGTCCAGTGAACCCTTGGTCGAAAGTGGTGCTCCGCGTGGTAGCCGTTGTTGAACCAGATCAGGTTGTACCAGAACCCGTACGTGCTCACGCCCTCACGCCCCAGGCCACCGGCTTCTCGGGGTTGCCGCCGAAGTGCCGGTAGTACCCGTTCAGCGACGACGCGCACTGCCCAAGATAGTTGAACGCCAGCAGGAACAGCATGAACTTCCAGTTCAGGAAAAACCCGCCCACGACCACGCTCAGCACGATCACGATCTCCGCGATCCCCCACCGCGCGTTGATCCCGCTCCGCTTCTTCACCTCGGCGTACACGTCGCCGATGTTGTCGCGGAAGTAACTCAGGAAGATGTACGAGATCGGGTTCTCCGGCTTGCCGTCGTGCCCGTGCCGGTAAATCGACAGCCAGTCGACGGTATCGCCGTGCTCGTCCTGCAGGTCGCTGTTGCCCATGTGGTGCCGCCGATGCACCGCGTCATAAAACGTTTGCGAGAACCCGCACAGCAGCGATTCCAAGATGCTGAACGCCCGGTTCAGCGGCGTCCACCGAAAATACGGGTTGTGAATGAAGTTGTGCGCCACACTGTTGATGTTCCACGAGATGCTCATCGCGTACACGCACCCCAGCAGCCCCACCGCCCACCAGGGCCACACCGGGAACACCACGAACATCCCCACCATGAACGCCCCGTGCAGCAGGGCCGCCAGCACCGGCACCGCGTCCCACGCCGTGTAGGCGAACACACCGCTCGTCCTCTTCTGCATCGCCGTCGTCGCCAACGCCAGCCCTCCTGCTCTCTACGCCAACCTGGTCAGACCCGGTCTGAGCACTCTGCTGCAAGCTCGCCCCGAAACTCACGGAGCGCCCAGCCTCGACCGCGATCCCTCGTTTCGCTCAAGCGTATCCGACTTCTGCGGCGGCCCGATCACCGCCGCCCCGGCCGAGATGAGCACCGCGCCCACCCACACGTGCCAGTCGTAGCGCTCAGCCAACACGAGCGCCGCGAGAATCATCGTCAGCGGATACGCCAGGCTCGTCAGCGGGTACGCCCACCCGATGTCCGCCCGCGCCAGGATCCGCGTCCACAACCACAACTGCACCGGCATCAACCCGACCGCAGCCCACAACGCCGGTGTCTGCACCAGCATCACAAAGAAGTGAACCACGTTCTCGTCCGCCTCACCCTTGCTCGCCACCTTGTGCAGCAGAAACGCTGCGACGTCCACCGCGAGCAACGCGATCATCAGCAGCCCGGCGCGCAGGTCCCCGGGCTTGGCCGGAGAGGCCGACGGCACCGTCGCGCCGATCAACCCCGGGTTCGGCGGCCCCACGCTGAACCGCACCGTCTCATCCGTCGGGCCGCTCATGCCTGGCTCCCCGCGACCATCGCAAACCCCGCCAGAACCAGCGCGATCCCCACCCATCGCCGCGCGTTCAACCGCTCGCCGAACACGATCTTCCCCGCCAGCGCAACCGTCACAAAGTTCGCCCCCATCAACGGCAACGCGATCCCCAGCGGAACCTGCTTGATGAGGAGCATCCACATCGCAAAGCCCACCACGTTCAGCAGCACCGCCGGCACGATGTACCGCGCCCTCCGCCCCGCGGGGCTCGTGCTCCCCTTGCGGTACAGCGACTGCTCTACCGTCTCGGTCACGATGCACGCCGCGATCATCAACCACGCGACCGCGTTCACGCCCCCGCTCCCACAGGCCGCCCGCGGTTCGCCCGCTCGTCAGCAGCAGACACGGGAGAGCCTTCATCGTCCACGCCAAACGCCGCCCCCAGCACCCGGTCGGCCCGCGCGTTGAGCGTGATCTCCGCCGGGCTTGGCATGACCCACTTTTTGCCCATCCGCCCAGCGTCAAACCGCTTGAACAACCCGCTCATCGGCGTGCTCGCACGCCCGCCGCACACGTCCGCGCCCACCAGCTCAACCGCCTCCCCGATCACACGCACCGCGCTGGCGAGTTCTTCCAAACCTATCTCGCCCTGGTCCCAGTCGGTCGCCGCGTCGCTCGCCCTCAGGCAGTCCTTGTCGACACTGATGTACACCGATCTCCCCGCGAGTTCCGCGGCCAGACGCGACGCCAGCTCGCTCAGGCCCACCGACTCCACAGTCTCAAACCGCAGCAGACGCCGGTCCGCGCCCAGCCGGGAATCACGACCCGCCGCGCGCAGCCCTGTCATCGGCGCACGCACCTCGCTCACCCGGTACGGATGAATCGTCAATCGCCCCGAGGCCAGGTCCGCCGCCGGCGCGAAGTGCATCGGCGCAAACTTCAGATCATCCCCACCCTGCCCGATCAGGATCACCCGCTCGATCCACGGCAGCCCCAGCACGCCCGCCACCCAGTTCCCGCAGTGATACCGCGGCGGCAGCACAAACCAATCCGGATGATTGTCAAACAAAACCAACGACACCGGCCTCGCCGGCGTCGGAAGCGTCTCCAAAAGCATCAGCGACAGATGGTGAAAATCTCCACTCCCAAACCGCGCCAGCCAGGGAGAAACCACGCGACGACGCATCTCCGAAAGCCGAGCCTTGACCTTCGCCGCGTGCGCCCGAGGACACATCAGCCGCGCACGCTCCGCGAGGTCGGACACATCAACCCTTCGCCGCTCGTCTGGCTCGGCCCGCGCGGCCGTCTCAAGCTGAATGTACACAGGTGTCAGCGTCGTCACGATTCTTCCTCCGCCGAGTCGCGCACCGGCGCCGCCGCCCGCGACCCCGCCCAGCGCGCCAGCCGGGCCATGACCGCGTGCGCGATGGCCGACCGGTGCCGGAACAACGTGTGCGTGCGCACGAACTCGCACCCCAGGTGAGACTTGGTCCCCTCCGCGCCCGGCCCGGCGTGGTACGTGTGGAACTTGTTCTCGATGCAGTACCGAACGTTCTCGACCCACGACACAAAGTACAGGTTGTGCTCGCGGCCAACGGCCTCGCTCATGCAGAAGTACTTGTCGATCAGCACGCCGTCCCGCGCGATCAACAGATTGAACGCCAGCAGCTCTTCCCCCAGAAAATACAGCACGTAGTGCGCCCCCGGCACCTCGCCGCACACACGCTCAAAGTACACCGGCCGCTGCACGCCCAGCACCACCGGGCTCCGCGCCACCGTCTCGGCGTACAGCTCGATCATCCTCGGCAGGTGCGCCCCCACCGCCATCGTCCGCTCGACCCGCAGCACCGAGCCCGCGCGCATCCGCCGCCGCAAACGCTGCCGCGTCGAGCGCGAGAGCGACGCGAAGTACCCCTCCAGCGACGCGAACGGCAACGGCACGCGCGCGCACGGCGAGGTGTCCGCCGGCGCAAACCGCTCGCGAACCGCGCTCGGCAGCCGCCCCAGCACGCCCGGATGAAGATCGAGCATCACCTGCACGTTCGACCCGTTCTCGCGCGCCAGCCCCTCGACCGCTTCCATCCCCAGTTCCCACGCGCGCGCCAGCAAAACCGCCGGCACGCCGTCGCGGACTCCGACCGCCCCCCACTCGCACTCCACCAGCCCGATCCCGCACAACCGCGGCCTCAGCAGCGACGGGACAGCCCGCGAAACCACCCTCAGCACCGAACGCGCCCGACCCTCGGCCATGCTGACCGCGTCGAACCGCGCGAAAAAGCAAGGGATCACGAGCAGCGCCGCGCCATCGAGCGTCACGGTCACGTTCTGGAACGAAGCCGTGTCCATCCCGCAGGCGGCGATCAGCCGGACGTTCTCGAACGGATCCGGGTGGTCGGGAAAGAGCGCGAGCCACTCGGCCGCCGAAAGATGGTCGAACGTGCCTCGGACCGCGACCCGCAACTCGCCCGCAACCGATGCCAATCCCGACGACGTGCCCCGCGCTTGACCCGCGACGGCGAGATCCGCGCGGTCCGCCGACAGACTCTCGCTCTCGGATTCCACCTGCTTTGGGATGACGGCGCTTGAACTCTGCACAGAAGTTTGCCTCGATGATCAGGGGACCGAATGTCGGCCCGTTGCCAAAGCAATCACGGGCAGAATCAACACGGGCAGTATCAAGATTCGGTTTCCGCTTCAACGATCAGGGAACCGCCACCGGCAGAACGCTCGCGAGGCTCGACGCCAGCACGTCCGCCATGACCGCGTGCCCGTGGTCGTTGAGGTGCGTGCCGTCGGGCCCCACCGCCGATTCGCCGTGCGTATCCATGCTCGAACCCACCGGGGCGATCAGCACGCCGTGCGCCCGCGCCACTTCAGCCGCCTTTTCGCGGTACACCCGCACGATCTCGTCCACGCGCGGCTGACCGCCCGACTGCTCGATGATCCCCGACAAGTCCTTGGCCGCGATCTCCGAAAGATGGACCCCGCGCGGCGTCATCTGGGATCCGATCACTTCGACGAGCACCGTGCGCACGCCCCGTGCGGCAGCGATCGAAAAGATCGACGCAAGCGACGCGAGATACCGATCGAGCGGTGTGTTGCTCCGAACCCGCTCTCCGCCCGAGACAATGAACCGCCGCCAATCGATGTCCGCGTCGTTCCCCCCCAGCGCCAGAACCAGCACCGCCGGTCGGACTCGGTCCAGCAGCGCCGGCAGGGACGGCACAAGATCGGACACACGCCGCAACGGCACCGCGTCCACGTGAAAGTCCACCCCCGGCAGTTTGGCGCGCAGAAGGTCCACCACGCACGTGCCTACTTCCTTGACGATCCGCGGACCGTCCACAACCAGCGCGCCCGCGAGCACGCTATCGCCCACGAGCAGGACTCGCTTCGCATCAGCGCCCGCCGGAACTCCCGACGATGCGCCCGACTGGGCCGCACACCCGCCATCCGCGGCTCTCGCCGCCGCACCGCCGAGCGGCGCTGCGATCATCGGCCGCGCCGAGATCGAGTCAGAATGCGAGAGCGCGACGTTCATTCGTGACTGTCCTGAGCTTGAAGTGTTCCCAGCGCCCGCTCGGCCGCACCGGCCACGTCGGGGGTGTGGCGAAGATCGATGAGCCGCTTGAGCTTACGCGTGACCCGCACGCCGCCGGGCGCGTGGAACACAATCCGCATCTCGAAGATCCCCAGCGCCAGGTTCTTCATCAGGTCCGGGTACTGGATCATGGCCTGCTGATGAATCTCACGCTCGACCTGGGCCGTGTCGGGCCGCGTGGTCTCGACGTGGATTTCCATCACCTCGCGGATCCCCTGCAGCCTGAACACGACCTGCCAGTCGTAAGTCAGCCCCGGCACCGCGCGCAGAATCCGCTCGAACATCAGCGGGTACAGGTTCCCGCCGCTCGCAACCACCAGCTCGTCGCGCCGCCCGCGCAGCTTGCTCATGTGCGGCGTGCTCAACCCGCACGAGCACCCCTGCGGCGTGATCCGAGTCACATCCCGCGTCCGGTACCGGATCAACGGCATCGTGCGTCGCGTCAGCGTCGTGAACACCAACTCGCCGTAACCGTCCGCGTCGGGCTCGATGATCTCGGGAAGAAAATCGAACACGTCCAGGTGGTACCCGTTCTGGCTCGGGCACGGCTGGAAGCCGATGCTCGTCGCCATCTCCACGCTCGCGTAGCACATCTTCAGCTTGGCCGGCGACCACACACGCTCCATCCAAGGGATCGCGTCGGCCGGCATCTCTTCCGCGCCGCCCATCAGCACCTTCAGCGGCAGCGGCCCCTCGCGCTCGGCGATCTCCGTCAGCCGGATCAGCCACGTCGGCTCTCCCATCACCACGTTGATCCGCTGCTGCGCCAGCCGCCGATAGACCTCGACCGGATCAACCTTGCCGAAGGCCTGGCAGAAGTTCCCGTTGGCCATCAGCCCGTAGTGGCAGAGCAGCCCCGGGATCCAGATCGAAAAATCAAAGGCGTTGGCGACCCGATCGCCGGGCGTGATCCCCATGAGCCGGAAGCCGCCGGCGACGGTGCGCCCGATCCGCTCCCACTCCTTGCGGCTGTAGTACACCTGCTTGTTCTTGCCGCTGGTCCCCGAAGATTCGAAGACAATCTGGGCCGGTTCGCACAGGAACTCTTCGGGATTCGCGGCGATGTCGTCGGGCGTGGTGAACAGGTTCCCGAGATCCGCCGGCGTGCGCACGCGGGACGGGTCGATGCCGTGCGCCTTGAACGTCCTGCGATAGAACGGGGAGCGGTCGGCCGCCCATCGGACAGTGCGGCGAAAGAGAGCGAGCGACGCGGTTCGGTTGATCGCGGGTGAGATGCCTCGATACATCCGCTCGATCATGGCGGGCGAAGCGTGCTCGGCGATCAATTCAGACACCAACGCGATCATCAACGGCTCTCCGGGAGAGTAGGAACTTTTTGATCGGACCGATCCGACGCAACGAACTGAACCCACCCGAACGCCCGCCACCCAGAGCACGCTAGGCAACGGATTTCATCGCCACGCGGATCGCCGCGGAGGTCTGCGCGATGTCCTCGGGCGTGTGGGCGGCGGAAACAAACCAGCACGCCGAGCCCGAACTGTTGGCATGTACCCCCTGGTCGAGGAGCGACTGCCAGAACGCGGCGAACCGCCTGGTGTCAGCGCGGTGGATATCGCGGTAGTGCCGCAGCGGTTTGCCGTCGGGTGTGAACACCACCTGGAACATTCCGCCCTTACCCTGGACCGCGGCCGGTACGCCGAAATCGCGGGACGCGGCACGGATCGCTTCCGCGAGCGTCTCCCCCGCGAGACTGATCCGTTGCGTCACTTCTGGTCTGGCGACTTCCCGCAGCGTGGCGAGAGCGGCCGCGGCGCAGATCGGGTTGCCGTTGTACGTCCCGCCGTGCTTCACCGTGTTGAGACCGATCGGGTCCATAACTGCCCGGGAGCCGGCAAAGGCCGCGATTGGGAACCCGCCGCCGATCGCCTTGCTGAACACCGCGAGATCGGGGACTACGCCAAAGACTTCTTGAGCACCGCCCGGCGCGATGCGGAAGCCGGTGACGATCTCGTCAAAGATCAGCACGATGCCGCGACGAGTGCATTCTTCGCGGAGCAGCTCCAGGAATCCGGGCGCGGGCATGGTGCAGGCGTTGTTGGCGACGATCGGCTCGGCGATCAAGGCCGCGATCTGGCCGTGGTGGGCGTCGAGGATCGAACGCAGGATCGCGGGTTCATTCCAGGGCGCAATGACAACTTCGGCGGCCGCGCTCGCCGCCATCCCGCGCGAATGGGGGCTGCTGCGCGGAGTTTCGAGCGGACCGGATTCTTCGACTGTCGGGCGATTGCTGACGGCCAAGGCATCGACCCAGCCGTGGTAGTGGCCCTCGAACTTGAGGATCTTGTTGCGCCCCGTGTAGCCGCGTGCGGCGCGGACGGCCCCGAGGATCGCCTCGGAGCCCGAGTTGGCGTAGCGCAGAAGTTCGGCGCACGGGACAAGTCGAACGATCAGTTCCGCGAGCTCGACTTCGGTGGTATTGCAGGTGCCGAACATCGTGCCAAGCTGGAGCTGCTGTTCGATCGCGGTGCGTACCACGGGATCAGCGTGCCCAAGGATCAGGCTGCCGTAGCTCAGGAGGTAGTCGGTGTACCCGTTGCCGTCGATGTCCCAGATCTTCGAGCCCTCGCCGTGGCTCATGTAGATCGGGTGGGGGATTCGGCCCGCCGTTGTGGCCCGGGCGGAGCTGCTGATGCCGCCGGCGAGCACGCGCTTGGCGCGATCGAACCATGCGCGCGATTCCCGGTTCTGATCGGAGGCGGACTGGACCGCGCCGGACAACGACTGTATCGAGGCCATCAGATTCCCTCCGCGTCGCGGGCGCCGGACCCGTTGCACCATTGCATCGCCAACCGAGCGAACATTTCTGCGGCGAGGCGCACATCCCGCATAGCAATCCGCTCGTCGACGGCGTGCGCGAGCGACAGGTCCCCGGGGCCCCAGACCAGCGTGGGTGTGCCGTGGAGCGCCGGACGAACACCGGCCTCGCAGCCGGAATTGAACGCGGACCACGCTTTCCAGCGCGGTGCGTCGGGGTGTTCGCGTGATGCCTCCTTCGCTACCGCTTCGGCGGCCGAGCATAGCGAGGATTCGAGCGGATCAAGCCGGTGGCCCGCGTACTGCTCGGTGAAACTCACACGCACGCGATCGGGTTCGACGCCGGCGGCGCGGATCGCGTCTTCGAGCTCCCTGGAAAATCGCCGCATCATCGCGTCGCGATCATCGCCGGGGAGCAGTTCGAGGTACCCGCCCAGTCGGCAGAGGTCGCAGACCATTCCTTGCCACTCGCCGCCGTGGATTGTGTCCACCGTGACGGGGCGTGCGATCGGATAGCCGTTGAAGAGTGGGTCAGCGGACCGTTCGTTCCAACGCGACTCGATCTCGACGAGCGCGGTCTGAACTCGGCGCATCAGATCGATGGCATCCGCACCGAGCCACTTCACGGTGCCGTGGACGGATCGCCCAAGGGTTTCGATCTCGAAGCGGCACCCGGCGCGGGATGCACAGCGCGGGATGTTGTTGGTGGGTTCGAGCACGACGCTGGCGTCGGCGCGGTAACCCCTCAGAACGCTGGACATGGTCCCGAGCCCCACGCAGTCTTCCTCGCCGGGGACAACTTCGAGCACCACATCGCCCGAGGGACGAGCATCGGCGTCAGAGGCCAGAGCCAGCATCGCCCAGAGCGCGGCGACCAACGGACCCTTGGTATCGCAGGCACCCCGGCCGTAGATCGTCCCGGCGTCTTCATCACCAGACCACGGACCGTGCTTCCATTCCTCGGGCCTTGGTGCAGCGACGACGTCCGAATGGGCATTGAAGACCAGATTCGGCCCACCGCCCGTGCCGGGGAGCCGAACGACGAGTGTCGGTCTGTCCGCCAGCGGCTTGTGGAGCGGGAGCGGTCCGAAGGCCGTCGTGAGGTCCGATTCGTTGGCTTGCCAGAGGTCGGTCTCGAGCCCCTGGGAAGCGGCCAAGTTCGTGAGCCAGGAGACGAACGGTCCCTCTTGACCACTGACGCTCCGGTGGCGGACCGATTCGCGGAGCGTGGCCGTGGCCAGATGGGTGAACAAATCAAGGCCCGAACGGATCAAGGTGTCGGAGCGCGGCGACGCCACGCGAGCGGTGGTCATGAAGTGTGTCCGACTGGTCGATCCGTGATCGGATGGGCGAGCGCGGCCGCTGGTTCGCCCCATTCGCGTCGCAGCGTGCCGACAACGTCAAGCAGCGTGTTGAACGGTATGAAGGCGCGGCCTTCCGCGGCGAGAACCGAAGCCAGAGCGCCCTTGGCGAAAACGGTTCCGGCCTTGCGGGCGGCGCAGAGGTCGCTCCGCCCGTCGCCGATGTAGATTGACTCACGTCCCTCCTGAGAAAGATCCGTGCTGGAACCGCACTTGCAGTGGGCCGACCCGGATTCGCAAGTCAGTCTTGAGTGCGGGCATTGCAGCGCGAGGCGGGTGCCGTGATGCTCGATTGAGTTGGCGCGGATGGCCGGGGTCGGGGTTTGCGAGCCGCTGCCAACCCCGTGACGGGCGAGGATCGAGCGGATGAACGCCTCGATGCCGTCGCTGAGAATGACCGTGGGAACGCCCCAGAGGTGGAGAAAATCGAGGAGCGGGACCGCGCCGGGGTCGAGGGCTACGGCGTCGAGTTCGGTTCTCAATTGATCGGAGGTCAGGTCGAGAAGGTCGAACTCGCGTTCAAGGCACTCGCGCGAACCGATAACACCGGTCCGCCAGCGCTCCTCGATGAGTCGCCATGAATCGTTGCGCGAGTAACGCCCAATAAGGTGGTCGAGAAAGTCGCCGACGGTGAGGGTTCCGTCGAAATCCAGCCAGGCCTGCGTGCGTTGAGCGTGCGGGATCGGGGATGACATCGGCGCTGGAGTCGGCACGGGACAGGTCGAGGGCTGTCTGGTCATCAGTGTCCTTTCCGCGCGCTGCCGGCCCCTTCAGAATGGACCGCCCGATCCGCTCGGCCAAGCATCATAGTGCCTTGATGCTCCAAGTCGCATCGCGCGACGATCGGTCTTTGTTCTAGTATTGCTCATCGTCTAGTTCATCAACCCGTACCCAACATGTGGTGTGTTCTTTCCGGTGCGCGGTAGACTCGTTCATCGTCGCGCTGAAGTCGCTCGCAACACCGGTCGGTTGATGACAACCGCGCGAGGCGCGATCGATGAACGGTCGCGGCGATTCGGAAGAAAAGGAAGATTTGCATGGAACCCAAGTCAGGCTCTCCCGTTTCTCTGGTCGCTCCCACAGCCCCAAAGGAGGCACTGTCGGCCGACGTCGCGGACCCGGGGCAGGTTGCCCGTGCTGTTGCCGATCAAATCCAGACCCAGAAAGGGAAGTACGGAGAGACACCCGTTGAACCCTACAAGCCACCCGCATCGCCTGAGGCGAAGGGAACCCAGACGAGCTGGATCGAAATCGAGCTGGTCGACGAGGCCGGGAAGCCGGTCCCCGGGGAGAAGTACAGCATCAAGCTGCCCGACGGGCGAACTGAAAGCGGCACGCTCGACGGCAAGGGGTTCGCCCGGGTCGCACCGATCGACCCTGGAACGTGCGACGTGTCGTTCCCGGATCTGGACAAAGACGCTTGGAAGAAGGCCTGACCGGGATGCCCGCACGAGAACTCTCCGCGGGGACTGGCCCAGGGACAAGGTCGCGTCTATGGTTCCCTCCCGCTCGGGGTGTCCCGGCGGCGTGGTTTTTGAGCATGGAGACCGGCCGACGGAGCGCGATGACTCGATCGCCTGACGCGGCCCGGAGGGTTTCACGTGGTTCGGATCCGGATGCAGCGGCTCGGTCGGCACAATCGTCCCTTCTACCGCATCGGCGCGGTGGACAAGCGCGTCCGCCGCAACGGCGCGGTGATCGAGCAGCTCGGGTGGTATGACCCGCTCGCCAAGGACCCGGCCAAGCAGATCCAGATCAACGACGAGCGCGTCAAGCACTGGCTCAGCGTCGGGGCCCAGCCCAGCGACACGGTGCGCGACTTTCTCGCGAAGCGCAACATCGGCGACCTGAAGGCCTGGGAAGCGGACCGCAAGTACGACCGTGATATGGTCGCCAAGAACACGGCGATCGCCGAGGCGGCCGCTGCGGCGGCTCCGGCGGATAAGAAGGACGCGAAGAAGGCCTGAGGGCGGGTTCGAGTCCTTGAGTTCTATTCCTTGTTCGATTTTTCAGGGCCCCGTCCTTTCAGGACGGGGTTTTTTTCTGTACGCCGTGAGTTCGTCGTGGAGCGAACTCATAAGGTTCGTTCGCTTGGTACTCCGAACCCGGATCTTCGCAGAGCCTCAGATCCGGCGTCACCGGTCGATCGCAGAGCATGACTCTCATGGCACTCCGCATTGACATCTTGACCACCTTCCCCGAGATGTTCGGCGCAGAGTCGCCGGCGGCGATGGGCGTGAGCATTCCCGCTCGCGCTCGCAAGGCCGGGCTTGTCGAGTGGGCCGCGACGGACATCCGCTCGTTCGCCGACAACAAGCACGCCAAGACGGACGATCGGCCGTTCGGCGGCGGGCCCGGCATGGTGATGATGTGCCAGCCGGTGTGGGACGCCGTGATGGCGGTCGAAGCGCTCGACCCTCGGCCCGCGACGCGGGTGCTGCTCACGCCGCAGGGGACTCGGCTGGATCAGGCGATGGTGGAAGAGTTCGCCATGAAACCCCGATTGCTGCTGATCGCGGGGCACTATGAGGGGATCGACGAGCGGGTGATCGAGAAGCTTGCGCCGATCGAGGTCAGCCTGGGCGATTATGTGCTGAGCGGGGGCGAGCTTGCGGCCATGGTGCTGATGGACGCGGTGATCCGGCTGTTGCCGGGCGTGCTTGGGGACGAGGGCTCGAACAAGTCGGACAGTTTTTCGCCGGTGGAACTGCCACCAGTCAACAAATCAGCGCCTTCGATCGGTCCCCGGAGGCTGCTGGACTGCCCGCACTACACCAAGCCGCGTGAGTGGATGGGGCTCAGCGTGCCAGAGGTCCTGCTCAACGGGGACCACGCGAAAATCGCCGCGTGGCGGCTGGAACGGATGATCGAACGGACCAAAGAGCGCCGGCCCGATCTGTTGGGCTGAACTTTCTCACCCGCGTGCAGGGCCGAGCAACTGCTCGGGGTCTTGGAGCATCGCGATGATCTCGGCGAGCGCAAGAGCGGCGGTTGCGCCGTCCACCACACGATGGTCGCACGCGAGGCTGAGCGGCAGCAGGTTGCCGACGAAGATCCCGCCGTGGCGGATGACAGGAGCCTGGCGGGCGCGGCCCACGGCGAGGATCGCGACCTCGGGGTAGTTGATGATCGGCGTGGCGAATCGGCCGGCGTGGCTGCCGACGTTGCTGATGGTGAAGGTCGAGCCCATCAGTTGCTCGCGCGGGATCGAGCGGTTGCGAGCGGCGGCGGCGATGCTGGAGATGTGGCGCGAGATCTCAAGAACGCCGAGCCCGTCGGCGTCGCGGATCACGGGGACCATGAGGCCCGTGTCGGTGTCGGTGGCGATGCCGAGGTTGACGGCCCGGTGCTGCAGGATCGCGGGCTCATCCTTGGGGTTGTCGGGGTTTTCTTCGACGGTCGCGTTCATGGCGCGGAAGTCGGCCTTGCTGAGCACGCGGCAGATGGCGCTCGCGACGAAGGGGAGGAAGCTGACCTTTTCGCCGCTGGCGGCCGCGAGTTTCTTGCGGAGGGAGTCGAGGGCGGAAACGTCGGCCTCGTCCATGACGTTGAAGTGGACGGCCCGGTTGACGGACTCGCGTAGACGGTTGGCGATGGTGCGGCGCACGCCTCGGAACGGGATGCGGGTGATGGAGTCGGGGGCGGCGGAAGCTGAGGCGCGGGCCGGGGAGAAATCTGGTGCCGGGGCGGGGACGCGGGCGGGAGAAGGAGAGGAAAGGCGGGGAGACACGGGCGGGACGCCTGTGCCACTGGACTTTGTAGAGATGGCCGGAGACGGAGAAGACGCGGAGCCTCGTGATGTGCTGGCGGCGCGGACGTCTTTTTCGACGACTCGGCCGCCGATGCCGGTGCCGTGGAGCGTGTCGATGTCCACGCCGAGATCGCGCGCCAGGCGGCGCACGGCGGGGGTGGCGAGGGCCTTGCCGGGCGCGGCGGAGACGCCGGCGGCGGGGCCTCCCATCTTGCCGACGACGGTGCCGGCATCCTCGGTGCGAGCGGCGGGCTCGGGGATGTCGTCGTGAGCGGAGTTGTGGGTAGCGTCGTGATGGCCGTTGTTCTGGGCGGCGGTTGCAACAAGGGGAGAGGCGGCCTTGGCTGGCGCGGCGTGCGATGACCCAGCGCCTTCGTAGGAAACGAGCGGGTTGCCGACGTGCAGCGTTTCGCCCTCGCTGCCGTGGAGCGTGAGGATCTTGCCGCTGCGCGGGCTGGGGACCTCGACGAGAGCTTTATCGGTTTCCATTTCGGCAAGGATGTCGTGCTCGGCGACGGTATCGCCGGGCTTGACGCGCCACTTGATGAGTTCGGCCTCGTGCACGCCCTCGCCAAGGTCGGGGAGGATGAACACGTTGGGGTCTTTGCTGGTCGCGTGCGCCATGAGTGTGTGCCCGAAAAGGACTCTGGGAACGAGAACGAAACACCGGCGTGAAGCCGATGAAAACGACCGAATCTGCGGGGAAACGCGCGGCCTGCGCCCCGAGATAGGCAGTGTACGAGGGGAACGGAGCGGAATCCTGCCTCAGAAGCCGGCGGAGGGAGCGGGAAGGACCGAAAAACGCTGCGCGGGATCGAGTGGCGCTGTTGGGGATCGGCAAGGAGGTGTGGTACGCGCCGGTTTGCGAGGCCTAACCTTTTCCGCTCATGGATAAGCCGCCCGCAAACATGGAACGCCGGTCGCTGGCGCAGCCGATCACCGCGCTGGGGGCGTGGGTCTGGGTGTGGCTTGAGGTTTTTCGGGGCGTGATGTCGGAGTTCGGGCGGTTCGTCAAGTTCGCGATCCACACCGTGAGGGGGCTGGGGCGCGGTGGACGTGGAGTCGGCGGGACCGGCTCTGGAGGCAGTTCTTTTTCGTGGGCACAATGTCGGTCCCGGTGCTAGCCTTAACGGGGTCGTTTATCGGCAATATCCTCGCCATCGAAGGCTACCTGCAGTTCGCGTCCATCGGGCAGGAGGGGCGGCTGGGCGGGGTGATCAACGTCTCGATCATCAAGCAGATCGGTCCGGTTCTGGCGGCGGTGATGCTCGCGGGTCGGGTGGGTTGCGCGCTGACGGCCGAGCTGGGGTCGATGCGCGTGACCGAGCAGCTCGACGCGATGCGGGCGATGGCGTCGGACCCGGTTCGCGTGCTGGTCGTACCGCGCGTGCTGGCGTGCATCGTCATGATCCCGCCGCTGACGATCATCTCGAACGTGTGCGGGATCGTGGGAGGGTGGTTCATCACGACCAAGTACTACTCGGCCGACCCGATCCAGTACTGGTTCTACACCGAGAACTTCGTCGGATGGTTTGACGTGGTGAACGGGCTGGTCAAGGCGCTGTTCTTCGGCGGCGCGATCGGGCTGATCTCGTGCTACAAGGGCTTCCACTGCAAGCCGGGCGCGGAGGGGGTAGGGCGTGCGACGACGGAGAGCTTTGTGACGAGCTTCATCGCGATTATCGTGATGAACCTGATCCTTGCGAAACTGCTCAACGACGCGAAGATCTACATGCAGGGCGGGCAGATCGATTCGGTGTTCAGGTAGAGACGGCGGGTGCCGATCGCGCTTCCCTGCTCGAAGCAGGAGTTTTTCTGGGCGCCATCGCCACCATGAGCGATCCGATCATGGCGAGCATTGATAGGCTGGTCGCGGGCAGCGTCCATCCCATGGCGTGCAGGCCGTCGTTGGTAAACTGCGGGTTGGGCCCGCGGGCCGGGGGCATGACCATCAGGGCGGCCTGGAACTCCCAGGTGTTCTCTTGAAGCTGGTCCGTCGGTGCCGAGCCCGATCCCGTGGCGTGGTCGGGGATCGCGGGCTCGGGCTCCGGCGCAGATTCCTGGGTCGAGGTCGCGGCGGGCCGAGTTTTCTTTGCGAACGGGTTGAAGTGCTTGGTGGCGGGGAACGACTTGCGCTCGTGATCGAACCCACCGGTGGGTTTGAACTCGTAGAAATCAAACTTCCAGGCCTTCCGATCGACCTCGCCCCAGCTTCCGGGCTCGCTGCCGACCGGGGGTGTGCGTGTGACGATCACGAGGCGGTCGGGGACCTCGCCGGCTTCCATCTTGGCGCGGAGCTCGTCGAGCGAGTTTCCGGTGGCCTCGGCGAAGCGCAGGACGCGGAGCCAGTCCTCGTGAGGGAGCAGTCCGGGGAGACGACGGTCGCCGGGAATAGTTACGCGGAGCTTGAGTTCGTCAGTCCCGTAGCGAACAACAAGGTTCCAGATGCCGTTGGGATCGTCCTCGTCGGTCAACGTGACGTGTCGGCCCGCATACTCGAAGGAGTGGGTGTTGACGGGCTTGAAGGCGTAGGTAACGCGCTTGTTGTCGCGGTGGAAAGCGGCGACGCGCTGGGCCATGGTTGAGGCGCTGAAGATCAGCACCGCCATGGACACGGCCGCGACGGACCAGGCGATGGGACGGACACGGGTCATGGGCTTCTTCAGGTAGGGCGGCTCTCAGAGCCGCCTCTTGAGAATCCACCGGGGTCGTTGCGCTTCAAACCGCGCCCGAGCATCGAGCTTGGAAGGGAGAGTCGGCTCGGAGAACTGACCCACCAGGGGCTAGTGCGAGGCGCTGTGCTCGCCGGCGGCGGGCGCGGGGGGCGTGAGGTCGAGAGCACCCGTCGGACCAGACTTAGAACGGCTCATGTTGGCCGAGGTCGTGGACCAGGGGTTGGGCTCGACCTCGTGGGGGTGATTGTGGGCGAGCGTTTCGCGCTCGAGTTCGGCGAACTTCTGCGGGCCGAGCTCTTCGAGTTTTTTCTGACGGGCGTACAGGTAGATCGGGCCGGAGATCGAAACCTTTTCTTCCTTGCCGTTGACCGTCTCAAAGCGCGTGAGGTTGCCGATTCCGCCGGGAGTGATCTCCTTGGCCTTTTCAACGTAGACGCGATCGCGCCCGTTGAGGTCGATGAGCGTGAACCCAAGGAAGAGGGCGAAGCCGAAGAGGCAGAACAGGAAGATGACGGTGTTGATGGGGTTGTCGTACTTGAGCTGCATGAAGTAGGCGGCGACGATCAGGCTTTTGATCGTGGCGATACCCAGCGCGACGACCACGTTGACCCAGCCGGGGATCTCGACGTGGAACTCGCGCATGACCCATTGCTCGGCCTGGGCGCAGAAGACTGTCAGCCCGGTGAGTACGAGCAGGGCGACCAAGACCCCGCGAAGGAGCACGATCGGGAGGATGGTGTGCCCGTGATGGTGCCCCTGGGTGAAGCCGTGCGGGTCGACCTGCTCGGCGTCGTCCTGGGCGAAATGCTCGTGGCTGTGGGCGGCTTTGGTGCTCATATGCGGCTCGGAGGAACGGGGGAGCTTGAGGGTCGGGGATGCTTCGACGGTGAGAAAAGCCTGAGAGAAGAGGAGAGGAAAGGAAAGGAAAGGAAAGGAAAGGAGGCACAGGCGGGACGCCTGTGCCACGGGACGGCGTGGGGGTCTTCTAGTGGATCAGGTACAGCAGCGGGAAGAGGAAGATCCAGATGAGGTCAACGAGGTGCCAGTAGAGCCCGATGACTTCGACGCCGGTGTAGTGGGTCGGGCCGTAGAAACCCTTGCGGGCCTTGAGGTAGACGTAGAAGATGAGCGATGCGCCGATGACGACGTGGGCAGCGTGGATAGCCGTGCCGCTGTAATAGATGCTCCACCACATGGGCTCGTGGGGGTCTTGGGCGAAGGGGTAGTCGAACCATTTGCCTGGGCGCTTCCCGCCGTAGCCCTCGACGAACTGGAAGAGACCGCCGAGCGCCGTGATTCCCGATTTTTCGTGGTGCGAGAGGGCGGGGTCAAAGGAGAGGAAGTACCCGGACCACTTGGGGATGTACTCGAACAGGACCTTGATGAAGACGAACGCGAAGCCGCAGATGATGGTGACCAGCAGGTTGAACTTGAGGCGGGCTTGCTGGTTGAGCTGGGCGTTGTGGATGGCGGTGGCCATCGTGTAGCTCGAGATGAGCAGGATCACGGTGTTGATGCCGCCGACTTTCCAGTCGAGGTACGCCGACCCGTTGGCGAACGCCTGGGGGTAGAAGAGGCGGAAGATGGCGTAGGCGCAGAAGATGCCTGCGAAGAGCAGCACTTCCGTGGTCAGGAAGAGCCACATGCCCAGCTTGCAGGCGTCGAACTCTTCTTCCTTGGAGCGGTAGTGGCTGGCCTGCTTGTACTTCTGGTAGAGCGGGCGGTTGTCGTCAGCGGCCCCGGCGGGCGTGCCGTGTCCGCCGTGCCCCGCGTGTGTGTCGATGGTCGTCATGCTTCGTTCCTTGCCTGCTGCGATCGTTCAGCGTGAACCGTCAGAAATCTCGTATGAACGTGGGCCCGAATCGAGTCGGTGCGGGGTCAGTGCCCGCTGGGCTTGGCCCCGACGGGTACGGGGTATTCCTTGCGGTCCCAGCCGGGCGGGACTTCGGTGTCGTAGTCGTAAGGCCCGTGCGTCACGATCGGCTCGTGATGGAAGTTGTGTTCGATTGGAGGGCTCTCGACGGTCCATTCCAGCGACAGCCCACCCCACGGGTTCTGCGGCGCGGGGCGACCCGCCACCAGCGAGTGGATGAACGTGAACAGGTGCACGAGGAACCCGATCAGAAGGATGAACGACCCGGCCGTGCTGATCTGGTGGAGCGTGTGGAACTCGTCCACATAGGTCGCGTAGCGGCGCGGCATGCCGCGGGTGCCCAGGAAGAACTGGGTGAAGAAGGTGACGTTGAACCCGATGAAGACGAGCACGCCGCCGAACATCGCCCAGCGTTCGTTGTACATCTTGCCGAACATCTTGGGCCACCAGTGGTGCAGCCCGCCGACGAGAGCCATGATCGTGCCGCCCATCATCACATAGTGGAAGTGGGCGACGACGAAGTACGAGTCGGTCAGGTGGAGGTCCGTCGAGAGCGCGCCCAGCGGCAGACCCGTGAGCCCGCCGATCGAGAACAGGAACAGGAAGATCAACGCGTAGAGCATCGGCGCGTTCATCGAGATCGAGCCCTTGTAAAGCGTGCCGATCCAGTTGAAAACCTTGACGGCCGTGGGAATCGCCACCAGGAACGTCAGAGCCGAGAAGATCGTCGAGGCGAGTTCACCCATCGAGGCGAACATGTGGTGCCCCCACACGATGAACGACACGGCCGCGATCCCCAGCGAGGCGAACGCCATGGCGCGGTAGCCGAAGATCTTCTTGTGGGCGTGGACCGCGATGATCTCGCTGATTATGCCCATGCCCGGGAGGATCATGACGTACACCACGGGGTGGCTGTAGAACCAGAAGAAGTGCTGGAAGAGAACCGGGTCGCCGCCCATGCGAGGATCAAAGATCCCGACGCTGAACAGACGCTCAAAGATCAGGAGGAGGAGCGTGATGCCGATGACCGGCGTCGCGAGGACCTGGAGGATCGCGGTGGAGTAGATCGCCCACACGAACAGCGGCATGTCAAACCAACCCATGCCGGGGGCGCGGAGCTTGTGTACTGTGACCACGAAGTTCAGCCCGGTCAGGATTGAACTGAATCCCAGGATGAACGCGGCCAGGACCATGTACACGACCTTCATCTGGTCGGCGTCGGTGGTCGTGGAATACGGCGTGTAGAAGGTCCAGCCGGTATCTACGCCGCCGAGGATGATCGAAAGAACCGCGAACATCGAGCCGAGGGCGTAGATCCACCAGCTCAGCAGGTTGAGGCGCGGGAAGGCCACGTCCTTGGCGCCGAGCATGATGGGCAGGAAGAAATTGCCAAGAGCGGATGGGATGCCGGGGACGATCACCATGAAAACCATGATCGCGCCGTGCAAGGTGAAGAGCCGGTTGTAGATGTTGTTGTTGGCTTCCTTGGACCAGCCGTCGACCTGGAAGAGCTGCCCGGTGACGTGCGCAACCCCGTCGGCACCGACCACCGTGCGGACGGGTTCGAGCAGCTCCAGACGGACAGCCAGGGCCGCGACGCCGCCGAGGAAGAAGAGAAAGAGCACCGACGTGAGGTACATCACGCCGAGTTTCTTGTGGTCGATGGTGGTACACCAATCCCAGACGGTGGTCCAGAAGCCGCCCTTGGGGGTGAGATAGCTTCCCTCGTGGTCGTGCCCGTGGCCGTGGCCGGGGATGGCTCCGTGGGTGGCGTTGTCGAGCGTGGTCATGGTCGTGCTCCTGCGGTCGTCGGTCTGGCGTGGTCGGATCGGAAGGGACTTGAAGGTCGCTCCAAAGGTCTGGTAAGTTCGGTTCAGTTCGAGGTCACTTGGCTGGTTTCTCGTCAGTCTTTTTGGCCCCGTCAGCGGGCGCGGCGTCGGCCTTGGGTGCCTTGTCGCTGAGGGTCTTCATGTACGCGATGATGCCGGCGATTTCGTTTTCTTTGAGCAAGCCCTGGAACGAGGCCATCTGGTTTGGGAAGCCTTTGACGATCCGCTTGCTGGGAATGAGGATCGACTCGCGGATGTAGTTCGCGAACTCCACGTCGTCGGACATTTGTTCTTCGGTGAGACTCGTGCCGTCCGTGAACTCGACCGCGTGCCCGTAGAGATTTTTCCAGGTCGGCCCGGTGCCGGGTTTCCCGTCCACGGTGTGGCACGACGAGCAGCGAGTGACGTGCATCCGCTTGCCGAGCTCGACGGGTGAGAGGCTGTCGGTTCCCCAACTCTTGAGGACCTTGCGGTACACGTCCTCGGGGACGGTGCGGATGATGCCGGTCATTTCGGAGTGCGAATCGCCGCAGTATTCCGCACAGAAGATCCAGTGGTCCTCGTAGCCCGTGAAATCGGTGCCGTCGCTGAGCTTCATCGGCGTGTTGGTGGGGTCGGGGATCGGCGGATCGGACT
>JBGAOD010000165.1:0-6970 GCA_044221955.1 Phycisphaerales bacterium | reverse complement strand
CCTTGTAGGTGGCGAGGTGGGCCTGGGCCGCGTCATAGACAACCTTCAGCTTGTGCTTGGCGGCCAGGGCCTGCACGGCGTCGATATCGACCGGGCAGCCGTAGAGGTGGGTTGCGGCGATGCCGCGGGTTTTGGGCGTGACCTTCTTCGCGGCGTCCTTCATGTCGATCTGGAAGGTGTCGGGGAGGGCATCGATGAAGACGGGGACGCATCCTCGGGCGACGATCATGGAGACGGTGGCGATGTAGGACCAGGCCGGGACGAGGATCTCGTCGCCGGGCTGGAAGAGGGGCTCGTAGGCGAGCTGGAGGGCGCAGGTACCGTTGGCACAGGTCATCATGTGCTTAGCGCCCGAGGCTTGGCCGAAGCGGGTTTCGAGCTCTTCGCACTTTTTCGCGGCCCGCAACATGCCGGACTTGAGGACGGCCAGGGCCGAATCGATGTCGGCGGGGGTGAGAGCGGTGGACATGAAGGGGACGGGCTTGGGGCTGACGGGAGTTCCGCCGGCGACAGCAAGGGCGGGGCGGGCGTCGGATTTGGCGGTTGAAGTGCGGGCTGCGGCGGCGGTTGATCCGGTCAAGGGGAGCTCCTTCCTGTGGGTACTTGCGATACGCGAACTGGAGGATACGCGTTTGGTTCGAGAGTTTTCGGGATCAGTCAAGAGATTGCGATCGTGCTTTGTACGGGTTCTTCAGCAGAACGGCGTTTGAGCGGGTGTGGTGTCTCAAGAGGGCGAGTATCTTGCAGATTTTGCAGAAAAAACGTCCGAATAAAAAAGCGCGAAGGAGCAGAAAGTCCCTTGCTTTTGGTTGCACCCAGCGATATTTTGATCCTGTTCGTACATTTGTTTCCGGGTTTGACGCGTTTCCGCGCGTTCAAATTGCAGCGTGGCGTGTCCTTTTATTTGAGGAGAAGCAAGATGGTTCTACGGCAAAAAATGCTGGCAATCGCGTGCCTCGCCGGGCTCGCGGGATCGGCCTCGGCCGGTCTGATCGACGTGACGATCACGGGCGCGTTGGCTCCGACCAACACCAGCCTGGACCTCGGCAGCCCGCGCACCTGGGTCCGGAACACGGACTGGGGTAGCACGGTCACCAGCCCGACCACCGGCGACGCTTATGCGATCGAGAAGTGGGTCGGGATGGCCCCGGTGAGCCTGACCGTCAACGTGACGGCCGACGCCGACCCGGACGTGAAGATCACCAAGATGCTGACGAACACCACGGGCAGCGCGTGGACCTCGTTCAAGATCGACCTGCTCCGTTTCCCCGGGTTTGGCCCGCTGACGGTGCTGGCCGGGACGGAGCTTTCGGATCGTTTCTCGAGCCACACCACGACGAACTTCGGCAGCGGTGATGCCTCGATCAACTTCTTCCAGTCGGGCGCGGATACCCCCGTGCTCCCCGGCGAGTCGGTCATGTTCCAGTTCACGTTCAACGTCCCCGGCACGGTGGCGTTCGCGATGATCCAGACCCCGACCCCGACCCCCGGCGTGCTCGCGCTGTTCGGTGTGGCGGGCGCGGTGGTTGGCCGTCGTCGTCGCTGATCGGCCTTGTTCTCCGCAGGTGTGTTCTGACCCTGCGACTCGCCTGACCCAACGCGGCATGAGCCGCGAACTCGTGAGTCATCGAAGCGGCACCGGTTGTCCGGTGCCGCTTTTCTTTCGGGGGCTGATGAGGACCAGGCGATGCGAGCGTAACCCCCCTGTTCTGGTGGGATTTGACCGAGACGCACAGCGAACGGAGATTGAGTCCCATAATTATTTGTTGAAAAGCGTCTCCACACTGGGTCCAAGAAAAAACGAACGATCTCGAAATAATCTCTTGCTTTTGGTTGCGGGGCGCGATATTTTGATCCCGTTCGGATGATCTTTCACGGCAACCGCTGTTTCCCCATGCTCCCGTAGAGCATTTTCCGGCGGTTTCCGCGATGAGGAGATGAGAGTCATGGCACGGATTCACTTGGCATTGGCGGCTGCGGCTGTCGCGTCCGCGAGCATCGCTCAAGCGGGCGTTGTTCACATCGACATCGGCGGGGCGTTGAACGACCCCAGCCTGTCGCTCCCGGACGGTCAGTGGCTGGAAGGCCGCGACTGGAACTGGAACTTGGCTGGCCCCGATCTCCAGAACGGCGAGGCCACGGCCGTGGAGAGCTGGAGAGGCATGTCGCCGGTCGACCTCAACGTCGGCGTGACGACCGACGGGATCGATCCCGACGTCAAGATCACCAAGATGCTGCAGAACAACACGGGCATCGCGTGGACCTCGTTTGATATTTCGCTGCTGCACTTCCCGGGCTTTGGCCCGCTGAGCGTCTACGCGGCCTCGGCTACGTCCGACCGCTTCTCGAGCGTGGGCGTGACCAACTTCGGCACGGGTGATGCGTTCCTGCACTACTCCCTCTCGGGCACAGACACCGCGGTGCTCCCCGGTCAGTCTGTGATGTTCCAGTTCACCTTCAACATCCCGGGCGACGTGGCCTTCCGCATGGTTCAGACTCCGGTCCCGACCCCGGGCGCTCTTGGGCTCGTGGGCTTGGGCGGGATCGTTCTCGCGGGTCGTCGCCGCCGGTAAGTTCTTGGAGCAGGCTCGCTCCGGGTGTCCCAGGCGGCGGCTTGGAACGGGCAACAAAGTGAATCCGAACGCTGGCACCCTTTCATCGGGGTGCCAGTTTTTCTTTTGCATTGACGCATTCGAGTGGACGGTTCACCGCTCTTGTCCCCGCGGTAAGGGCGGTGTTGCCATGCGCGGCAGCGCTTCCGGCCGGGCGTCCGGGACGCGACCTTGGGTGGGCGGTTCTAACGGGGTGGGAACTCTTGATGATCGGTGGTCCGTATAGTTTGGGCATGATTTCAATTCCAACCGAGCGCGGAGTTCCCTGGGTGTTGTTTGCGGCGGCGGGTTTGGCCGTGGCCTCGGTGGCGGTGCGGGCAGAGCCGCCGGCGGGTTCTCATTCGGCCCCGGTACCGACGCTGGTTGGGGCGGGGATCGCGGACGGGTTCGCGCGTGAGGTGATTCAGAGCTTTGCGGGTGTGAAGGCGGTGACTCGACCGAGCCGGGACGCGACGATGGGGTTCTCGCTGCCCACGCGGGTGATGGACGTGCTGGTGTCGGGCGGGCAGGACGTGAAGAAGGGGCAGATTCTGCTTCGCGGGGACGACAATGAGGATTCGGTGGTGGTGAAGCTGCAGGAGATCCGGGCGAAGACGGATCTGCCGGTGCAGAAGGCGGCGAAGGCTTGGGAGCTTGCGACGCTGGAGTATCAGAAGCTCATCGAGGCCGCGAAGGTCAGCGCTGCGGCATCGCCCATCGAAGTCGATCGTGCGCGGCTGACAGCCGACAGCGCTCATCGACCGTGACGCGACGCAGCACGGCAGAGCAGAAGTCATCCAGATCGAACGCGCGCCTGAAGGCGCGTCTGGACAAGCTGGTGATCCGACGCGTTTGACCGACGGAGTCGACGTGGTGATGGCCGACGCGGGGCAGTCGACACCTGACCGGCGTGTAGTGAACATTGATTTCTGTGGCTCGATGTGGCGGCCCCGACCCGGTGTCGGTTGATCTGCAGCTGAAGCCGGGCGATCCGGCGTGGGTGCTGATGGAACTTCCAGGGGACGCCGGTGGTGCGAGCGGGAAGGTCGTGGAAGTGGCTCCGACGGCGGACTCGGCCAGTGGGACACGACGGATTCGCGTAGAAGTCCGCAACACCGAGCGTGTCGTGGCGGGCGTGACTTCGTGGGTAAGGTTTACGGAGCCCACGGGCGAGTGGAAGAACAGAGTGGCTCAATCCTCGGGTGAGTCCGCGGGCGTCTGGAAGCACGACGAGGATCTCGACGAGCGGCGGAGACCCACCGGTGATTGACCTTTCGAGTCTTCGTGCGCCGGGTTGGCAGCGTGTGGTGGCGGAGCTTGCTTCGCCGGCGGCCGATGACCGGGCGTTCATGGTGCGGCTGTTGTCGGCGCTGTGCCAGGTGAGCGGCGCTCGGCAGGGCGTGGTGTTCCTGGTGCCCAACGCGCCGCGCGGCGAGTCACCGGACGAGGCTCCGGCGGACGCGGACCCGCGTGCGATTCTGGTCTGGCCGGCGACGCCGGATCTGGCGGCGGCGCTGGAGCGTGGCGAGGGCGGTGAGACGCCGTTGCCCGATTCGGTCGTTGAACGTGCGATAGATGCGCGGTCGGCGGTTCGCAAGGCCGCGATGACGCGGCAGAGCCAGATCTTCGGGCTTGATACCGATGACATGCTGTACGACCCGTCGGGCGGAAAGGGGTATTTGATCGCGGTGCCGATCCCGGGCGGGAGCGGCGGCGAGACCGCGGCCGCGCCGGTGAACGCGTGCGTTACGCTGCTGCTGGACCAGCGTTCGCGGCAGGCGTTGCAGACGACTCTGGCGCTGCTGGAGGTATTGGTTGGGTACGTTCACACGCACCAGGCGACGCAGCATCTGCGGCGAACGCGGAGCGCGAGCGCGGCGTTGGACTTGGCCGCGCGGCTGATCGCGTCGGTGAACCACACGCCGAACTTCAAGGGCGCCTGCATCCAGTTGTGCAACGACCTGAGCCGGCAGATGGGCGTGGATCGGGTGGCGATGGGGTGGGTAGGCGAGGGCAAGGGCCGCGAGTCGAAGATGTTCAGCAAGGTTGTGGCGCTGAGCGACACCGAGCAGATCGACCGTCGCATGGCGATGATCCAGAAGATCGAATCGGCGATGGACGAGTGCTTGGATCAGGAGCAGCCGGTGATGTTCCCGGTGCCGCCGGCGCAGGGGCCGAACGCGGATGTGCTGCTCTCGCAGGCGATCGTGCACGCGCACCGAGAATTGGCGGCGTCGGACGCGAACGTGAAGGTCGCGAGCCTGCCGCTGCGGATCGATGAGAAGGTGATCGGCGTGGTGCTGGTGGAATCGAGCGCGGCCGGTCCGATCGAGCTGGCGACGGTGGAGCTTTTGCAGGCGGCGTTGGACCTGGTTGCGCCGGTGCTGCAGATCCGGCGGAGCGATGATCGCTGGCTGGCGCTGCGGGCGTGGGATTCGACGCTGCGCGCGGGTGCGTGGTTGGTCGGGCCGAAGCACACGGCGTGGAAGCTGGCGGGGATCGCGTTCATGGTCGCGACGCTGGTGGTGACGTTCGTGAGCGTGCCGTACCGCGTGGGCTCGACGATGGAGCTGCAGCCGCGTGAGCCGCGGACGGTGAGCGTGCCTTTCAGCGGCAAAATCGCACGGCTTGGCGACGGAGTAGAGGCGGGGCGGCGCGTGGAGGCGGGGCAGGTGCTGGTGGAGATGGACACGACGGAGCTGCGGTTGAAGGCGATGGAGTCGCAGAGCTCGATCGTGCAGGCGGAGAAGGAAGCGGACGAGGCGCTGAAGAAGAACAACCTGTCGGACGCTCAGCAGGCCCAGGCCAAGGCCGAGCAGGCGCGGGCGCGGCTTGAGCTGGCGAACCACAACATCGCGAGCGCGACGCTGCGTGCGCCGATCGCGGGGACGATCACGGCCGGAGATCTGAAGGATAAAGTCGGCGCGACGGTCGAGATCGGGCAGGGTTTGTTTCAGGTGGCGGACCTGACGGACATGGTGGTGGTGGCGAAGGTTGACGACCGGGACATCTCTTTTATGAAGGAGGGGATGACGGGTCAGATCTCGACCAAGGCCGACCCTGCGCGGGAGTTTGACTTTGTGGTGGAGAAGATCGTGCCGCTGTCGAAAGCGCAAGAAGGGAAGAACTCGTTTGAGGTTCGTTGCGTGCTGAAGTCGTCCGCGCCGTGGTTCAGGCCGGGCATGGAGGGCGTGGCGCGGTTCAACACTCCGGAGCGTTCGCTGGCGTGGATCGGCGGGCGGCGGATCTTGGACCAGATGCGGCTGTGGCTGTGGTGGTGAGTCGTCTTTGGTAGGTCGGCTCTCCGAGCCGACTCCTCGTGACTCTTGGGCGTTCTTGGTGAGTGTTCCTGTCGGGCGTGTGAGTTCAAACCGGTCAAACAGCCTCATTCCGTTCGAACTTTCTTGATGATCGCGTGCGAAGTTCTTTATGGCTGAACGCCCCACATTCTCTCCGTTCTGGCACCGCGTCCGCGCGATGAAGCCTCGGCTTCGGCCTCACGTGCAGATCACGCGGCAGCACTACCGCGGGCAGCGGTGGCATGTCGTGCATGATCCGGCGACCAATCAGTTTTATCGCCTGAGCCCGATCGCGCACGAGTACGTGGCGATGCTCGACGGGAAGCGCAGTGTGGAGGAAGTCTGGGACAACGCCCTCTCGCGGCACGGCGACGATGCGCCGACGCAGAACGAGATCATCCAGCTCCTGAGCCAGCTCTACAACTCGAACTTGCTGAGCGCTGACGCGAGCCCGGAGACGCAGCAATTGCTGGGGCGCGGGCGCGAGCGGACCAAGAAGAAAGTTCAGCAGCAGGCGATCGGGCTGATGTATTTCAAGGTTCGGTTGTTCAACCCGGACCGCGTGCTGTCGTGGATCGAGCCGCTGCTCCGGCCGGTGCTGAATCGGTGGGGGCTGCTGGTGTGGGCGGCTGTGGTGCTGAGCGCGGCGTCGGCGATTCTGCCGAAGTTCGAGGCATTGCGCTCGGGGTTCGGGACGGCGATCGCGCCCGCGAACTGGGCGTGGATGATGCTGGTGTTCGTGGTGATCAAGCTGATCCACGAGACGGGCCACGGCGTGATCTGCAAGCGGTTCGGCGGGCAGGTGCCCGAGTTCGGCGCGATGATGCTGGTGATGCTGCCGGCGCCTTATGTGGATGCGTCGGCGTGCTGGGCGTTCCCGAGCAAGTGGCAGCGCATGGCGGTGGGGGCGGGGGGGATGATCTTTGAGCTGTTCGTCGCGTCGATCGCGGCGTTCGTCTGGCTCAGCGCGCCCGACGGCTCGCTGGTGAAGCAGATCTGCTACAACGCGATGCTGACGGCGAGCGTTTCGACGGTGGTGTTCAACGCCAACCCGCTGATGCGGTTCGACGGCTACTACAT
>JBGAOD010000164.1:0-6450 GCA_044221955.1 Phycisphaerales bacterium | reverse complement strand
CGCCGCCTGTCGGGCATTCAGGGTCTCAACGGCACGGCCGTGAACATCCAGTCGATGGTCTACGGCAACATGGGCGACGATTCGGGCACCGGCGTGGGCTTCACCCGCGACCCCGGCTCGGGCGACAACACGTTCTACGGCGAGTTCCTCATCAACGCGCAGGGCGAGGACGTCGTGGCCGGCATCCGCACGCCCAAGCAGGTCGATGAGATGCCCAAGTGGAACAAGGAAGTCTACAACCAGCTCATCAAGATCAAGGGCAAGCTCGAGAAGCACTACAAGGACATGCAGGACATCGAGTTCACCATCGAGCAGGGCGAGCTCTACATGCTCCAGACCCGCAACGGCAAACGCTCGGGCATGGCCGCCGTCAAGATCGCCTGCGACATGGTGAAAGAGAAGCTCATCGACGAAAAGACCGCCGTCCTGCGCATCCCCGCGGGCGACCTCACGCAGCTCCTGCTGCCCAGCTTTGACCCTGTGAAGAAGAAGATCGCGGAAGTGCTCTGTCGCGGCATCCCCGCCAGCCCCGGCGCCGCCGTCGGCAAGCTCGCGTTCACGGCCGAGGAGGCCACCAAACGCAAGCGCAACGGCGAGAAGGTCATCCTGATCCGCAAGGAGACGAGCCCCGAGGACGTCGAAGGCATGCACTCCGCGGCCGGCATCCTGACCTCCACCGGCGGGCGGACCAGCCACGCGGCGGTCGTCGCCTGCGGGTGGGGCAAGTGCTGCGTGGTCGGCGCGGGCGACCTCCAGATCAACGCCGAGAAGGGCACCGTCGTGGTCAACGGCAAGACGCTGACCCGCGATGATGTCATCTCGATCGACGGCACCAGCGGCGAGGTCATGGTCGGGTCGATCTCGACCGTCGAGCCCAAGCTCAGCGGCGACTTCGCCACCGTGATGAAGTGGTCGGACAAGTACCGCACCATCGGCGTCCGCACCAACGCCGACACCCCCGCCGACGCCCAGCGGGCCCGCGATTTCGGGGCCGAAGGCATCGGCCTCACCCGCACCGAGCACATGTTCTTCGAGGGCGACCGCATCAAGGCGATGCGCGAGATGATCCTCGCCGAGACCAAGGAAGCCCGCGTCAAGGCGCTCGACAAGCTGCTGCCCTACCAGCGCGACGACTTCGTTGGGATCTTCAAGGCCATGAAGGGCTACCCGGTCACGGTCCGCCTGCTCGATCCGCCGCTGCACGAGTTCCTGCCGCACGACGACAAGAGCCAGGCCGAACTCGCCAAGTCGCTGGGTCTGTCGCTCGAAAAGGTCAAGAACCGCGTCAGCGCTCTGCACGAGGCCAACCCGATGCTCGGGCACCGCGGCTGTCGCTTGGCCGTCACGTACCCCGAGATCCTGGTGATGCAGGTCAAGGCCATCGTCGAAGCGACGATCGACTGCCTCCGCAGCAACATCAAGGCCATGCCCGAGATCATGATCCCGCTCATCGGCACCAAGAAGGAACTCGCCGCCCTCCGCAAGGAAGTCGAAGAGACCATCGCGCTGGTCAAGACCGAGCAAGAGTACAAGCCGCGGCTTGACATCAAGATCGGCACGATGATCGAGATCCCCCGCGCGGCCATCACGGCCAACGAGATCGCCGAGTCGGCCGACTTCTTCAGCTTCGGCACCAACGACCTCACCCAGATGACCTTCGGCTTCAGCCGCGACGACATCAACAGCTTCCTGCCCGACTACCTCAGCCGCGAACTGCTCCCCGGAGATCCGTTCGTGTCGATCGACATCGGCGGCGTCGGGCAGCTGATCGAGATGGGCGTCGAGCGTGGCCGCAAGACAAAGCCTGAACTCAAGATCGGCATCTGCGGCGAGCACGGCGGCGATCCCAAGAGCGTCCACTTCTGCCACAAGGTCGGCATGGACTACGTGAGCTGCTCACCCTTCCGTGTGCCGATCGCACGCCTCGCGGCGGCGCAGGCAGCCCTCATGCACGGCTGATCCGTCACCGGGCATCTCGCACCGTCTGACACAACTCAACAAAAAGACCCCCGACCTGCGTCGGGGGTCTTTTTTCATTCAGGGATCTCTCGATACCGCTTGTGCTGTTTTCCAAGGAACGAGACGCACTCAGCGGGCGCGACGACGACGCATCATCATCGCGCCGCCCGCGAGCATCACCGCGGCGCTGGTCGGGGCCGGGACGACGTACGCCAGGCCGGCGAGCCCCTGGTAGATCCCGCCCGCCGCGCCCGTCGCGCCGATCGTGTTCAGCGTTCCGGTCCCGAAATCGAAGCGGTACAGGTTGTTGGTCCCGGTGGTGTCGCCGTCCGCGGCGAACAGCTCGCCGCCGGGCCCGAACGCGATGCCGGCCACGTTGCCGAGCGTCACGCCGGTGTTCCACGACTGAATGATCGCCCCGGTGAGCGGGTTCACCTTGGAGAGAATGGCCGGGCCCGGGTTGGTCGGGTACCGGGTGTCTAGGAGGTAGAGGTTGCCCAAAGAATCAAAGGTCATGGCGCTGGCGTCCATGTCGGTACCGATGACTGGGGTCACCAGCGCGCCGAGGGTGGCGAGCCCGGTGGCCTTGTTGATCGTGTAGAGCCGCGCGTTGTTGACCTGCGTGGTCACGCCCCAGAGCACGCCGTCCACCGGGTTGAACGCGATATCGCCCTCGAACTCTTGGAAGACGCCGGTCGGGTCGATGCGACCGATCCCCGTCGCCGCGCCGGTCGCGGGGTTGATGCTGAAGAGCAGGTTCTTGCCGCCCTGCCCCGACTGGTTGTTGATGCGACCGAACTGGTCGGTCATGCCGTAGAGGATCCCCGTGAAGGGGTCGGCCGCGATCCCAACACAATCGTTCACGTTCACGTTCCGCGGATTGGTCGCGGCCCCGGTCGTGGTGTTGACGTCGTAGAGGATCGGGTTGAGGCCCGAGGTCTGCCCGCCGGTGCGGAACATGACGCCGTACATGTTGCCGGCGTGCGCAACGCCAGCGAGCGCAGCGATAGCCGTGAGCGCGGAAATCTTTGAACGCATAGAGTCTCTCTCCGAATGAATGTCGCCACCGTCACGCGGCATGGAAACACGGAGCCAGCAAGGCCCCGGGACATCAAACTGTAGCGATCCGCCGTAAGGTGCGGAGGACTTACGCCAAAGGGTCCGGCCGATAGAGCTTGGTTTCCAGAGCCCAATTCTTCTCCGTGAAGTTCCCGCCGAACTCCGCCCCCTCGGCCCGATCCGGCCGCGCCGCCGCGATCGACATCGTGGTCTTCGCGTCGAGGTTATCTAAGAGCGAAACCAAGATCGCCTCCGGCGTCGACGGCAGCTTGGCCGCGCCGAACTCCGGCAGCCCGTGGTGCGAGAGGATGATGTGCTGCAAAACCATGATCACGCCCGACGGCAGGCGCATCCCCGCCTCGCGCATCAACTGCTGGGCCTTGTCGTGCAGCATGATCGCCCCCTCGGCGATGTGCCCGATCAGCTCGCCGCGGTCCGTATAGCTAAAAGCCCGATCGAACGCCAGCTCGCGCGTCTTGCCCAGGTCGTGCAGGAACAGCCCCATGAGCACGATGTCGCGGTTGATCTTGGGATACAGCGGGCACACCCGATCCGCCAGTTGCAGCAGCGTCAGCGTGTGCTCCAAAAGCCCGCCAAGATACGCATGATGCATGCTCTTGGCGGCCGGGCAGCGGCGGAACGCGTCCATCAGGTGCGCATCCTCCAGATACACCTTCGCCAGCGCCTTCATCGCGCCGTGCTCCAAGGTGCCGAGGATCGTCTGCACCTCCGCGAACATCTGGTCGACGTCGCGGGCCGTGGTCGGCATCAGGTCGCGCATCTGGTCGGGCGTGGGCTCGACGGGATCAATCGTGTGGATGATGAACTGCAACTCGCCCTGATAGGGCTGGGTCTCGCCCTGCACCCACACGAACCCGTCGGTGGGCAGGCGGCGGAAGGTGGGCTCGTCGATCGACCACATGCGGGCCGGCAGCTCGCCGGTCTTGTCGCCGAGGATGCAACGCAGGTACGGCTTGTCCTGCCGTGTGCGCCCCATCTGCGCGTTGGCGATCGAGAACGCCCCCTCGATCCGCTCCGCCCCCTGGAAATCAGAGATAAACCGGCGGCCCTGGCCGGCAGGTGAGGCGGGCGTGGGCGAGGTGCTCGGGGCCGGCGTGCCGCGACACGGGTGGAGAGTGTAGCGCTCCGGGGCGGAAGCCCCGCGGCCCAGCGGGCGCGTTCGGTCGGGAAGAATCACCACGATTGGCCTTGTGGACTTGGCCGGGGATAGAGAGAATGGGGGATTGCTGGAGCGTCCGCGGTCGCGGGGCGGCGTGAGCGGTGGAGAGAGCGATCCGATCCGGGGGTGTCAACGTGTCGATGGTCATCGAAGCTGATGCCGGGAGAGAGCAGAGTCAGACGGACGCTCGCGCCGACGGCGGCTCGGCCGCGGCCGCCGTGCGCGGCCTGCGCTGGACGGTGGGTGCGCTGGCCGTCGCGTCGCTGGGGCTGTGCGTGCTGGTGACGCTGCTGGCCAAGCAGAACCGCGAGCTGAAGGCCGAGCTTTCCCGCGTGAGCGTGCCGCCCGCCCCCGATTCGCTGGCCGTGGGAAAGAACATGAAGCCGCTCGAACTGCTGGCCCGCGACGGCTCGCCCTTTTCGCTCTCGTTCGGCTCGGGTCAGCCCGCGACGCTGGTGCTGGTCATCAGCGGCGGGTGCCCGCACTGCGAGAAGATGCTGCCGTTCTACGACGAGGTGCTGGCGAAGGTCAACAACGCGAAGCTGCGCGTGGTGGCGATCCAGACCGACGCCAAAGGCCCCGCCGAGCTCGAAACCGTCCCAGCGACGATCACGGCCTACGTCCCTGTCGAGGGCCGGAAGACGTGGCTCCGCGACGTCCCCGTGGTCCCCGCCGCGTTCCTCGTCAACAAGGCCGGCGTGATCACGCACGAGTGGCTGGGCGAGATTGTGGACAGCGACCGCGACAAGTTCATGTTCCCGCTGATCGGTGCGGGGGCGGAGTGATCCGGCCCACAACCCCCAGTCTCTCCAGAACTCACTGTTTCTTCTGGTCCTCGGTGCCGGGGGACTGTGCCCATGCAGCCCGGCACGGTTCCCATGTGGCGCGGCCCTCGGCCCGCACCCGCGAATCGCGCCGATTCTTGGCCGAAAGAAACTCTCCGGATCTGAAAAACCGGAACGAACCGAACCTCTCCCCCGCACGAACATCCCTCCGCCGATCGGCCGTTCTCGCCGATCGCAATTCTTCCTCTCGCGCTTCGTTGCTCTTCTCGGCGCGTTCCCAACGCCCAAAGCCCCCGGCGACCGTGTGAACGGGGCCATCGTCCTCTCCTCGGAGCATCTCATGAATCGTTGCACAAAGATCGCCCTGGTCGCTGGTTGCACGTTCTCCGCCGTTACTTCGGCCAAGCCCCCGCTCCAAACCCTCCAGGTCGGCGCACGGATCGACCCGATCCGCGTCGCCACGGTCCAGAAGGTCAACGGCGTGGTCTCGATGACCAGCGGGTGGATGGACTACGGCTCGTTCTCGAACCGCGCGATCCCCTCCGGCTGCCTGTTCGACGACTTCGGCCGCGACTGGTCCCTCGCGGCCACGGGCGTGCCGGCCGGCTGCGGTTATTTGTACTCCGGCCCCGCCGGCTTGAACAACCACTGGCAGGACGACCTCCTCAAGCACCGCAACTCGTTCGCCACCGAGTTCGATTGGGCCTGGTCGTGGAACCCCCCCGCGGCCGGGCGGTGCATCGCGGCCTTCTTCGTCGGCGGCGGCGACCTGGCCACCTGCACCGCGCTCACCAGCGGCTCCGGCTTCGTCCTTGATTACGGCGTGCTCGCCCCGGGCAACGGTTTTTACTTCAGCAACGTCGACCTCGGCTTCATCGCCGGCGGCCTCCCCTTCGGCGCGGACGTGACCACCTACGAGGGGATCCTCGCCCAGGCCTTCGACGGCACGACCTTCACCCTGGCGGCCCACCCCTGCCAGCCCATACTCTGGGGCACGCCCGACAATCTCCGGGCCCAGTGCCCCCAGTGCATCCCGCCCGGCTCGTACGGCGGTCAGGGCGACAACACCTTCGAGGACGACACGCCCAACGACGGCCTCTTCGACGCGGGCGAGTGCTACACCTACAACTTCGGCCCCGGCCTCTGCGCCCAGCCGCTCGGCAAGGCGGTCGCCTTCGGCGGCTGCTCGATCGACTTCGACGGCGACGGCTTCCCGACGGGCGACGACTTCGACGGCTTCGTCGCGGCCTTCGAGGCCGGCGACAACACCGCCGACTTCGACGGCGACGGCTTCGTCACCGGCGACGACTTCGACGCCTACGCCGCGCTCTTCGAGCTGGGCTGCTGAGCCCCCGCGGACGCGGGCGTTCGTTCGTCGCACCGACTGACCCCGGGCCGCGGCGCGGCCCCACATTCGTGCTACCAAGGTCGGGTCACTCCGACCTTGGTGTTTTTATTTGCTTCTTC
>JBGAOD010000163.1:0-6451 GCA_044221955.1 Phycisphaerales bacterium | reverse complement strand
GGCACCGTGCCCGCCAGCCCGTGAGCATCGAGCGTCCACGCCGGAACCCTGCGACCCCTCGCTTGCAGCACTATGGGCGCCCCGTCGTTCGTGACCGGATCGACACTCAACGCCCCGGTCCGCCGCACGACCTCGAACGATCGCCCGGGGTTTTCCCGGTCGACCAGAAGAGCGAAATTCCAGGGCGATCCGGGCAGAATCTCGAACGACGGCCACTTCGTGGGGTCGGCCCCCGCCCGCCAGCCCGCGTCGTGCTGAGCGGTCTTGTCGCTGGCGACCGTGGAATATCGCTCCTCGATTTTCAGCGAATACGTGAGGGGGCCACGGTCGACGCTCACGCTGCCGCGGTTCTGCTCCCAGGTCCGCACGGCAACCCGCATGGGCAGCGTCAGCTCCACGGCGTCCCCCGGCTTCCATTCACGCTCAAGACGGACATACGCCCCCGGCTTCGGTGCCACGTCGATCCCGGCGCCGTTGACGCGAACGCCCGCCCCTTCGGCCCAACCGGGGATGAGCAGGTACAGGGGGAAGACGCCCGGCGCGTCCACGACGGTCAGCTTCACCTCCCCGTCGAAGGGGTACGCCGTCTCCACGCGGACAAGCGCCATCCGCCCGGGGCGTCCCACGCGGGCCCGGACCTCGCCCGCCACGTGCACCAGCGCCGCCAGCCCGTCGTCGTTGGTGGCCATCCAGGCGTGCTCGACCAGGTTGACCCACGCGCTGGAGTGGTTGTGCTGGCAGCAGCGGCTGCTGAAGGGGTTCATCAGGAAGAACGGGCCGCTGTTCTGGATGCCCGGCGCGTGGTTCTTGCTGTCGCTCACGGCCTGGTTTGGCGCGGTGAGGTACCTCAGGGCGCGATAGTCGGGCGTGAACGCGGCCGGCATGGAGTTGAACGCCACGTCCTCGGTGTTCGCGGCCCACATTGGGTCGCCCGTGATCTGCGTCATGATCCCGTTGGACCAGAGCTGCTCGACGAAGCCGCAGGTTTCGACGGCCTGGTGCGGGTCAACATATCCGGCGCGGGCGTCCTCGTCGGCCCCGAACATCCCGCCGGGAACGTTGCCGTAGCGTTCGCGGATGACTCGGAAGTTGCGGTACGACGCCTCGATGTCCGCCTGCTTGCCGCTCTGGAGCGCGTACGTCGCGGGCTCGCGGAAGCACTCGGCGACGTTTACGTTGTGCCAGTTGGGGAGGTTGTCGGCCTGCCGCCAGTTCGCGGTGTTTCGGTCGATCTTGGTGGCGAGGTCGAGCAGGAAAGCGTCGCCGGTGATGTTGTAGAGCCAGTAGACGCTGGCGAGGTTGTCGCCGCCGCGGCTGTTCTCCCAGTAGTCCTTGAGGAACTGCGCGTCGGGCAGCGTTGCCTGCCACTTGAAATAGTTGGTCATGAACGGCACGACGCGCGGGTCGTTGGAGTACTCGTAGAAGGATTGGAGCACTTGGAGCATGAGCATCTGGGCCCAGAGGTCGCGTTTGCCGTTCTTGATCTGGATGGGGCCGAAGTCGCCGTCGGGGCGCTGGCTGCTGAGGGTGCCCTCGATCCAGACTTTGGACTCGTCGAGCATGCGTTGGTCGCCGAGGATGTAGGCGATGCGTGCGTAGCCGCGGAGCCAGTAAGGAACCTCTTCCCAGCCGTACTCGCCCTTTCCGTCGGTGCGGAGCCAGGCGTTGTCCTTGCGGGTGAGCCAGACGCTGATCTCGCCGAGGTGCCCGGCCAGGCCGTCGCGCTGGAGCTGGAGGGCTTTGCCGAGCCAGCCGGTGGGCTTGAAGGACGCGACGGGGAGCTTGATGAGCGGGCCGGGCTGGAGCGGGGTTCGGTTGGAGTGGTAGCTGTGACTTTGGCCCTGGGTCGGCGGCGGCTCGGCGGCGCGAACGATCGGGGCTTGCGGTGCGTTCAAGATGAGGAACGTGGAGAAGAGCAGCGTCTGAAATGCACGGCGATTCATGGGAGGCTCCCGGCTGAGGTATGCACGGCCATGGATTATGGTACCGAGCACACGGCCATTCCCGGAACTCGATGAGAACACGCCCCGCCCGATTCCCGCTAACCTACCGCTCATGTCCCGCCAACGCCCCAACAACAACGTTCTCGCCGGGGCCTTCCTCCTCTCCGGCGTCATCCTCGCCATCGTGATCAGCTTTGTGCTTTCGGGAGTGGGCGATGCGCTGACCCCGACCCGCGACTACCGCGTGATCTTCTCCCTGGCCGACGGGGCGACGGGGCTCAAGCCGGGGTCGTCGGTGCTGCTGGGTGGGCAGCCGGTGGGCAAGGTCAAGGCCGTGGAAGTGATTCCCGAGCCGATCGACGGGCACGAGGTCGGAGTCGAGGTGCTGATCAGCGTTCAGTCGCGTTTCAAGTTCCTGGCCAACGCGGTCTTCTTTCTGGAGCGCCCGCTGCTCGGCTCGTTCTCGTCGGTCAACGTGACATCGCTGGGCGACCCAAGCAAGCCGGGCGCGACGGCGCTGGAATCCAACGGGCGCATCCGGGGCCAGCTCGCGCCGCCGGCGTTCCTCGCTCAGGCCGGGTTCGGGCCCGACCAGGCCGCCGAGGTCCGCGCGATCATCACCGACACACGCAAGGCCGTCTCCAAGCTCTCCGAAATCGCCGACAAGGGTGCGCCCAAGATCGACGCGGCGATCACTGACGTGACCGGGCTCGTCAACGAGGTCCGCACCAAGCTCCCCGACTGGTCTTCGCGCATCGACGCCATCACCAAGAACCTCGACACCGCGTCGGCCAAGCTTGACCCGATCATCACCAACGCCTCGGGCGGCGTGGACCAGGCCCGCGAGGCGATCGCCAAGGTGGACACGATCCTCGCCGAGAGCCGACCGAAAGTTGCGAGCATCCTCGACAGCGCCGACTCGGCGGCGCGGAAGGTGGACACGCAGACCATCGATCAGGCCAACGGCGCGCTCGGCGACGCGCGCCGCACGCTCGACACGCTCTCGTCGGCCGCCGCAACCGCCGCGGGGATGATCCGCGAGCAGACGCCCAACATTCGCCGTGCCCTCGCTAATGCGCGGCTGGTGACCGATCAGATGAAGCTGGCCGCGGTCGAGATCCGCTCGCAACCTTGGCGCGTGTTCTACACGCCCAGCGAGAAGGAGAACGAAACGTCGGTGCTGTACGACTCGGCCCGGTCGTACGCGCAGGCGGTGAGCGATCTGCGGGCGGCGAGCGAATCGCTCGAAGCCACGCTGGCCGCACTCTCCACCGGCCCCGGTTCGGCACCCGTCGGTCAGGTGACCGACCGTGAAACGATCGAGCGCCTCAATGGGCAGTTGAAACTGGCGTTTGAGAAATACCGCGACGCCGAGCGGGCGTTGCTGGACCGGCTGATCAAGCAGGCCGGCGGCTCGGCGGACATGCACCGCACGGCGTCGGGTTCGCCCGCGGGAACGCCCTCTCCCGCCGACGATTCCCAAGCAAAGTAAGGGCACCAGAGTACTCACGGCACGCGTCAGCACGGCCGAGATCGGGCCTATTGACTTTGTTCGGTCCCGTTGTTAGTGTTTACTATTATGCGAATCGTCCACTGGGCCCGCGAGCACTCCCTCGAACTCCTCTGCACCCTCGGCCCGCCCGTCATCGTCTTGCTCGTGCGGGCCCTGGGAAACCGTACCGTGCTCTACGGCCTGCTCGAATGGGCTGCCTGTCCCGGCCTCCTTCTCGTCGCCCCGATCGCGTACCGCGTGAGTTGCCGTGTCGCCGACCGCGAGGGCCAACCCTGGGCCTGGCTGTCGTTCTGGCTGGTCGCGGGTTCCTATCTCGGCAGCGTGTGGCTGACGTTCGTTCTCGGTCCGCCGATGCGGAAGTAAGAAGAGGGCTGCGTCTGTCTCTCACCGCTCCAAGCGGGCTGGCACGCGGCGTGCATCGAAACCCGCCGAGCACCGCTCCCAACAACTCCCGGAGGTTCTTTCATGCCCCATTGGCGTCGCTTGTTCACCGGCCGTGTCCCGTTCGGCATCGCCGCGGCCGCCCTCGCCACGCTGGCGACCCAGGCCCCCGCGCGCGGGCAGTCTTCCGCTGCTCTTGACGACCAGTCCAAGCCCGGCTGGCGTGACGCCCTGCGCCGCGAGGCCGGGGACTTCTGTGACTCGATCAAGGACTTCACGCACGTCCACTTCGGCGATGTCGCGCCCATGCCGCGCGTCCAAGGCGTCCATGTGCTCAGGCCGGGGACGTTTGGTATTTCGCCGAGCGACTGGTCCGCGCTCGACGTAGGGACCGCGCTCCCCGGGCACGTCGTGCTCCTCGTCCACGGGCTGGACGACACCGGCGACGTCTGGAACGACCTCGCGCCCGCGATCCGTCGTCGATCCGATCTGAACTCGCTCGGCGTCGCACGGCTTGACTATCCCAACGACCAATCGCTCGCCGCCTCCGCGACACTGCTCAACGACGCCCTGTCGCACCTCGCGGCCGGGGGCGCCCGGTCGGTCGATCTCGTGTGCCACTCGATGGGTGGCCTCATCGCGCGGGATGTGCTCACCCGCGCCGATTTTTACGACGGCCGCCCGACCGGGCACTCGGCCGACGCGGCACCCAAGCCCGATCTCCGCCGGCTGATTTTGCTTGGGACCCCGAACCTCGGCTCGCCCTTTGCGCGACTGCAGTGCCTGAGCGAGGCCCGCGAGACGCTGTGGCGGTGGATCGACTCGGACAACCACAACGTCCGCGATCTGGGGCGGTTCGATCTCGATGGTGACGGACAGGCGGGCCGCGACCTCTTGCCGGGCTCGGCGTATCTCAGCGAACTCAACTCCCGCCCGACGCCCAGTTCGTCCCAGCTCACGATTACGTCGATCGTCGCGCGCGTGACGACCGCCGACGACCTGCGTCTCGAAGAGGCGCTCTCCAAGCCGATCGTCAAGAAGATCCTCGGCGACCACGAGGCCGAGAGCCTGCTCGAACAGTGCCGCGAGTTGACGCGCGGGTTGGGAGACGGTGTGGTCTCGGCCCGCTCCGCGCAGTTGCCGGGTTCCACGGAGACGATCTTTATCGAATCCACGCACCGCGGCATGGTCCGCGAGGTCAACGTCTTCGGGCTTGATAACCCGATCCCGGAAGCCCAGGTCAAGATCAAGCTGGCCTCAACACCCAGCCCGGGCGCGGAGAGCACTGAGCCAAAGGACCCGAAGCCTTTCGTCGTCCCTCCCGCGATCCCGTTCATTCTCGACCGCCTAGGCGCGTGAAGGGACAAGAGATCTTCGGACCTAGCACTCTCCCGGGGGGCCGGAAACCCAAGCCTCTTTCGAGTCAGCGGTCGATACGACCGGGCCATAGGAGTCCCGTCATGACCAACCGCGACCGATCCCACTCCCATCCGGTCATTGCGTCTGCCGTTACCCGGGTGTTCCACCCGGCCGTTGCGATCGTGCTGTCGCTGGCGGGTTGCGCGGCTCCGGGTGGGCACGATCCCGACGCCGCCAACACCGGGCTTGAGGCCCTCGCGTCGAGCGACGCGGCGGCGACGACACTTGTCGCTCCAGTTGTGGGAGCCAAGACAAAGCCCGGGATTGAGTCGCGCCCCGATCTCCCGCTGAGTTCGATCTTCGAGGGAGCCGCCAGCACACCCAAAGCAGAAGCACCAGCGCGAACCCGCTCGACTACGGTGGAGCCCGGCGTCGCGTCTGCCGCGAGCGGTCCGCCGTCGGAGTCAGATTCGGCGATCAACACGGGGCTCTCCGCGAGCGCGGCCTCGGCTCCCGCGACGAGCGTGCCGAAGTCCGCGCAGGAGCGTCTGCGCGATGCGACGACGGAACTTCGCGCCGCGATCGCGGAGCGGTCCGCTCCCGGCGCGCCCGGGTTCACCGACAAAGCGATGCTCGCCGCACTCGATGCATTGCTCGTTCCGGGTCAACCCGCGACGGCGTCGCCCGATCCGTCTCTTTCGCCCGCGCAGCGCTCGGTTCTCGCGGCGTTTTCCGGGCTCGTGAAGGGGTTTTCGAGCGGACCGGCCAAGGACGGCGACCCGGCCGGCGCCGCCGAGGTCTTCGATCAGGCTTCGGCCGCGATCGGCGCGGTTCAGAACGTGCGGATCGCGAATGCGGTGCTGTGCCGGCGTGTGATGGGCTTCGGGCAGTACGATCCGTTCCCGAGCAACACGTTCCTCGCGGGCCGGGCGAATCGTGCCTTGGTGTACGTCGAGGTGGACCGCTTCACGCACCGCGCGGCCCGCGACCGCGACACCGGTGTGACGGACCTGGGTTGGTCGTCGTCGGATTCTGATCAGATGTGGGCTGTCGAGGTTTCGGAGGAGCTGGGGCTGTGGCACGACGCGGACGGGTCGTTGCAGTGGCGTCGCCCCGAGCAGACGGTGGTCGAGGTGAGCCGAAAACGCAGGCGTGACTTCTATTTGGTGCAGACGATCGATCTACCGGAAACCTTGAGCGTTGGGAACTACAAGCTCAAGGTTGTGATCCGGGACAAGACCTCCGGGAGCACGGA
>JBGAOD010000162.1:0-6541 GCA_044221955.1 Phycisphaerales bacterium | reverse complement strand
CATCGAACGACGCGAAGGGAGACTTGAGCCATGACGAACAATCCCGCGAAAAAAACGAGCTTTGGCCCCGCGCCGTCCAACTTCGGCCCGGAGAAATCCCATTCCGGCCCGGCAAAGCCTCGCTTCGGCTCGCCAATTTTCCATTTCGTCGAGACGATTTTGCAGTTTGGCTCGACCATTTCCCCTTTCGATGCGGTCAAGTCGCACATTGGCGAGCCCACGCGACGCTTCGGCTCGACCATTTCTCAGGTTGCGTCGAGAATCTCACGCCTGGCTCGGGTGGGGGTGCCGTGGGTTGCGGCTTTGAGCAACCCACGCGAGAGCGCTCGTTGGATCGGCAACCCCCGAACGTGGTTCGGCCAAGGCCCCGAACCACGGCACCCGGCGCAGCACGACGATTGCGGAGCGCAATCGAACGATTTCGGAGCGCAACGCGACGATTGCGGGCCTCAGCATGACGGCTTTGGAGCGCAATCAAGCAGCCTCGGAGCACAGCACTTCGATTGCAGACTTCAACACGGGGGCGTGGCCTTGCCCGTGCCCCCGATCGTGGCTTTGCACGATCGGGGCCGAACGCCCTCCGGTCACGCCTCACCCCGATCGCTCCAAGCCGCGATCGGGGGCACGGTCGGAACACTGATCGCGGCCACGCTCCCGTGGCTTTTCTTCGCAGACCCGGAAAGTGCGTCGGCGGCCCGCCGCGACGAACCCCCGTGCGAATCTTCGGGTGGGTTGTACTTCGGTGGGCCGACGGACGAACTTACGGGCGGCGACCGCGCTAACTGCATCCCACCCGAGGCGAGGGCGGAGACGGAGGCGCGGATCCAGGCGTACTACCGCGAGCACGGCCCCGAACCGTTCGTGTACTCGGATCGTGCTACGAACCTGTACGATTTCTGGCCGCAGGGCGGGAACGAGTACCAGGACATCTTCATGAACAACTTCGTAGACATGGACCCCTCGGCTGCCATCCAGGATTGGGACTGCACCTCCCGCACGTACAACGGGCACACCGGGCACGATTGCGAGCTGCGGAGCTTCGCCGAGAAGATCATCGGCGTCCCCGTGTTCGCCATCAAACCCGGCACAGTTCTCGCACGCGACGACGGGCACCCGGACATGAACACCAACCCCGCGCCGACCGACCCCGCGAACTACGTCATCATCGGGCACGGCGGTGGGCACCGGACCTTGTATTGGCATCTCGCGAATGGGAGCGTCTCCGTCCAAGTCAATGACGTGGTCGCCGCGGGACAGCAGATCGGGCTCGCCGCGTCGAGCGGATTCAGTAACTGGCCGCACCTTCACTTCGAGGTGCAGCGCAATGGAGTCGTGAATGAGCCGTACACTGGAACGTGTAACCCGGGGACGAGCGGGTGGGCGAATCAGACGCCGATCTTCCGAGTTTTCAGGCCGAGGGATTTCGCCTTTATCCGAACGGTCCCGCCGAACTACTCGGCGTTCCGGTGGGCCAGCACGGGACAGGTGGCGCTCTCCGATGCGTTCAACCGGTTTTGGCTGACGATGTACAACCTGCCCGCGGCCAGCAACTTTCGTGTCCGGTACTACAGACCAAGCGGAACGCTGGAGTTTGACTCGGGGGCGCTCCAGTTCCTCGTGAATGGGGCGCCCAACGGGTTCGCGCGAACGGCCAACTGGTGGTGGCAGTGGAACATCGCCGGGTTGCACAGCATCGCGGGCAACTGGCGGATGCGTCTGGACGTAAATGGAGACCTGGCCGTGGACGCGCCCTTCGTCGTGAGTGCGAACCCCGACCCTGACTTCAATCGTCCGCCCGCGGCGCTCGGTGGGCTCGCGTTCGATCCACCCGCTCCCGGCGCGGACGACGTGATCTTCTGCCGCGTCCAGAGTTCGCCCGTCAACGAGGACCCCGACTATGAGGTTGTCCGATACACGTACGTGTGGACCGTCGGCGGCGTCGAGGTCCGACGAATCACGAGCGCCGCGCTCTCAGACGCCATTCGCGTGGGCGCGGCCCCCGCTGGGTCGGTCGTGCGCTGCACCGTCACGCCCAGCGATGGCCGCCTCGAGGGCCCGACGTCCACGATTTTCGTGCGTGTCGCAGGCGGCTGTATCGCCGACATGGACGACGGCACCGGCACCGGCACTCCCGACGGCGGCGTCACCATCGACGACCTCCTCTACTACATCACGATCTACGCCGACGGCGTTCCCCGCGCCGACGTCGACGACGGCTCCTCCACCGGCACCCCCGACGGCGGCGTCACCATCGACGACCTCCTCTACTACCTCCAGCGCTTCGAGGCGGGGTGCTAAACCAGATCGCGGAGGGCAGATGGCAGAGGGCAGAGAAAGGCAAGGCACGAAAGTGAACCTACCCACCTCCGGTGGACACGAAGGATCGATAGGCTTGGGCCTATCGACGGGAGGTTCAAAGGATGGACAAGGGAACAAAGAAGAGGACGTACACGCGTGAGTTTCGGGAGGCGGCGGTGCGGCGGGTGACGGTGGAGAAGGTCTCGGCGGTGAAGGCCGCGGCGGACCTGGGGATGCCGTCGCACACGCTGCACGCCTGGGTGGCGCAGGCCCGCGCGGGCACGGGGGCGTTCACGCCGCCGATCCAGCAGGACCTGGCGGCGCGGGTGCGTGAGCTGGAGGCGGAGTGTCGCCGCCTGAAGATCGAGCGGGACATTTTGAAAAAAGCGACGGCGTTCTTCGCGCGGGAGAACGGCGTGGGGGGAGGCCAGCCATGATCTTCAGGGTCATCCGCGATCACCTGGTCCCCGAGTTCACCGTGAAGGATTGCTGCCGCGTGCTGAAGGTGAGCAAGGCGGGCTACTACCGCTGGATCAAGCGTCCCGTGGGCAAGCGTGAAGCACGCCGAACAGAACTGACGGAGAAGGTTCGCGTGGTGCACGAGGCGTCGCGGCGTGTGTACGGCGCGCCGAAGATTCGTGCCGAGTTGCTCCGGCAGGGCGTGAAGCTCAACCGCAAGACGGTGGCGAGGATCATGCGGGAAAACCAGCTCCGATCGAAAGTCGCGCGGAAGTTCAAGGCCCGCACCACGGACTCCCACCACGATCATCCGGTCGCCGCCAACGTGCTGGACCGGAAGTTCACCGCCGAGAAGCCCGATACGACGTGGCTGTGCGACATCACGTATATCTCTACCGGCGAGGGCTTCCTGTACCTGGCGGGCGTGATGGACTTATGTTCGCGCAAGATCGTGGGCTGGAGTATGCAAGAACACCTGCGTGCGGAACTGGTGCTCGACGCGCTCGCGATGGCGACGACGACGCGCACGCCCGGGCCCGGGTTGATCCACCACAGCGATCGCGGCGTGCAATATTGCTGCGGCGCCTACCGCGCCCAGTTGGAGGCGTGGGGCATGGTCGCGAGCATGAGCCGCACGGGCGATTGCTACGACAACGCGCCCCAGGAGAGCTTCTGGGCCACGCTCAAGAACGAGCTGATGATCGATCGCGTCTTCGCCACCCGCCAAGAGGCCAAAGCCGCGATCTTCGACTACATCGAGGTCTTCTACAACCGCCAACGCATCCACTCCAGCCTCGGCTACGTCAGCCCCGAACAGTTCGAGGCGAGCCGACGCTGATACACTCACCCACTCCACCGTTGGTGGGCAAGCTCAGAAATGGATTGCCCTTGTGCGGAAGTCCAATATGAACCATCAAAGTATCTGTAAGGCCGACCGTCCAGAGTAGAATACACTGACTCACTCCACTCGCCCGTCGCCCCAGCGGTGTCATACAAGCCCCAAGGACTTGTGACGTTATAGGACCCCAATGGAATAGAGAAGGGGCTTGGGGAATAGAAGCCGTAGTTCGCGAATCCCGTGCCCCCGCGGCTCGGGGGCGGCCCGCCCGGCAGCGGCGTGTCGCTCGTGTAGCTGTAGAGCCAGTACCCACCGCGCGTGCCGTCGGGGTTGGCGCGGTTCGGGTCATAGTGAAAGGCCTTCAAAGTTTCGTCCCACGTCGGAATCCAGTACCGAGCGCCGGGGGTGTGTGCGCGCTGATCGGTGAAGATGTCGCCGTTCGGGCCGGTGTAGCCGAACGTGCTCACGTCGTACGCGCCATTGAGAAACGCGGCCCGATCGGCTCGCTTGTCGTTGCAGAGCCAGTTGCAATACATAGCGGCCATGCGCCACGAGATGTCGCCCACCGGCAGCATCTCCCGCCCCGCCGGTACGCTCCAGCGCAGGCCACCCGGGGTATTCGGAGTGGTCGACACTGCCCCCCAGTGGTCCGGCGGCAGCATATGTGGCAAGCGATCGTTCGGATTCCGATCGTATGCCGCGTTGAAGAATTCGGCCCACTGAGACGTCGTGACCTCGAAGCGCCCGATCTTGTACTCGTAGCCGACGCTGCCCCGCCCAATCGCCAAGTCTGGACGTGTGCCGTTGCCCGGCCAGGGGGCATTGCCGACCGCACCGACCGTGACCCAGTCGATGCCGTCAGGGCCTACTTGGGCCGATGTGACAGCTGGGGCCGAGAATATCGCGCAGGCCGAGGCCGCGCACGCCACCACCGGAAGCGAGTGCTTCGTCATGCCTCAAAGATGCACCATGTTTCCTGATTTGCCAGCAAAGTGGAAATGAAATCTGAGCGGGCTCAGGCGTCCAGCACATCCACATGCGAGTACTGGTCCAGGTTGAGCACCACGATCTCGCCGTCGTCCTTCTTCAGCCGCAGGCGGTCGAGCCAGACCTTGTGGTCCTTGCTGTGGGCGTACCACGAGCCGCTCTTTTCCTGTTCGGCCTTCACGATCGTGCCCTCGACGAACGTCGTCATCGTCCCGCCGCCGGCTCGCTCGAGGCGCGGCACCTGCTGGGTCACTCGAACTCGCTGTCCTGGGACGTACTGGGTCTGCATGGCCATGCCAGAGGATAGTGCTGCTCACGGACCACCGGCGTGGGTTGCTCCAAGCCGCAACCCACGGCACCCCATCCCAGGCCCGGGCGAGGGGGCACCGAAGTCGTGCCACTGAAGTCCCGGCTTCGGGACTTCAGTGCTTGACCGGCGGCGGCTGGCCGACGGGCACCGGAGTCGCCCAAGGCCGCGACTTCGGTGGCACCCTACTGCCCACTCCCAATGGATCCTTATTCCCCCGGCCTCATTAGCGGGAACAGCACCACGTCCCGGATTGTCCGCTGGTTCGTGAGCAACATGACGAGCCGATCGATGCCCAGCCCCATGCCGCCGGCGGGGGGCATGCCCACCTTGAGCGCCCGCAGGAAATCGTGGTCCATGGTGCGGAAGGTGTTTTCCTCGGCGTTCTTCTCGGCGTCGGCGCCGGTCAACTGCTCCTTGAACTTCGCCTCCTGCACGTCGGGATCGTTGAGCTCCGTGTAGTGCGGCGCGATCTCCATGTGCCCGATGAAGAGGTCGGCACGGTCGGCGACCTTGGGGTCCTCGCGGTTGGGGCGGGTGAGCGGCGAGATCGCCGAGGGATAGTGCGTGATGAACGTGGGGCGGGTGATGTCGATGCTCTTCTCGGCACACTCCTCGAAGAGTTCGTTGATGATGAGCACGGGATCAATCTTGTCGATCGCGGCGGCGGGGAAGAGGTGGCGATCGCGGGCTTCCTTCTTGCATCGCGCGTTGTCGTCCATCGTGAAGCCGAGGGCCTTCTCGAAGAGGTCGGCGTATCTCACACGGTCGAAGGGTTGACCGTAGTTGATCTCGATCTCGCCGAAGGGAAGAGTGATTGTCTTGGGTGGCACGCCAGTCCCTGGCGTGTCTTTCCGATCGGACAAGGGCGAAGACCCGGCAGAGACTGCCGGGCCACCCAGCGCGCGGTAGTCGGGGTCGCTGGCGACGGTCTTGGCGCACTCGCGCACAATCGTCTCGGTGATCTCCATGACGGTGGTCATGTCGCCGAAGGCTTCGTAGACCTCGAGCATGGTGAACTCGGGGTTGTGCTGCTTGTCGAGGCCCTCGTTGCGGAAGTTGCGGTTGATCTCGTAGACGCGGGGCATGCCGCCGACGAGGAGGCGCTTGAGGTAGAGCTCCGGGGCGATGCGCATGAAGAGCGAGATGTCCAGCGCGTTCATGTGGGTGACGAAAGGCCGGGCGGCGGCGCCACCGGCGAGCGTCTGGAGCATGGGCGTTTCGACTTCGAGGAAGCCGCGTGCGTTCAAGATCTCGCGGACCTTGGAGACGATCTTGGAGCGGAGGGAGAAGACGCGGAGGGTCTCGGGATTGGCCCAGAGATCAACGTAGCGCTGGCGGTAGCGGAGTTCCACGTCGGTCAGGCCGGCGTGCTTTTCGGGCGGGGGCACGAGGCACTTGGCGCCCGGTGCTAGGTCGTCGGCCCAGATCGTGATCTCGCCCGTCTTGGTCTTCATCACGCGGCCACTGGCCACGAGCACATCGCCCAAGTCGGTGAGCTTGGCGAGCTTGAACCCCTGCTCCTTGCAATCACGCTGGCTGACGGCGACTTGCAGGTCGCCCGAGGCGTCGCGGAGGTTGAGCCACAGGAGCTTGCCGTTGTCGCGGTTGAGCATGACGCGCCCGGCGACGGTGACGCGCGGGCGGCGGTC
>JBGAOD010000161.1:0-6605 GCA_044221955.1 Phycisphaerales bacterium | reverse complement strand
GTGTAGAGTCAAGGGATGGAGAGCACGGGGGTCGGCGCGTGGGGGCAACGATGCTCGATTTCGTTCTCGAAATTCTGCTTGGTGTCTGGGGTTCTGGCAGGGGGATTCGCGACGACGATGCCCCGGAAGCGACGAGGCCCCCTCGGTGGATCAAATGGCTGCTGCTCTTGGTGATGGTTGGCGTGATAGCGTGGTTGGCGTGGGGTGGTGGGATAGGTTGGCTGTGGTCCTGGCTCTAGGCTTCGGTTGATGGAGCGGTGATTCCGGCCGCGCTCCCCGCCACAAACCCGCTCGCCCAGGCCCATTGAAAATTGAATCCGCCGATGCGGCCGTCCACGTCGCAGACCTCGCCGCACAGATGCAGCCCCGGGCAAGGCCGCGATTCCATGGTTTCCAGGCGCAACTCCGACAGCGGCACGCCCCCGGCCGTGACTTCGGCGTAGGTGAACCCGCGCGAGCCGGTGATCGGCAGCGGCGTCTCGGTGACGATGAGCGCCAGCCGCCGGCGTTGCTCGCGGGTGAGTTGGTCGCCGGTAGTTGAGGCTGGGACTTGGGCCGCTTTGACGAAGGCCTCGGTCGCGCGCTCGGGAAAACGGTCGCGCAGCCAGCGAAACGGTGTGGATCTTCCGAGCGTGCGCAGCGCGTTGTCGACGGATTCGAGGGACTCGCCCGGTAGCCAGTTCATCACCAGCACCACGCCCGGGTCGCTCGCGTGGGCGTCGAGGTAGTAGCGGCTGATGTCCAGCACGCTCGGCCCGCTCAGGCCGAAGTGGGCGCAGAGTGTTGAGTTTGTGAAGCTCACCAGCCTTTTGCCGGTGCCGGATCGAACTTCGAGAGTCGCTGGCAACGTGAAGCCGCTGAGCGAACAGATGAAGTGATCGGGCGGGAGGGTCAGCGGAACCAGGGCCGGGAAGACTCGGGGCGTGATGGTGTGCCCTAGCGCGCGGGCGAGGTCGTAGCCGCCGCCGTCGGAGCCGGTTTTGGGGAGGCTCATGCCGCCGGTGGCGAGGATGACGCGGCGTGCGCGGATGGGCGACGGTATTGGGAGAGTCTGGGAGTGGGTGTTGAGCGTGTGCTCGATGATGAAGGTTCGCCCGTCGCCCTCGCCGTGCGCGTGGATCGCGCCGACGCGCCAGGGGTGGACGATCTCGACTCCCGCGTCGTGGGCCGCGGCCAGGAGCGCGTCGAGGACTGTGCGGGCGCGGTCGGTGGTGGGAAAGAGCTTGCCGGTCTCTTCGCGTTTGAGTTCCACGCCGAGCTGGCTGAAGAACTCGATGGTCTGGGGGACATCGAACCGCCGCAGGATTTTTTTGATCGCGTTGCGGGATGCCCCGGCGTACTGGTGTTCGTCCACGGCGTGGTGCGTGACGTTGCAGCGTCCGCCGCCAGCGACGAGGATCTTGGCGCCGAGGGTGCGTGCGCCGTCGAGCGCGATGAGTCTCAGCGGACTTCCGGCGGCGTGCGCGGTTCGACCGGCCGAGATCGCCGCCATGATTCCTGCGGCTCCGGCACCTACTACCGCGATGTCCACTCCCTCGCCCATCGGAGACTGTAGTGAGGTGTCGAAGGGGGCTGTGTGCCGCTCGGGCTAGGAAGCGGGCTTGGCCGGAGCGTCCTCGCCGCTGGTCGGCATCTTCTTGGATTCCATGGGGAACGCTGGGACGCGGATGCTGGTCGAACAGTTCCGACAACGCACGGTCTTGCCTCGTGCCGAAGAGGGAACCGCCAGCACCTTGCGGCAGGTGAGGTTCGGGCACATGATTCTGACGGTGTCGTTGGCCATGGTGACGCGAGGGAGCCGCGCCCGCTCGGATCGGCGTATTTGGTATCGGGCTTGACCCCGGAGCGTGTCTTTCGTGGGGAGCACCGACTTCCCCTTCCCCGCCGGGACCGCCGATTGCCGTCGTCAGCGCTCCTTTCCCGTCACATGAACCTTCGAGCCGAGCACGCGACTACCGTTTTCTGTCGAGACTTATCGGCCCGCCGTTCGGGTCGCAGGAATCCTCCTATGTCCGCGATGACAGCTGCTTCAACACCAAGGTCGGCCTCCGGCGGCGTTTGCACCGGCGTTGTCGGGCTCCAGTGGGGCGACGAGGGCAAGGGAAAGATCGTGGATCTGCTCACGGCCCAGCACGACGTGGTGGTCCGCTACAACGGCGGGGCCAACGCCGGGCATTCGGTGGTGATCGCGGGTCAGCGCTACGCGTTGCACCTGATCCCGGCGGGCATTCTTTCGCCCGGCAAGCTGGCGGTGATCGGCAACGGCGTGGTGGTTGACCCCGAGGCCTTGCTCAAGGAGCTCGACACGCTGATCGGCAAGGGCGTGGATGTGTCGGGGCTGGTGGTCTCGCAGAACGCGCACGTGGTGCTGCCGTACCACAAGGAAGAGGACACGCTGCGCGAGGAGTTGCTCAAGGGTGAGGGGGCCGGCGCGGGATTGGCTAGTGCGAGCGAGCCGAGCATCGTGACCGAGATCGGGACGACGCGTCGCGGCATCGGGCCGTGCTACGCGGATAAGGTGCAGCGGGCGGCCGGGGTGCGGATGGCGGACCTGCTGCGCCCCGAGATCCTGACGGCCAAGATCAAGATCGCGGCCACTCTGAAGAACCCGGTGTTCGCGTCGCGCGGCAAGCCGGCGATCAACGTGGGCGAGGTCGTCGAGCGTGCCCTGGCGTTCGGCAAGCGGCTCGCGCCGATGATCCGTGACACGACGTACTTGCTGCACGAGCAACTCGCGGCCGGCAAGCGGGTCATGTTTGAAGGCGCGAACGGGACCTTGCTGGACGTGGATCATGGGACGTACCCGTACGTCACGGGTTCGAGCACGGCCGCGGGGGGGATCGGGCCCGGATCGGGCGTGCCGACGCAGCGGCTTTCGAGCCTGCTGGGCGTGATGAAGGCGTACTCGACGCGGGTGGGCTCGGGGCCGATGCCGACTGAGCTTTTCGACGCGGTAGGAGACGGGATCCGTCAGCGTGGGCGCGAGTTCGGGACAACGACGGGGAGGCCTCGGCGTGTGGGGTGGCTCGATTTGGTGGCCTTGAAGTACACGGCGATGGTGAACGGCGCGACCGGCTTGTCGGTGATGCTGCTGGATGTGCTTTCGGGCGTTGACAAGTTGCAGGTGTGCACGGGGTACTCGATCGACGGGAAGACCACCGATCGGTTCCCGGCTGACAGCTTTGATCTTGCCAAGGCCAAGCCGGTGTACACGACGCTGCCGGGGTTCGTGGAGCCGGTGACGGGTGCGCGAAAGATTTCTGACCTGCCCGCGAGTGCTCGGAACTATTTGGACACGATTGAGCGAACCGTCGGCGTGCCGCTGGCGTTTGTGAGTGTCGGGCCGGACCGGGAGCAGACGATCGTTGCCGGATGAACGACCCTGGGACGTTGACGTGGGGACTTTGAAGAGTGAACCTGCCCTCGACCCCTTCATCCTCAGAGGCCGCCACGCCGGTGAGCGAGACGATCGACCGGCACGAGCCGAGCGTGGCGTCGGCGTTGGCCGCGTTGAAGGCTCGCTTCCCGCACGCCGACCCGCTCAAGCAATTGCCTGATGTTCACCCGGCGAAAGTGCCGCGGCATATCGCGATCATCATGGACGGCAACGGCCGCTGGGCCCGGCAGCGTGGGTTCCCGCGTGAGTTCGGTCACCGCAACGGCGCGCGTTCGGTGCGCACGGTGATGCAGGAGTGCACGCGGCTTGGAATCGAGGTGCTGACGCTGTACTCGTTCTCGATGGAGAACTGGAAGCGGCCCAAGGACGAGATCGAAGCGCTGATGAGCCTGTGCATCGCGTACTGCGACGGCGAGCGCGAGGAGCTGTGCACGCACAACATCCGGTGCGTGGTGATCGGGCGGCGCGAGGGGCTGCCCGGGCCGGTGCTGGAGGCGATCGACCGGCTGGTTCGTGGGACGGCCCACTGCACGGGGACGACGCTGTGTTTGGCAATCAATTACAGCGCGCGGGCGGAGATCGTCGATGCGGCCCGGGCGTTGGCGGCCGAGGTCGCGGCGGGGCGGTTGAGCCCGGGTGCGATCGACGAGGCGGCGTTCGCGGGGCGGTTGTACACGGCGGGGCTTGCCGACCCTGACCTTTTGATCCGCACCGCCGGCGAGATGCGGGTGAGCAATTACTTGCTGTGGCAGATCAGTTCGCTGACAACTCGGACGCAAGGCGATGGCGCGATGCGTGAACGGCTGATCTACGGGCCCGTCATGATCGCGGCGCTCATCGGCGGGCTGTGGCTCGACGAGTCCATCGCGGCGGCGCACGGGCCGCGCGGGCTTGTGGTGTTCCTGATCGTGTTTCTTCTGGCGATGTTGGGGGTGGGGGAGCTGGCGACCATCGTCCGCGCCAAGGGCGTCGAGGTCTCACGGGTTCTCCTGAGCTTTGCCGCGTCGATGGGGCTGGTTGGGATGTGGCCCGCCTCGTCCAGCGCTTTTCTCGGGAAGTCTTTCTTTCTCGGTATCGCGACGAGCTCGGGGGTGGTGATCCCGTCGCTGGCCACGCTGGTGCTGGTGCTGAGCATGGTGTGTGGGGTTCGCCAGCGGTCGCCCCAGGGGATTGTCGGGGTGAGCGGCTCGGCGATGCTGGCGTTTGTGTACCTGGGCCTAATGCTCGGGTTTATTCCCGCGTTCCGGGAGTTGCACTCGGCCTGGGCGCTGCTGTGGGTGCTGCTGGTGATCAAATCGTGCGACATCGGGGCCTATTTCACGGGCAAGTCGATCGGGAAGCACAAGATGATCCCGTGGCTGAGCCCGGGCAAGACGTGGGAGGGGCTCTTCGGCGGGGTCGTGCTGGCGATGGTGGTGGCGACGCTGGGGCTGCTGGCGTACCGGTCGGCGCTGGGGGTTGCGCTGGCCCCGATGTGGTTCGGGCCGATCTCTGGGGCGGTGTTCGCGGTGCTTGGGCAGGTGGGGGACCTGATGGCGAGCGCGTTCAAACGGGACGCGGGGCTGAAAGATTCGGGGCACGCGGTACCGGGCTTTGGGGGCGTGCTGGACGTCATTGATTCGCCGTTGCTGGTGGTGCCGGTGGCGTTTTGGGCGCTGGCGTTGGTACACGCGAACTGAACGGGCACGAACCGGAGCGGGAAAGGGTGTTCGCGGGAGGAGGCAGGCTCCACATCGGTCGGCGGATTGTCTACACTCCCTTGGTCGAAACTCGTGTCCCCCGGTCGCGTTTGGAGTCTCCCCCCGATGGATGTGACCCAGAAGCTGGTCAAACTTTTCTCGGTTGATAAGCAGTTGCGTGGTCTCCAGACCAGGCTGCGAGGTGCCGAGCGGTTCCTGGCCGAGCAGGAATCCCAGCTCGCGGCCATCACCGCCAAGAAGACGGAGCTGGAGACTCAGCAGAAGCAGTTCGCGGCCGCGGCGAAGAATCAAGAGGGTGAGGTTGCCCGGGTTGACGCCAAGATGGCGGCGATCCGCGAAGCGATGAACGTCGCCCAGACGAACAAGGAATACAAGGGGCACCTGACCGAGGTGAACACGTTCAAGGCCGAGCGTGACCGGGCCGAGCAGGCGGCGCTCGAGCACATGCAAAAGGCCGACGAGCTGAAGGCGGACCTGGCCAAGCTGGCGACCGAGCAGGACGAGCGGAAGAGGATGCGGGCGGTCGCGGTCGAGGACAAGGCCAAGCGGGAGGAAGAGATCAAGGACCGCCTGGCGGAGCTCAAGGCCGAGCGGCTGGCGCTCGCGGCCGAGGTGAACAAGAGCACGCTGGTGATGTTCGAGCGGCTGGTCGAGACGCGCGGCGACGAGGCCATGGCGACGGTCGAGATCGTCGATCGCAAGCGGCACGAGTTCAACTGCGGGGCCTGCCAGATGGGGCTGCCCGTCGAGAGCGTGAGCGGGCTGCTGGGCTCGGGCAAGCTGACGACGTGCGTGTCGTGCGGGTGCATCCTGTTCATCGACCCGGAGGTCTCCAAGGCGATGCTTCCCGCGGAGAAAGAGAAGAAGCAGCCGAGCAGCAAGAAGGTCAAGGTTTCGGCCGAGTCCAAGCAGTGAACCCCGGATCGAGTTCGCTTGCCGATTGATCGCCCGGTCCGATCGCGCTCCTGAGATCTCTCACTTGTGAAACTCGCCCGCCCATCGATCTCTGCGCCCGTCACACGGTTCTGGGTTCGGTGGCGATTTTTTTTCATTCCTGTCGTGGCTTTGCTGTGCCTGACTATGCCTCACCTTGCGCAGGGTGATTGGCGGGGTGACACGGGGTGGTACGGCGCGATCGGGGTGCGGGCGTGGCGCACGGGGAACTTTCTGTCGCTTGAGTCGCAGCCCGGCGTGCTGTATTTCAACAAGCCGCCGCTGGCGCTGTGGATCCACGGGCTGTTCCTGAACATCTTCGGCATCAACCTGGCCACTGCCCGGGTGCCGACGGTGCTGGCGGCGGCCGTGGTGGTGCTGGCGACGACGGCGATCGCGCGGCGATTGGGCGGCCGGCGGGTGGCGTTGTGGTCGGGGCTCGCGCTGGCGAGCAGCTACGAGTTTTTTCGGCGGACGCGAGAGATCTCGCTGGACATGTGGCAGTTGGCGTTCGTGATAGTCGCGGTGTGGGCGTTCATCGGCGCGGCAGGGGAGCGCGATCGGGGGAGGAGCGC
>JBGAOD010000160.1:0-6685 GCA_044221955.1 Phycisphaerales bacterium | reverse complement strand
GTCGCCGAGCGGCGGAAATGGAGTGTCTCTGCCCGTTCTCTCGTCGCCGCTGTCTCAGGATTCCTCGCGCCAGACCGAGTGCGTGATGATCCCAGCGGATGATCGAAACACGGCCTGCATCTCGTCGCAGGTCGGGTGCCCCGTGGGGTGCAAGTTCTGTGCTTCCGGGATCGGGGGGCTCGACGGCAACCTCTCGGCGGGGCGGATCGTGGAGCAGGTGTGGCGGTTGCGTTCACTGCTCTCACCTCCCGACGCCGCGTTGACCGCGGATTCTCCCCGTATCTCCAACGTCGTATTCATGGGAATGGGCGAGCCGCTGAGCAACTTCGCGTCCGTGGCCGCGGCGATCCGCACGCTCAACGCCCCGTGGGGCATGAACATCTCGGCCCGCAAGATCACCATCTCAACCGTCGGGCTGCCGAAGGCCATCGAGAAACTCGCCGGCGAGTTCGAGCTTCCGGTGACGCTGGCCTTGTCGCTGCACGCCCCCAACGACGACATCCGCAAACGCCTCATTCCATGGGCCGAGTACACCACCATTCCCGAGCTGCTCGCGGCGTGCCAGAAGTGGTTTGAGAAAACCGGCCGCGAGATCACGCTGGAGTACATTCTTCTCGGCGGCGTGAACGACCAGCCGGAGCACGCACGCCAGTTGGCCGAAATCGCCCGAACCATTCGGGCGAACATCAACCTCATTCGGTACAACGAGGGACCGCGTGCCAACGCTGGTTCACCAAAACGGGCCGGGAGATCACGCTGGAGTACACCCTTCTGCGCGGCGTGAACGACCGCCCCGAGCACGCGGCCGAGCTGGCGACGATCACCAAGAGCTTGCGCGCCAACGTGAACCTCATCCGATACAACGAGGTCAAGGGCATGCCCTTCGAGCGGCCTCGCACCGACGACGTGCTCGAATTCCAGCGTCTGCTGCGGGCCCGGCACGTCAACGCGCACATCCGGGCGAGTCGCGGCCGCGACATCGCCGCCGCGTGCGGGCAGTTGCGGCACGAGCAGGCTCAGCCGGGTGGGAAGGCCGCCGTCGGGGCGAAGGGGTGAGCATGGACGCCTGGGATGAGGGGCTGGGCGTGCTCCTGCCTGCGCTGTGGTGGCAACCATCCCATTTACCAACTCCGTCCACGGCACCGCCACCGCCTTGGCTTGACAGTTTTCACTCTTTCTCCCCTCTGCACGCCGTGATGGTGGTCGTTGCGGGCTCGGTCCTTGCTTCATTGTGTGCGGCGGCCCGCCGCGCCGGGGGTGCGCGAGCCAAGATGATCGCTCGCCGGTGGGGGTATTTCATCTTCGCTTGGCAGACGCTTGAGGTGGGGTACTACGCACGGCTTTGGGATATCCAAGTGAGCCTGCCGTTGCAGATTTGCGATCTGGCCGCGTGGTCCGCGGGACTGGCGCTCGTCACGGAGCGGCGCGGGTTCCGCGCCATGCTCTATTTCTGGGGGATCGGGCTCTCGTCGCAAGCGTTTGTGACACCGACGGTAACGGTCGGACCGGCGCACCTGAAGTTTTGGCTGTTCTGGGTGGCCCACTCGAATATCGTGCTGGGCGGGCTGTTCGACGTGATCGTCCGCGGGTATCGCCCGACGTGGCGGGATTTCTCCTTCGCGTCGCTGGTCACGCTGGGATACGGGGCGGTCGTGCTGCCCGTGAACTCTCTGGCAAAGGTCAACTACGGGTACGTCGGCGATTCCAGGCCCGGGGCGGCGACAATCGTTGACCGGCTCGGCGCCTGGCCGCTGCGGATTCTTTGGATTGGCGTGATCGTGTACTCGGTGTTCACGGTCCTGACGCTCGCCTGGGCGCGCAACCGGCCCGGGCGTGGGCGGGTCATTCCGACCCCTGCGCCACCGTCCGGGCCCGGGCTTGATTAGACTCGACTCATGGTTGTCGCGTGTCTGGCCTTGATCGCGGTGGCGTTCGGCGTCTCGCTGCCGACGACGGCGCTCGTGCGCCGCCTGGGGCTGCGGTTGCGCGCGCTCGATTCGGGAGGTGTGGCGGGACAGGTGAAGATGCCGCCGCGGAGTGTGCCCAACACGGGCGGCGTAGCGATCTTCGCGTCGATCGCGCTCCCGATCGTGGTCGGACTGGTGGCTGTTCGCTTTGCGCCTGGCATGGTCGTGTCGTGGTTTCCCAGCGTCTCTCCACATCTGGCAGGGATCGCCGAGCGCACGCCCATGGCGATCTTGCTGGTCGGCTGTTTGCTGGTGCTGCACGTTGTCGGGCTGATCGACGATCGGCGTGCGCTCGGGCCGGGCGTGAAGATGGTGTTCATGGTCGGCGCAGCGGCGGCGATTACGGTGGGTTCGGGCTCACGCCTCCTGACTTTGCTCGACGCGCACGTCGGTGGGCCTTGGGTTTCCTACGTCGTGACGGTGGCGTGGATCGTCGTGATCACCAACGCAATGAACTTCCTGGACAACATGGACGGGCTTGCGGGCGGCGTAGGCGCGATCGCGGGGGCGTGCTTCCTCGCGGCCACGCTCGCGCACCCACATCCCCAGTGGTTCATCGCCGCGTGCCTGGCGCTGCTGATCGGCGGGCTGGGCGGGTTCCTGGTCTTCAACGCGCCACCGGCCAAGATTTTCATGGGCGACGGGGGGTCGCTGGTGCTTGGGTTCCTGCTGGCGTTCCTGACCGTGCGCACGACCTACTTCGATCCGAGCGACGCCCGGCCGGAGGCCGGGGCGTGGTACGGCGTGCTCATGCCGATCGTCGTCCTAGCCGTGCCTCTCTATGACTTTGTGAGCGTGACCGTACTGCGGCTGATGCAGGGGAAAAGCCCCTTCGTTGGAGACTTGCAGCACGTTTCGCACCGCATGGTCAAGCGTGGACTCTCCAGACCGGCGACGGTGCTGGTGATCGTCGGGCTGACGGCCGTGACGGGCATGGGCGGGATCGCGCTCGCGTCGTTGCAGCCCTGGCAGGCGGCGCTGGTGGGCGTGCAGACCGTGATGTCCCTGGTCGTGCTTGCGGCGTTCGAGATTTCGAGCGCTGGCGCCGGTTCGGGCGGTTCTTCCGGGGAGCATGGCGGTAAGCGCGGGGCGACGCCGTGAGTGCGCGCACGGACCATGCCGGGAGCTTCGGTGAAAACCCGGAGGACCGGGGGTTCGCGTTCCGCGCGTTCGGGCTCGGCGTGATCGTGACGGTCGTTCTGGCGCGGCTGGTGTTGCCGAGCGAAGCGTTGCCGTATTGGGACGCGGACCCGAGCGTGCTGTTCTCACCGTCGAGCGCGCTCGGACCGGCGCACTCGCTCGGGCTGGATGTGCTGACGTGGCTCGGAGCCGCGATCGGGCTGGGGGGAACTCTCGGGCGAGGACCAAAGTTCCGTTCGAGCGCTCGCACCTGGGTATGGACGCTTGCGATCGCGCTCGCCGGTCTCGGGGTCGCCGGCGTGTGCTGGCACGGGTTGATCGACCAGGGCGGGGACTTGGACGACCTTCGGGTTGGTTCGGGGTGGGCGTCCGCGATCGTCGGCGGGCTGGTCACGCTTCGCCTCGCCCGAGATGAGCGCCTCGCGCGGGTCACGCTCGGGCTGCTCATCGGAGCGGTCGGTCTGTTGGCGATCAAAGGAGCGGCACAACTCCTGGTCGAGCACCCCACCACACTCGCGATGTACCGAGAAACACGCGAATTGTTCCTGCAATCTCAGGGCTGGTCGCAGGATTCATCGGCGGCCCGGGCCTTTGAGCGACGGCTCTGCCAGCCCGAAGCGACGGGGTGGTTCGCGCTCTCGAACGTGTACGCGAGCGTAGCGGCCGCCGCGGCGGTCGCTCTTTGCGGTATCACGGCCGCAACGTGGGGAACGCTGACGGGGATGCCCCGCGCTGCCCTGTGCTTTGGATCGGCGACGGCACTTGCGGCCGTCGCGATGTCGATGTCCAAGGGAGGCGCGGTCGCGACGGCGCTCGGACTTCTCATCGTCCTCGCTTTGCTGAAAGTTCGAGCGGTCCCGAGCGCGCGGAGCGTGCTGACTCCGAGCGTCGGCGGAGTAATCGGGATGCTGGCGGTTTTCGGGGCGCTCAGCGCGGTCGTGCTGAGAGGAAAAATCGGCGAGCGGTTTGGCGAGTTGAGCTTGCTTTTTCGCTGGTTCTACATGCAGGGCGCGGTTCGGATTTTCAGCCAACACCAACTGGTCGGCGTTGGCCCATCGGGTTTCAAGGACGGGTATCTGATCGCCAAACCGCCGATCTCGCCCGAGGAAGTCACCAGCCCGCACAGCGTTTTGTTCGATTGGGCGGCGACTCTGGGCTGGGCGGGGTTGGCGTGGGGCGTGCTGTGGGTGGGACTCGTCTTCGCGGCCGGTGCGCAACTCACTTCATGGAACGCTCTGGGAAGAGCGTCCGACGGCCGCCCCGCCGGCGAGTTCGGCACCGCCCGATGGGGCACTCGTCAGGAGGCTCGGGTTATCGTGCTGATTGTCATGCTGCTGACGGTCGTCGGCGCGTGGTTTGATTCACCCTCCGCGACGACGGATTCGGCGGTCGTCCGTGTCGTTGGCGCGGTGTCGTGGATGGGCCTGTCAGCGGCGATCTGCGCGGCGTTGCGGTTGGCGGTGGCGCGGTCGATGGTCGCGGCGGGAGCGATTGCGCTGGCCGCTCATGCACAGATTGAGGTCACGCCGATCTGGACCGGAACAGCCAGTTGGGTTCTGATGCTTTTTGCTGCCGTGGCGGCCCCGGGCTTGGGCGGATCGGCGCGCCGGGGTGCCGCTGCGGCAGACGGCGGTTCCGACGTTGCTCCGTGGGCCGAACGGCGACTTGGAACTGTGGCGATCGTCATGGTTCTCGTTGCGGGCTGCACAGGCTTGGCATGGTTCGGGCTTGGGCCCGCCTGGAATTGGCAGCGCAAGGTTGTCGGGGCGGCGGAGGCGGTCAAGCCGCTGGCGGATTTCCGGCAAAGGTTTGCCGCGCTTGGCGGCGGACGGGCCGGGGCGGACGATTCGCCGACCGCGCTGGCGCGAGATCTCTCGCGCGAAGTTGGGAGGACCATCGGCGATTCGGAGGCCTCGATCCGCCGGGCGATCGCTGAGCTGAACTCCGCGTCGCTGTTGCGGGCGCTCGAAAAACTTTCCGAGGCGGCGGGCGATGTTTCAACTCACCCTGGGACGCTGCGAGCGGCCAGCAAGCTGGCGATTCAACTGGCATCTGCCCGGCACGAGTTGGGCCGGGACGCAGAAGCCCGAGAACTGGCGGACCGGGCCGAGGAGTTTGCGTTCCGGGCGACATCCGGCAAGCACGAGCGGTCTGCGTCGTGGTCGTGGCTGGGGACACTCCGATCGGCGCGGGCGACGATGCTGGATGAGCGGTCCGCTGCGGATCGGGCGATCGAGGCGTGGTTGACGGCATCCACGTTTGATCCGTACGGACTTTCGACCGCGGTTCGGCTCACGGAGGCCTACCAGCGGAGGGGCGACGGAGAGTCGGCGGCGACTTGGGCCCGGAGGGCCTTGGAATTGGATGCCAACACGCGGCTCGATCCGTTGAAAGGGTTGGGGGCGGACCAAAGGGCGTCTCTGGCGCGGCTGGCCGGCCGGTCTTGATCGTTCCGGGCGTGGCGCTATGATTTGACGATCCAAATTGGGTCAATTTCCGTGGGAGATCCGCGTATGGACGAGGACGAGGACATCGAACCGGGCTAGTGAGCGGAAGGCCAGCGCTCTGCCATTCCCACGGCATGCTGACCCGAGATTGTTTCGCTTGCCCGACTGTTCTTCGGACAAGCGTCCCAGCAAGTCAAACCACGCCGACGGAACCGTGTTGAACGGCTCCGAGTGGCTTCTAGATCAGCGTTTTTTGAGTCACGATTCACTCGCACGAAGCCGGCCCCGTCGACGCCTTGTACGCGTCGGAGGAAATGCCGGGACTGTTCCCAAAGGTTTTTCGCCATGACAGCCGTATCCACCGACCTCGCTCACGTCCGCAACATCGGTATCTGTGCCCACATCGACGCCGGCAAGACCACGGTCTCCGAGCGCATCCTGTACTACACGGGCAAGAACTACAAGATCGGCGAGGTACACGAGGGCACCGCGACGATGGACTTCCTGCAGGACGAGCAGGAGCGTGGCATCACGATCCAGTCGGCCGCGACCACCTGCCCGTGGACCCGCACCGGCACCACCACCGATTACAAGGTGAACCTGATCGACACCCCCGGGCACGTGGACTTCACCATCGAAGTCGAGCGCTCGCTCCGCGTGCTCGACGGCGCGGTTGCGGTGTTCGACGGCAAGGAAGGCGTCGAGGCCCAGTCCGAGACGGTGTGGCGTCAGGCCGACCGGTACAAGGTGCCGCGCCTGTGCTTCATCAACAAGTGCGACAAGATCGGCGCGTCGTTCGACTTCTCCTACGACACGATCAAGAAGCGCCTGGGCGCCAACGGCATCCCGATCCAGTGCCCCATTGGGCACGGGCACGAGCACAAGGGCGTCATGGACTTGCTCACCAAGCGAGCCTTCTACTTCGAGGGCGACAAGGGCGACAAGGTCCGCGAGGTCGATATCCCGGCCGAGGAAAGGGAATACTTCGACAAGTGGCGCCACGTCATGCTCGAGAAGGTCAGCGAGCTGGACGACCAGCTGATGGAGCTCTACCTTGAGGGCAAGGAGCCCACGATCGAGCAGATCAAGAAGGCCCTGCGCAAGGCGACCGTCGAGCGCAAGTGCTACCCC
>JBGAOD010000159.1:0-6793 GCA_044221955.1 Phycisphaerales bacterium | reverse complement strand
CGGTTCCCGTCAGCTCAAACGTCCCACCCAACGACCCACCCCCGCCGCCGGCGATGACGTGGCGCGAAACGCTGAACTGAGCACGCGCGACAGAACTCGATGTACAGACGGCGGCGATGCCGACCAACGCGAGAACATTCCGATTCATCTGCAGAGTCATGGTGCATCCCTCTGATCGTAGAAGAAGAGGCATCGTCACGCGCTCGAAAACAACGCGCGCGACACGGACCGACTACCGAGGTCCGACCGCGATGAAATGAAACCCCGTGTCCCTGCCATTAAAGAACGGGTCCACGTTGTTGATCACAAAGTCGGTCGCGACGACGCCGTCGGTCGAGATCCACGAGTCGGCACCGTGATCTTGCACCGTCGCGGTCACGCTCGGCACGCCGGCAAAGGGTGTGTTGAGCACGATGGAATAGCGTCCGGTTGTGGTCCTGGTGCAGGAGAACCCGCTCCCGCGCACGATGCCCCCGCCGGCGGAAATCGTGCCGCGCACGATCCGGAGGTTCTCCTCCCCCCCCGTCGCCAGGTACTGCGCGGTCGGCCCCATGCGCACCGTGCCGCGCACGATCGCGTTGCCGCTGACGTCCAGCTTGGCCTGCGGCGTGTAATTGCCGATCGCGAGATTCCCGAAGGCGTCCATCCAGGTGAACGCCGTGCCGTCGGTCCCGTTCAGAAACCGCTCGCCGACCGTGAACACCCCGCCGTTCACGCCTTGGAGGATCGATCGGGCGTCAGCGCTGCTCGTGTCCCGAAAGGTAATCAGCGGCTGGTAGGCAGTGATCTTCACGGCGTCTTGCACGCCGAAGAGTTCGAGCTGGCTCGACGGACTGGCCGTGCCGATACCGACAAACCCGTTGTTCGTAAGGTTGACCAGCACCGACGAACCGTTGGGGATCGCCAGCGCGTTGGCGGTCGTCGCGGACTCGGCCCGCGGCGCGGGCGTGATCGCCTGCCGCGGCGACAGCACCGTGTACCCGGTCGTGTTCCCGCAACTCAGCCCAGTATCCTTTCGGACCTCAATCTCCAGCCACCGATCGGCCGTGGAAAGAAACTGCGGGCCAAAGTCGATCGCGGCGGTAAACACCCCGTCTTTCACGGAAACATTGTCAACACACTGGGTGGTCCCGACCTGCGACCCACCGCTCACCGCGCTAAACAGCTTGAAGCGGATGTCGTGCAACCCCTCGGCCGGACTTCCACTGCTCTTCAACTGACCTTGGTAGGTAATGGCCGTGGACTGAGCGAACGCAGCGTTCGCAAGGCTCACGGACATCACGAACGCCGCGCCGAGCTTCCGCATGAATCCATAGGGCCTGTTCATTCCCGGCTCCTGAGTAAGTTGCCTTCCAAACGCCTCATTACTCTCAAAGTCTCGTTCACCGGCCTTCGCCAAGCCTCGGACCCGGAGTCCGGGGGCGGGGCAGTCCGCTGTGCGCCCCACCGATCGCTAGCACCCCGCGATAAACGCGTCGACATACGCATCAAAGTCATCGCCAGTCACAAACCCGTCGGGAACAAAGTCCGCCGCGAGGTTCCCGGCCTCAAACTCCAGCACGAACGCGTCATAGTCGTCGGCCGTCAAGAAACCATCGCAGTTCATGTCCGCGCTGCACGCAAACAAGTGCGCGACACTCAGATCCGTCGAACCGCAGGCATTCGACACCCGACAGTCGTACGTCCCCTCGTCGCCCTCGCCCGCAAGCAAGATCTGAAGCCGCGGCCCGTCGATCACACGCGTCGAACCCGTGCCCGTCGCTCCCGAACCAATCACCAGGCCGTCCTTCCGCCAGGTAAACGTGAGGCCTTTATACCCCGCGGCCACCTCGGCGACGAACGTCGCCGTCTTGTGGTTGCACACGAACTGATCGAACATGATCCCGCTGAACCAAGGCACGCCCGTCTCGGCGTACCGCGCAAAGTACGGCGAGTTCACCGTGTTGCTGCGAATATTCTGGAATCCCCCGCCGAGATACAACTCCCCGTGCGCGGCAGCGAGGGCGTACACGGGCCCGTCGGTCGCACCGCCGTAGTTGGTCCAGGTGCCCAGGTTGGGCGGGAAGGCGGGGCCGGAGTAGCGCGCGAGATTGTTGGTGAACAGCCCTCCCGCCGACGTGAACCCGCCCCCGATGACCAGCGTGTCGTTGGAGACGGTGATCGAGCTCACGAACCCGTTGGTGCCGCCGGTGTTGAGGTTGAGAATGAACGCGTCGGAGTAGATGTTGATGTTCGGGCTCCCGTTGTACCCCGGAAAGAGCCCACCGACCGCCAGCCCGCCCTGATAGGGCGTGATCGCGTAGACGGTGCCGTTGTAGATCGTGGTATCGACCGGCTGCCAGATCGAATTGTTGTACCAGCGCGCAAACCCGCCGGTCGTGAAGCTGCCTGCGGTCGTGAACTGCCCACCGGCGTAGAGGGCCCCGTTGTAGCTCGCCAGCGCGAACACGGGCCCGTTGGTCCCCGCGCCGACCGGCTGCCAATTGCTGCCGTCCCAGCGCGCGATGTGGTTGACGGTCTTCGTTCCTGATTTGATGAAGCTGCCACCCGCGTAAACACTGCCGTTGTGGACGGTGATCGCGTAGACCGTGCCGTCGGCGAAGCCCGCGCCCATCGCCGACCAGCCAACGATGCCCGTGTCGTTCCTCTTGGCAATACGGTTGGCGGGGATCGTGTCGATGGTGGTGAAGTCACCGCCAACGTAGAGGTTGGTCGAGTCGGGGAAGGCGCCCGGCCCGGTGGCAACGGAAAGAACAGAGGCGTTGCTGATCGTGTTGTCCGGCTGCTCGCCCATCGACTTGAACGCCTGCCCGTCGAAGAACGCGAGATCGCGCGCCCAGCCCCACGACCGATCGTTGACGTTGAAGTTCCCCGCCACAACCATCCCGCCGCTCCACGGCGTTATGGCGTACACCGTCCCGAACGCGTTCGTGCCCACCCCTTCCATATCGAGCCAGCTCGAACCGTTCCAACGCGCGATCGCATCAACGTTGAGGGCTCCGGCCTTCTCGAAGTACCCGCCGACGAGAAGCTCGTTGTTGTACACCGCGAGCGTGTCTACCGAACCGTCGATGCCCGAACCGTCGCCTAGAGCCTGCCATGCGGAGCCGCTCCAGCGACCGATGTTGTTGAGCGTGACACTCCCCGAGTTCGAGAACCACCCCGCAGCGTAGAGCTGGTTGTTCTGGACCCCGAGCGCGTAGACGTACGAGTACGGCTTATAGGAGTATCGGTTGTTGAAGACCGAGATCCCTTCGCCCATCGCGCTCCAGCTCGTGCCGTTCCAACGCGCAACCTGGCTCGCGGGGGCGCCCCCCGCGGAGTCGAAGAACCCTCCGGCGATCAGGTCGCCGTTGAAGGTCGTGAACGCAAGCACATAGCTGAATATGCCGCCGACAAGGTCGATCCCTTGCCCGAGTGGGCTCCAAACTGAACCGTTCCACCGCGCGACATGCCGCGCCGGTACGCCCCCGGCCGTCGTGAACACCCCGCCGGCGATCAACTCGCTGTGGTAGACCGTGAGCGCGTACACCGCCGCGTCGCCGAAGAACTCGTCTTCCATCCCCGTACCAAGCGAACTCCAGACCGAGCCGTTCCAGCGCGCGACGCCCTTGGCCGAGACACCTCCCGCGACGGTAAAGTCTCCGCCCGCGATCAGTTCGCCGTTATACGTTGCAAGGGCGCTGACATGTGTGCGAACGACCTTGCCAAGCGCAATCCCAGATCCCATCGCCTGCCACGACGATCCGTTCCAGCGCGCGATGTAATTCACGGGCAGGCCGCCGTTGGCGGTGAACTCGCCGCCCGCGATCAACTGCCCGTTCCAGACCGCCAGCGCGCGCACCGTCCCCTGGCTCGCCCCGTCGGTGAACGGTGCCCCCAGCGCTTGCCACGCCGACCCGTTCCAGGTCGCGACGCTCCCGGCCACCACCCCGCTCGGTCCGCCAGCGCGATCGAACTCCCCGCCCACCACCAGCACCGCTGGGAGCGGACCTCCGCCGTCCGGGTCCCACAGCGCCGAGGCGTTCACGACCCCTTTGAGCCGCATGACCGGATCGGCCAGCCAGTCCGAGCACTGGGCGTCGCAGGGCCGACCGCCGAGCATCGTGACCAGGAGCGTGCCCAGCACAAGTGCCGCACGCCGACCGAGAAAGAACGACCACAGATTCAGAAAAGAGATGCCCATGGAGATCCCTTCGACCGTGATGACCGAGGCGAGCTTGGGTGCTCAAGGACCGCCGCGTGCTCGCGTTTGGCCCGGGCACCGATGGCCCGCCCACAGCACCAAGGCGCTCTCCACCCCGACATCGCGCACCAACCGCGCACGAAACCGCACCCACCCGCCCGGGAAGGTCCGTCGAAAGGCCGAGAACAACGATCCAGGGCGCGGTGAACCCGGTCGCGCAACCTCACGTCGAGGGCGTTTGGGGGAGGTCAACACCCCGCGACGAACGCGGCCACGAACGCGTCAAAGTCGTCGCCGTTCACGAACCCGTTTCCGTCAAAGTCCGCCCCCGAGTCACCACCGACAAACACCGCGGAAAACGCATCAAAGTCGTCGCCCGTCACGAACCCGTCGTTATCAAAGTCCGACGGACAACGCGTCCGCTGAGTCCACAACAGCGCCTCCGTGCGCCCCGTCACTGAATTGGTACCGAACCCACCCACCGACAGGACCCCGCCCTCGCTCCACACGCTCTGCGCCCTTGAACTTGTGAACTCTGAAGGCAGAAAAGCCTGCAAGTCCACCCAGGACGCGGCCGTCCCACTCCACAAGCCCGCGTGATGAACGCCAGAAAACCGGGCATACCCCACCTGCCGCCCGCCGTGCATCCCCAGAATCTCGGAATCGAACGCGCCCGCGGGGTGCAGGTCTACCCACGACGCGGCCGTGCCCAGCCACAAACTGGCGTGCAAGCGCCCGTCAGGCCCACCCGGGTAGTACGTTCCACCCGCCTGTTGACTTCCGTCCGTGCATGACGCGTACGACTCCAGCCCGCCCAACGGGCTCAGATCAACCCACAAAAGGTCGGAGACTCTCCAAAGGCATGCGCGGCTGCTTCCAAGAGTTGAGATCACCGCGCCGACAATCTGGCTGCCCGAGACTCCATAGGCATACGACGACGGCCAGGGCGACGGATTGATGTCCTGCCATGAGCCGGCCGACCCGCTCCACAGGCTCGCGTGCGTGTCAAAGCTAAACGGCATCACCACCCAGCCAACCTGCAAACCCCCCGAAACCGCTCGCGCCTCGGAACTGATCTTCCCAACCGGGTGGAGATTCACCCACGACGCGGCCGTGCCCGTCCACAAACTGGCAACAACCCGGTCGCTGAGCTGAACCCGCCCCGCCTGCTGCCCGTCCGACACCGCGAAGGCAACGGATGAAATCGCACCGATCGGGTGAAGATCCGCCCACGACGCGGCCGAGCCACTCCAACGTACCGCACGGTTGACCCCGTTGATGTCGGACCTTCCAACCTGCTCCGTACCGCAAACACCGTTCGCCTGAGACTCGAACGCGCCCGCCGGGTGAAGGATGCTGACCGTCCACTGGGCGCGCGCGCCGCTCATCACGGCACACGCAAACCCGATCACGCTCGCGGACAATCCACGGACCAACCGCCCACACCCTTCCCGCGCAAACCAACACGATGAGTCACGACGAATCACATCGGCTCCTTTCCGATCGCTCAACTCGAAGCTCGGGATCTGCTCCCTCGGGATCTGCTCTGTGGAATCGGCCCCCGAGCCGAGATCGCAGGCACAGAAAGACCACGAGACGTGCCCCCCGGCCCGGCAGCGGCACCGAAAAAGAGCACGGAAACAACCCCACACTCACGCCCGACTCGTTCGCCCCGACAACACGCGGTTGAACTCGTTCAACACCCTTCCACAAACGCCGCAACGTACTCGTCAAAGTCATCGCCCGTCACAAACCCGTCGCCGTTGAAATCCGTGAGCGGATCGCCGTCGATGAAGTCCAGCACGTACTCGTCGTAGTCGTCGCCCGTCACGAAGCCGTCGCCGTCGTAGTCCGCCGGGCAACTCGCCGATTGTGTCCACAACAGAGCCTCGTCCTTGTTGGTGATGGTTCTGTGCCCGTACCCGGCGATGTACGTCACGCCACCGTGGCTCCAGATGGAAAACGCAAGCGAACTTGAATACTCCGGCGGCACGAACTGATGAAGATCCACCCACGACCCCGCCGTTCCGCTCCACAGCGCCGCGTGATTGACCCCGAGCACCGTGGCGTACCCCACCTGCTGACCCTCAAAGACCCCATATGCCCACGAGGCCGTCGCACCCGAAGGGTGCAGGCTCGTCCACGACCCCGCCGAGCCCGTCCACACCCCCGCACCGATGACACCGCCCACAAACGCGTAGCCCACCTGCTGCCCGCCCGAAACGGCGTAGGCCTCAGAGTTCACCGGCGGACCGCCCGGGTTGAGGTCCACCCACGACCCGGCCGATCCGGTCCACAAGCTCGCGTGCCTGTTCCCGGCCGCGTCCACCGCGACATACCCAACCTGCTGCCCACCAGACACCCCCAGCGCCATCGACGTCTTTGCAGTCGCGGGGTGCAAATCCACCCAACCCACCGCCGAGCCGCTCCACAGCGCCGCGTGGTTGTTGCCCGCGGTAGTGATGCCAACATACCCCACCTGCTGATTGCCAGCCACGGCCAGCGCCTGGGAATAGATCGCCCCGGAAGTCGGATGCAGATCCACCCACGACGACGCCGACCCGCTCCACAGGCTCGCGTGGTACCGGTCAACCACCCACGACCAGC
>JBGAOD010000158.1:0-7140 GCA_044221955.1 Phycisphaerales bacterium | reverse complement strand
TGCCTGTCATGCCACGAAGAGGTGGGCAAGACCATTGCCGGAGCCAAGCACCCGCACGAGCCGACCAAGGGCGATTGCCTCCAGTGCCACCAGCCTCACAGCACCAACCAGGTCAAGGCCCTCAAGGTGTCACCCAAGGAGCTCTGCTCCTCCTGCCATCAGGAGGTCGCCCACGCCGCCGCTGCCAGCAAGCATCAGCACTCCGCCGTCAGCGATGACCGGGCGTGCCTCAACTGCCATATCCCGCACGGCAGCGATCGCGAGGCACAACTGCCCAAAGACCCCGCGACCGCCTGTCTCGCCTGCCACAGGAACCCGATCGTCATCAGCAAGGAACGCACCGTCCCCGGAATTCCCGAACTCGGCGTGGACACACTCCACAAGCACGGTCCCGTCGCGATGGGTGAGTGCGCCGGGTGTCATGACGTCCACGGGGGCGAGCGCGACCGCCTCCTCACCGGCAATTACTCGATGGGCTTCTACCAGCAGTTCTCCGAGACTACCTACGAACTCTGCTTCAAGTGTCACGACAAGTCGCTCGTCCTCGCACAGTCCGCGACCAGCGAGACCCGCTTCCGCGACGGCTCCCGGAATCTGCACGCCGTCCACGTCAACAACGGCCCCCAGGGCCGCAGCTGCCGCGCCTGCCACTCCGTGCACGCAAGCAAGTTCGAGTTGCAGATCAACGAGTCCGTCCCCTTCGGCCAGTGGAAGCTCCCCATCAACTTCCAGCCCGCCGAAAACGGCGGCTCCTGCTCCCCCGGCTGTCACAAGCCCGCAAAGTACGACCGCGGCACGTCCTCAGCGCTTCCGGCGACAACCAAACCCGCGGCGAAGACCGAAGCTCCGCCCGATCCCGACAAGAAAGCCGCGACCAACCCGCCGCCAAAGTAGAATCCGACATGACACCGCCCTTCCGGGCGGTGTCGGCCTCCCGGATTCCTCCATGACCGACACTTTCCCGATCGTCTATCTGGCCCGCCACGGCGAGACCGCCTGGAGCATCACGGGTCAGCACACCGGGCTCACCGACCTCCCCCTCACCGAGCGCGGCCAGCGCAACGCCAACCAGCTCGGCGCCCGACTCCGTGAACTCACGTTTGCCACCGTCTGCACAAGCCCACTCCAGCGCGCCCGGCGCACCTGCGAACTCGCCGGCTACGGCCCCGTCGCCAAGGTTGATCCCGACCTCGTCGAATGGAATTACGGCCAGTACGAAGGCCGTCGAACCGTCGATATCCGCGTCGAACGCCCTGACTGGCAACTCTTCCGCGACGGCTGCCCCGGCGGTGAATCTCCCTCGCAGGTCGCCGCCCGGGCCGATCGCGTCGTCACGCGCCTTCGTGCCGCGGCCTCACCGGTACTTGTCTTCTCCAGCGGCCACTTTCTCCGCGTGCTGGCCGCCCGCTGGCTCGGGCTCGACCCGGCCACATACGGCCCATACCTCATGCTGAGCACCGCGAGCCTGAGCGCCGTGGGCTACGAGGGCGAAATCTCACGCCCCGCAATCCGCCTCTGGAACGAGACTCGCCACGTCGCCCACTGAAGGCCACGGCCCGACCAAACGTGCGCACAAAGGCGCTCGACGGCGCACAAGTCTGTCCGCTCAAAGCGGCCAACTTGCAACTTCGCAACTTTCGTCGTTAGCGCATGCCGGCACATGACTTAGACGGCTTTTTCACCGGCACTCGCGGGCGCTCCCGCGCGCAAAAACCGGTCCGCGGAGCGGTTAGTAAGAGGCCTCGCTCTTCTCGCACGCCAAGCCGGGAGCAGATCAATGCCGATCAGACAGACCCTCACGCCCGCTCAGGTTTCCGATCTTTGCGAGGGACTTCTCGACCCTTCGCGCTCGCTCATCGACATCGCCCGACGATTCGGCTGCTCCGTCGTCACTCTGCTCGAGCTTTTCTACGAGCCGGAGATCACTTTGCGCCTCAAGACCGCCGAGGCCGTCGCACGAGAACGCGCCAGGCTTCTCATCACCAACTCGCTCGCAAACGCCGTCCACGTCCTCTCCCGCATGCTCGACAACGAAGGGCAGGCGGAACGGACGATGCCCGACACGTCCAAGACGCACATCCTCGCGCTCCGATCGCGCGACGGCGCACGCCGCGCCGCCTCGCTTCTCCTCCAGATCGGCCGAGCCCGGCCCGCTCACATTTGCCAATCCGCACGCCGGCCCGGCACGCCGCACAGGCCCCGGAGCGGGTAGTCTTGCCGCATGCCCCGATCCCGCACCGCCAAACCCGCACGACGCACCTCCGCGCGCCTCCGCATCCTCGTCCTCGATGTCGGCGGCACGCACGTCAAGTGTCTCGTTTCCGGCAAGCCCCTCACCGCGGCAAGAAAATTTGCCTCCGGCCCGACCATGACGCCCGGCCGGATGGTCGCCGGCGTGAAGCAACTCACCGCCGACTGGGCCTACGACGTGATCTCCATCGGCTTCCCCGGGCCGATCGTCCACGGACGCATCGTCACCGAGCCCGCCAACCTCGGGCACGGATGGGTGCGATTCGATTTCAGCCGCGCCTTCGGTCGCCCCATCAAACTCATCAACGACGCCGCCATGCAGGCCCTCGGCAGCTACAAGGGAGGACGCATGCTCTTCCTCGGCCTGGGCACCGGCCTTGGCTCGGCGGTCATCGACGAGGGCCTCGTCGAACCGATGGAACTCGCCCACCTCCCCTACCGCAAGGCTACGTTCGAGGATTACGTCGGCATCCGCGGACTTGAAAAGCACGGGCTCCACAAGTGGCGTCACTATGTTGCCGACGTCGTCGAACGGCTGACCCACGCGCTCGAACCCGACGATGTCGTACTCGGCGGCGGCAACGTGAACCGACTCAAAACGCTCCCGCCGCTCTGCCGCGCCGGCAACAACAGCAATGCCTTCCTCGGCGGCTTTGAACTCTGGAGCGCCCGCGTAAACTCGAACGCCGCAAACCGGCGCACCGCCACCGCACCCGTGACAAGGGGAACCCGACGCCCATGACTTCACCGCAAACCGCGCTCACCGACCGCCCCGCCTGGAAGGCGCTCGACGCACATTTCCGTTCTATTCGGGGCGAGCACCTCCGCACCCTCTTCGCCGATGATCCCAAGCGGGGCGAACGCTTCACCGCCGAGGGCGCCGGGCTGTTTCTCGACTACTCCAAGAACCGAGTCACCGCCGACACCCTCAAACTGCTCCTCCAACTCGCCGACCAGATCGGCCTCCGCGCCAAGATCGACGCGATGTTCCGCGGCGACAAGATCAATATCACCGAGAACCGCTCCGTCCTCCACGTCGCCCTCCGCGCCCCCAAGGGCGCATCAATCATGCACGACGGCCAGAACGTCGTGCCGCAGGTGCACGAAGTTCTCGACCGCATGGCCGCATTCTGCGATCGCGTCCGTTCGGGAGCTTGGACCGGCCACACCGGCAAGCGGATCAAGACCGTGATCAACATCGGCATCGGAGGCTCCGACTCCGGCCCTGCCGCGGCCTACGAGGCTCTCCGCAGTTACAGCAAGCGGGACATGGATTTCCGCTTCGTCTCCAACGTTGACGGCACCGACTTTGCCGAAGCCGTGCACGATCTCAAGGCCGACGAGACCTTGTTCATCATCTCCTCCAAGACATTTACCACGCTCGAGACGATGACCAACGCCAACACCGCCCGCGATTGGGTCGCTCAAGGGCCTCGGCAACGACCCCAAGGCGGTCGCGAAGCACTTCGTGGCCGTTTCAACAAACGCCCAGAAAGTCTCCGAGTTCGGCATCGACACGGCCAACATGTTCGGCTTCTGGGATTGGGTCGGCGGGCGCTACTCGATGGATTCGGCCATCGGCCTCTCCACCATGCTCGCCGTCGGGCCCGACAACTTCCGCGCCATGCTCGCCGGCTTCCACGCGATGGACGAGCACTTTCGAACGACCCCCTTCGAGCGCAACCTCCCGGTCCTGATGGGCCTGCTCTCGCTCTGGAACAACGCCTTCCTCGGCGCCTCCACCGTCGCCGTCCTTCCCTACGAGCAGTACCTCAAACGCTTCCCCGCCTACCTCCAGCAACTCACGATGGAGAGCAACGGCAAGCACGTCACGCTCAGCGGCACGCACGTCAACTACGAGACCGGCCCCATCTACTGGGGTGAACCAGGCACCAACGGCCAGCACTCCTTCTATCAGCTCATCCACCAGGGCACCCGCATCATCCCCTGCGATTTTCTCGCCTTCACCCAGACGCTCAACCCGCTCGGCCGCCACCACGACATCCTCATCGCCAACGTGCTCGCCCAGTCCGAAGCTCTCGCCTTCGGCAAGACCGCGGACCAGGTGAAGGCCGAAGGAACCCCCGACTGGCTGGTCCCCCACCGCGTCTTCGAAGGCAATCGCCCGTCCAACACCATCCTCGCAGACCGCCTGACGCCCAACGTGCTCGGCGCTCTGGTCGCCCTTTACGAGCACAGCGTCTTCACGCAGGGCGCTGTCTGGGATATCGACTGCTTTGATCAGTGGGGCGTCGAACTCGGAAAGGTTCTCGCCCAGCGCATCGTCCCCGAACTCGAAAACAAGTCCGAACCCGCGCTCACTCACGACAGCTCCACCAATAACCTCATCCGCCGCTACCGCTCCCGCAAGAACGCCGCGCGATAGCGAATTCCGGAGCCCCCTCCCCGATGGGAGCGAGGGTTGGGGGTGGGCTCGCCTTTGTCAATGACCGACGGTCGCCCCACCGGCCTTTGTGTCTCCCGCCCGCTCCATCTCCTCCCGCCTTCTCGCCTCAACTCCCGCCCTGATCTGCTCCGCAAGCGTGCCCTCCCGCTCCGCCGCTTCGCGCTTTCCCTTCCCGGGCAGAGCCTTCTCCCACGCCCCGTACAGCCGCTGAAGCGTCCGCGCCAAGTCCGCCCGAATCAGATCTCGCACCGGAAACGCCCCGAGCGCCGGGCGCGCTTCGAGAAACTCGCGGACCTCAAGAAGTTCAGACTCCGCTTTCGTCATCGCATCGATGTTCGCCGCCACAACCGCGCCCGCCGCGTTCGCGCACGCCAGCCGAGCCCGGGCGACCACCGAATTAAAATGCTCCTTCCCCACCGCCTGTTCAAAGTCGTCCACCGCTTGCCGCGCCAGCGCGGCCGCATTGCCCGCTCGCTCCGCCGAAGGCGATGCAAACGCAAGCTCCGTTTCGCAAGCCGCAACGCGGAGCGAGTTGTTCTCAATGATCGTGTGCTTGGCGGGCAGCGTGCGCGTCCCGATGTCGTATCCGCGGCGCGCCAGTGCCGCCGACTCCTCGAACTTCCCTCTCCCCCACTGCACGTTCGCCAGCCCGTACAGCGCGAACGGCATCCGCAGGGTTGCCTTCGCTCCCGTCGTCCCGTAGATCCGCATCGCCTCGGTGTACTCCCTTTCCGCCTCGTCGAGCGCCCCCAAGTCCACCAGAACTCCCCCGAGATTGCTGTGCAGCGTCCCGACGTTCTGGTCATCCGCCCCCAGCGCGCTCGTCAGCGGCGCGATCTGCGCCCGGTAGAGCGCCGTCGCGTCGCCGAGTTTCCCCTGCTTGGCCAGGACCTGCGCCAGCGCCGCCCACGCCAGCGCCACTGTCGGATGCGTCGCAGGCATCAGTCGGGCCATCGTCTCCGTGTACTTGCGGCAGTACGGCTCGGCTTCGGCAAATCTCTGCATCGCCACGTACGAGTCGCCCAGCAGTCCGCCCACGTTCACCGTATCGAAATGCTCCGGGCCGACGAGCTTCTTGCGGATCTCGTAGCTCCGCTTCAGGGCCTTCTCGCCCTCGGCCGCATGCCCGGTCTCCACCTGCACCTGCCCGAGGTGTTCGAGCGCTATCCCAAGCAGGGCCGACTCCGGCCCCGACACCCCCTCGTACATCGCCGCCGATTGTTGAAGCAGCGCGACCGCATCCTTCGGGTCCTTGCGATGCCGCCTCTGCCCCGCGTTCGCAAGCGCGTCCGCAACTTCCTCGTTCTTCGGCCCGAAGAAGGACCGCCGGATCGCCAGCGCCTCGTCCGCCGCGGCGATCGCCTCATCGGGCCGATTCTCGACGTCCAGCACGCCGCTCAGCCGGATCAGCGTCCCCGCAACCTCGTTGGAGCGGCGCCCGTGTGCCTTCTCGCGCCGGTCCAATGCAAGCCTGTACTGCTCTTCGGCGGTCGCGTATTCGCCGATGTTGTCGTACACCTCACCCAGGACGTTCCGCAGTTCTCCCTCGACGGCCGGCTGCCCGCGCAAAGAATCGCTGAGCCCCTTGGCGGTGTTGTCAACAATGTCCTTGAGCAGCGTTGTGTCCCGCGCCTGCGCGACCTTGGGATGGATCCCGCCGATCATCCCCTTCAGCAAATTGGCAACCTGGTCCGATCGCACCGCCGCTTCGCGTGCCCGCGCGTACTGGACCGTGCTGACCACCAGCCCTGTCACCAGCGCCAGCACCGCGAGCGAGGCCCCCGCCACCACGGCCCGATGCCGCTTCGTGAACTTGGTGATCTGATACACCGCACTTGGCGGGCGGGCCGCGATCGGCAGGTTTTCCAGGGACCGCCGGATATCCTCGGCAAGTTCCGCCGCGGATTGGTACCGCCGGGCCTTGTCCTTCTCGAGCGCCTTGGCGGCGATCGTGTCGAGGTCTCCGCGGAAGGAGGTGTTCACCGTGCCGAGCCGCGCGGGGTCCTGGTCCCGGATCACACGCATCGCGTCGGGAAGTGCCTTCCGCGACAGATCATGCGGCGGCCGCCCGGCCAGCAGTTCGTACAGAATGACCCCGAGCGGGTAGACGTCGCTCCGGAAATCCACGTCCTCGGGATCGCCCGAAACCTGCTCCGGGCTCATGTACGCCAGCGTGCCGATCAGTTGACGCTCGCCGGTCCGAAGCATCGTCAGACGCTGCTCGCCCTCGCGCCCTCCCGAGGCGCGTGCGACACCAAAGTCGAGAATTTTCGGCTGGCCGGATTCATCGACGAGGATGTTTGCCGGCTTCAGGTCGCGATGAATCACGCCCCGCCGGTGCGCGTGCTCGACGGCATCGCACACCCGCTCCATCAATCGCAGCCGGTCGCGCGTGCCCAGTTTCTTCTCGTCGCAGTACACATTCAGCGCCGAGCCCTTCACCAGCTCCATGGCAAAGAACGGCTGCGGCCCGAATCCGGCGT
>JBGAOD010000012.1:0-54919 GCA_044221955.1 Phycisphaerales bacterium | reverse complement strand
GGCGTTGCCGCCCGGCTCGGTGTGCCCGGTGCCTTGATCGCCGCCATTGCCGCCGTCGCCAGTGGAGACGTAGAGGAATCCATCGGGACCGAATCCGAGCCATCCGCCGTTGTGGTTGCTCTGGGGCTGGTCGAACGTCAGGATCGTTGTCGCTGAGCCGGCGTTGGCGAGATCGGGGTTTCCGGCCGAGACCTGGTATCGCGCGACGACCGTGTCGCCCGCTCCCGCGACGGCGGTGTAGTTCACGTAGAAGTAGCCGTTGGTGGCGTAATTGGGGTCAAAGACGAGCCCAAGGAGCCCTTGCTCGCTACCCGAATCCGTGCCGCCGACGATGATCGGGTCGATGTCGAGGAAGGGTGTGGGGAGGAGGACGCCGTTCTTGATGATCCTGATCCGGCCTTGTTTTTCGATCACGAAGAGCCTGGTGAAATCACCGGGGATGTGCCCGAGCCACATCGGGCGAACCAGACCGGAAGCGACCCGAGTCGTGGTCAGACTCTGAGCCTGGGTGGTTGAACACACTCCAAACGAAAGAGCGGCTGCTGCGAAGGCGGTCCGTAACGCAAAGGTTGGTTGAATCATGGGCACTTTGTAGCGGCAAGTGCTTCCCGATATCAAGAGAAAGTTTCCCTCAAGTGCCAAAGATTCATCTTTCGACGCGACAATGACTTGCGCCTGTCCGGAGTTTGATTGGACAGTCACCGAGAGAAACGTTTCCCGAGTTGATCGTCCGTAAGTTGGCGGCCGGGGCGGGGCGAGTTGCGGATCGATCACGGCGTTCGCGCGAGCGCCCGCGCCGGGACTCCGACCACGGTGGTGTCGCAGGCCACGTCCGCGGTCACAACCGCGCCGGCCCCTACCATGCATCTCGCGCCGATGGAAACACCTGGAAGAACCCGAGAACCGAGCCCAATCAGGGTGTCCTGCCCGATGGTCACTCGCCCGGCCAATATTGCGCCGGGAGCGATGTGGCAGTTCTCGCCGAGGTTGCACTCGTGCTCGACAATCGCACCGGAGTTGATAATGGAGTGAGCTCCGATCTTTGCGAAGCTGTGGACGAGGGCGCGCGGTCCGAGCAGCGTGCCCGGGCCGATCTCCGCCGACGCCGAGACGACGGCGGTGGGGTTCACTACCGTGACGGCCCGTGCTTGCTGACCGATGTTGAGGAGCATCTGTCGGCGGGTCAACAGGGTTCCGAGGGCGAGAATCCATCGCGGGCCGATCAGCGCTGGAGCGTCTCCAAGGCGCCCAAGACACGGCAGATAGAGCCTTTGCGCCACGGTCGCCGCCGCGTCGTCGTCGAAGAACCCCGCAAGGGAAAAACCGGCCGCCGCGGCGCTTTCAGCCACCACCAGCGCGTGACCCCCTCCACCGATGAGGCAGAGCGTCAGCGTGGAAGCGGTCATCGGTTCATCCTCGGCCGAGGGAACGGCGAATCAGGACTTGCGTCCGAGGAACCAGCCCAGGGCTGCGCCGATGGCGGTGACCCCGGCGAGCCCGCCGACGAAGGGCCAAAGGTTGGAGCCCAGGAAGTTGATCAGATCACCGCCCGTGCCCGAGATCCCGAGCACGACGGCGAAGCCAGCAACGAGCAGGGACGCGACCGCGCCGAAGGCCAAGCCCCCGGCCAGTCCCGAGCCCGCGCCGTCGTAGAACTCTTGGGACACAAACATCGGAGCGGCGGCGGCGCCAACCGCGGCCGCCTCGGCGTCGCCCATGCCGGCGGGGCGGTCTCGAAGAGTCCGCCCCTCGGTTTGAGCGGGTTCTTCGGTGGTTTGCTGGGCAACGGTCTCGGCGCTCGCCGTGCACGCCGCCCAGAAGGTTGGCACCGGCGACGTGTCGTCCACGTCCTTGGTCATGTCGAGCAGCCCGAGCCCGATCCGAGCGGTTGGCCTCATCGGTAAAGGAGGACGCGTCGATCTGCGTGATGGCGGAGGGATCGGAATCTTCGGTGGAGTCGGTGTCAAGATGCTGATGCCGGTCGCTTCTTTGGCGTTCTCTTTGCAGGCGTCCATGGCTGATGCTGAGGAGGCGACACGGAGAGCGGTTCGAGTTCGCCGCTGTCGGCGAGCGGGATCAGTTCCTCGTCCTTGTCGGTTCCGGCCAGGAGGTCCACATGCTCGACTTTGAACATGAGACGGTCACGATCGCGGAACTCGGGGAGCTGACCGCTGGTAGCCAGTTCGCGGACCTCGTTGGGCGTTTTGCCGAGCTTTGCCGCGGCTTCTTCGAGCGAATAGAACAGCTTGGCCATGACCAACTCCCAATGCAGACGTGAAGAAGACTTCCGCATGCTGGTCTCAACACTTCACCCACCTGCTCGCGTGCGGCAATCTGCCTCACGCTCCCGCTGCGGCGACCACAACCAACCACGGAAGACTTTAGCACAATCCAAGGTCCGATGAAACCCTGCCCGCCACAACCCGCCCACGATTCCCAAGTCCGCCCTTCGGGATGTCTCCTGCTGCTGCCGGTCCGCGGCCGGGCGGGGCCCGCGCGGTCAGCTCGTCTGGGATTCTCCACCGGTCGGACGGTGAAACTCGCGAGCGGGTGCGCCGGGGCAGCCCGCCGTTCCCGGTGGAACCGTTCGTTCTGGTCCACCCGGCGGTTCCGCCCGGGCTCGATGGGTTGACGATTCTTCATGTGACGGACCTTCATGTGCGCAAGGGCCGGCCCTGCCCGGAGGTGATCCGGCGGTCTCTGGAGGCCTTGGCGTCTACGCCCGCGGACGTGGTGGTTCATACCGGGGACTGGATGAACTACCCGGGGGATGAAGCGTCGGCGCTGCGGACGCTCGGTCTTTTCGCGTCGGCCTGGCGTTCGCGGTCGGGTGTGTTTGGCACGTTTGGGAACCATGATTCGGCGGAGTTCCGTGCTCGCGCCCTCGGCGTGCCGGGTATTACATGGCTGGGCAGCGGGTCTGCTGGGACTGAAGGGAACCCCGGATTCGAGGCGCGTCCGGTGCCGGGCCTCCGGTTGCTGGGGTTTGATGAGCCTGAGGACCTGCTGGGCCAGATGCTGAAGTTGGCCGGCGGTCCGACCGTGCCCCGGGGGAGCGAACCGGAGGGCGAGCTGACGATCGGGCTGGTCCATTACCCAACGGAGATCTATCCGGCGGCGGACTTTGAGATCCCGATCCTGCTGGCCGGACACACGCACGGGGGGCAGTTCCGGCTGACCCACCGCTTCGCGCCGCACACTTCGAGCGATCTTCCAAAGGATCTGGCGAGCGGTGTCCTCCGGCTGCGGCAGACGCTGTGCTGTGTGAGCCGGGGCGTGGGGAACGCCATCGTGGAGTTTCGTGTGAACTGTCCGCCGCAGATCCCGCTGTACACGCTCCGGCGTGGCCCGCTCCCCCCGATCGGGCGGGAGGGGTTCAACCGCGTGACGCTTCAGCGCGGTTGGTAAGCGCGGAGCGGATTTTGCGAAAAATTGGGTTTCGGAACGATCTGCGTGCGTATAGACTTAGAGAGCGTGTGTTTGGTTTTTGCTTGGAAATCTGGTGCGGCCTTGACGATCGCCGTACACCCTGGGGAGGGAGACCTGATGTTTGTTACCTTTGCTCGCGCGAGCCTGGTGCTCGCGGTGTGTTCCGGGCTGGCCGTGTCGGCTCGTGCTCAGGGGTTGTCTGACGTGTCGTCGTCTCGGCGCCGGGCGGACTCACCCCAGACCCCGGCGCTCGCGAGCCAAGAAGTTGCTGTTTCGGTGGATTCGGGTTGGGTCGGGCACGACGGCTCGACCGACGAAGCCCAGGTGGTGTTCGCGACGCTGGTGCGGGTCCCCGACGCGCCCTGGCTGCGTCTGCGGTTCGCGGAGGTCGCGCTCTCGGGCGATCCGGCGGCCGACGGGACGATCATCCGGGTCACGTCGATGCTCGACGGCGCGACGCAGACGATGAACGCCGAGCATGTCGCGCAGTGGCACAACACCTCGGCGTACTTCAACGGGCAGACGGTGACGGTGGAGCTGATCGCGCGCCCGGGGACCGGGGCGAGCCGGCTGGTGATGACGAGCGTGACGGCCGGGGACGCGGGGTTTGGCGAGCGGTCGATTTGCGGGGCGACTGATGATCGGACGCTGATTACGGACAACAAGTCTGCGCGGCACCTGCCCGAGGGATGCACGGCGTGGAGTTTCAACGACACCAACTCGATGTTTCTTTCGGCGGGCCACTGTTCGCCGTCGGCGAGCGACGTGATCCAGTTCAACGTTCCGCTGTCGTCGGTGACGGGGACGCTGGTGAACCCCCCGCCGCAGGACCAGTACGTGGTGGACGCGACGAGCGTGCAGCTCGTGAACAACACGATCGGGGACGATTGGTCGTACTACGGCGTGTCGCCCAACTCGACGACGGGGCTGACGCCGTTCCAGACGTACGGGGTGCGGTACACGCTGGGGACGCCGCCGAACGTGGCGGGGCAGACGATTCGAGTCACGGGGTTTGGGGTGACCTCGGCGCCGGTTTCGGATACGTGGAACCAGGTTGAGAAGACGCACACGGGCGCGTATGTGCAGAAGACCGGGACGACGCTCAAGTACACGGTGGACACGACGGGGGGCAACTCGGGGTCGTGCATCTTCGACGAGACGGGCGGGAGAGCGATCGGTATCCACACGAACGCGGGGTGCAGCGCCACGGGCGGTTCCAACCAGGGGACGGGAACCAACAACGCGGGGCTGACGACTGCGCTCGCCAACCCGCTCGGGGTCTGCAAGACGGGCAGGGGCACGCCGGGCGGGCGGCTCTACGCGATCGGGGACGGCGCGAACAACTTTGGAACGCTGAGCGTGAGCATCGGGAGCTTTGCGAGGATCTCCACACCGATCGCGGCGCCGCAAGGGCTGACCTACGAACCGTTCCTTGGTGTGTTTTACGCGATCGACAACTTTCGAAAGTTGTACACGATCGTTCCCGGCACGGGCGCGGCGACGCTGCTGGGGACCGTGAGCGGGACGACGCTGACGCTCAACGGGCTGGCGTTCGATCCCAAGGCCAAAGTGCTCTACGCGATCGCGCAGAGCAACGGGCAGTTGCTCAAGATCAACACGACGACCCTGACGGCCACGACGCTGGGCGCGCCGCGGGCGGGCGTTGTTGGTGCGCTGGAAGTCGGGCCGGGGCCGGATTATGACCTGTACGGGATCAACGATTCGACGGCGTCGCGGCTCATCAAGCTCGACAAGTCCAACGGGATTCAGACGGTGGTCGGTTCCCTGGGCGCGGGGATCGTGGATTGCAACGGTCTGGCGTTCAACCCCGACGATGGGCAGTTTTACACGATCAACGCGGGCACCGAGCAGTTGTTGAAGGTGAACCCGGCGACGGGCGTCGCGACGGTGGTTGGATCGACCGGGGGCGTGTTTGGTTCGACGTTCGGGATGGCGGCGATTATCGATGCGCCCGCGCAGTGCCCGGCCGATTTCAACGGGGACGGTTTCGTGACGGGCGAGGACTTTGACGCGTTCGTGACGGCGTTCGAGGCGGGAGCCCTCTCGTCTGATTTCAACGGGGATGGGTTCGTCACCGGCGAGGACTTTGATGCGTTCGTCGCGGCGTTCGAGACAGGCTGCTGAGTGGTGAGGGGCGGCTGCCATTCGTTGATCGCGTGACAAGGAGCGGGAGCATGAACCGAGCGGAGTGTGCGGCGGCCTGGGCGTTGACGTTGGGGATGCTCGCGGGATTGGTCGCGGCGGCGGGGGCTCCGCCGGAGACTTTTCCTCAGAACGAAGCCACGGTTGATGCGCCGGCTCGAGCGCGAGTGATGGCGACGAGCCCGGCGCAGAGCTGGTGGTCGCCGGGGCCGTCGCCGGGTCGCGCGGCGTTCGGCTCGCAGGCGAACGTGAACGCGGCTGGTCTGAACATCGTGGGCGACGCGGCCAACGAGCCCTCGCTGGCCGTGGACCCGACCAACCCGCAGAAGCTGACGATCGGGTGGCGGCAGTTTGATTCGGTCACGTCGAACTTCCGCGAGGCGGGTGTCGCGTATTCGACCGACGGCGGACGGACGTGGCACGCGTCGACGCTGGACAACGGGCTCTTCCGCTCCGACCCAGTGCTCGACAGCGGGCCCAACGGGGAGATGTACTACAACAGTCTCTCCACCCGCACCGGCGGGTTTGTGTGCGACACGTTCCGGTCGTTCAACGGTGGGCAGAGCTACGGGGCGTTCGTGCCGTCCTTCGGCGGGGACAAGGCCTGGTTCCATGTGGACAAGACGAACTCGATCGGGCGCGGGAACATCTACGGGTTCTGGTCGTACTACGCCGGCTGCTGCAACCCGTCGAACTTCACGCGCTCGACCGACGGCGGGTCGACGTACTCGCTCTACGAGATCACGGCCGAGCACCCGTACTTTGGCACGCTGACCACCGGGCCCGACGGCGAGTTGTACGTGCTCGGGGACAGTGGGGACAACGCGTTCCTGGCGGTGGTCAAGTCGCTCAACGCCAAGAACGCGGCGGTGGCGCCGACGTTCACGCTCGCGGGCACGCTCGACTACGCCACGTTCGGCAACTATGCCGTGAGCAAGGCCGGCTCGCCCAACCCGGGCGGGCTGCTGGGGCAGGGTTGGATCGCGTGCGATCGTTCGAGCGGCCCGCGCCGGGGGTGGCTGTACGTCTGCTGGTCGACGAACCGGGATGCATCGGACCCGCTCGACGTGATGTTCGCGCGCTCGACCGACGGCGGCACGACCTGGAGCGCCCCGACCCGCGTGAATACTGATGCAGCGAATACCAACTCCTGGCAGTGGTTCGGGACGATGTCGGTGTCGCCAAACGGGCGCATCGACGTCGTGTACAACTCCAACCACCAGCATCTCACCAACGCGAGGCTCAACGAAACGTACTACCGCTCGTCAAACGACGGCGGGGTCACCTGGGGCGCGGTGCAGCAGCTCTCGCCGACGTTCGATTCCTGGCTCGGGTGGCCCAACCAGAACAAGATGGGGGACTACTACGACCTCAAGTCGGACCTGACCGGCGCGTTCCTCGCGTGCGCCAACACGCTCAACGGCGAGCAGGACGTGTACTGCGTGCGCATCGGCGAGTACGACTGCAACCAGAACGGTGTGGGAGACGCGACGGAGGTCGCGACCGGGGCGGCCTTGGACACCGACGCCGACGGCGTTCTCAACACCTGCGAGGACCGTTGCCCCAGCGACTTTGACGGCGACGGGTTCGTCACGGGCGACGACTTCGATCAGTACGTCGTGGCGTTCGAAGCGGGGAACATATCCACGGACGTGAACACCGACGGGTTCGTGACGGGCGACGATTTCGACGCGTTCGTGCTGGCGTTTGAGTTTGGGTGCTGAGAACGTGGCGCAACCCCGGGTTCCGGGGCGCGTGCGTCCGTGCGCCCGCCCTGTTTGACGGTGTGGTCAGCATCCGGTCTCGAACGCGGCGACGTACAGATCGAAATCATCGCCGGTGACGAAGCCGTCGGCGTCGAAGTCGGCGCTGAGATCGCCGGACTCGAACGCGGCGACGTACTGATCGAAGTCGTCGCCCGTGACGAACCCGTCGCCGTCAAAGTCGGCGTCGCAGTAGTTCACGACCAGGGTCAGCGAGTTGCTGTACGAACCGGTGAAGGGGTAGGCGTTGCCGGCGTCGGTTCGGCCGTTGAGACTGAGGTCGTAAGTCCCCGGGCGGAGTGTGCCCTTGTACGTCGCGGTCCAGTCGCCCGAGGCGGTCAGCGAGTGCGATAGGCTGCCGCTGGTTCCGTTGTCCAGGGTGATCAATCCGGCCCCGAAGGCGAGGAAGTAGAACGATTGCTGGGTGTTGTTCCCCTCGGTGGTCGCCGCGTGGATGGTGACCGCGAGCCGGAACCGAGTGGGCGCGGCGAGCGTGAACTGGCAGTCGTCGCGACCGTCGGCGGTTGCGTACGCGCCGTTGCCGTTGGTTGGGAGCGACCCGCGGTGGGCGTTGCCGGCGTTGGCCAGGCGGATGGAAGTGGGGGAGAAGTCCGCGTCGAGTACGGCCGTTGCGTTCGAGGCGGGCCGCTTGTCGTCGCCGGGATCACTGACGGCGATGGGATCGTGGGTGGGGGTCGGCGTCGAGAAGCGGTGGCTGATGCCGATGCCAGCGCCGGGTGGGCCGCAGGCGACCGAGTTCTGACCGTTGCGGGAGGTGAAGGCGACCTGAGCGACCACCGGGGCGGCCAGGCCGAGGATCACCGCGCACGCGGCCAGCGTTCTCGGAATGGCGGTGCGAGCGGTGGTGTCGATCGTTGCGGACTGAAGGGTTGGGCGATCCATCGGTAGGTCCTCCGATGCAGTTGTTGCGTCCACGCGGTCCCCGTTGGGGTTCGTGCAGAGAGCGACAAAGGGGCTCGGGCCGCGCACCCGAGAGGAGTGATTGTTGTACGGACGAAACCCCGCGGCCATGCCGGTCCGAAGTCATCGCGCGGCGTGCGACCTGGGCGCATGACGACCCGTAAGAAAAAAGCGGCCCCGGCGAGAGCCGGGGCCGCGGGTTGAGATCGTGTTCCTTGGTGGCTTTCGATCAGCACCCGGACTCGAACGCGGCGACGTAGGCGTCGAAGTCTTCGCCGGTGACGAACCCGTTGCCGTCGAAGTCGGCGCTGATGTCGCCGAGCTCGAAGGCGGCGACGTAGGCGTCGAAGTCTTCACCGGTGACGAAGCCGTCGCCATTGAAGTCCGACGGGCACCCGGTGATGGTGAAGTTGTAGACGGCGTTGCCGTTGGCGACGCCGTTGCCCGAGGGGAGCGAGGCGGGGCTGGTGGGGTTCGTGATCTCGCCGTCGAGCGCGATCGCGCCGGTGACGGTTTTGATGGTCTGCTTGGCGGTGACGGCGTAGCTGCCGCTGGCGAGCGCGGTGCCGGCGTCGAGCGTGGCGACGAAGGTTGAAGCGTTGTAGGAGAGTGAGAAGGGAACGGGCGAGCCGTTGCGGGTGAGGGTGAAGTCGGCGGCCGTGACGGTCACGTTATCGCTGAAGCCGACTTTGACCTGCGAGGGGGCGGAGGCGAAATTGATGCTCGCGCCCAGGGCGGGCGAGGCGGTGATGACCTTGGCCGGGCCTTGCACGTAGGCGACGGAGGTCTTTCCGCCGTTGAGGACCCAGCCGTCGGGGTCGATGGAAACGGCCGTTGCTGCGGCGGGGATGGGGATGAGGAACCACTGGGGCTTGGCGTTGTCGAAGACGACCGAGTTCTGCGTGCCGCCGGCCGTAATACGGACGTCCAGGGGCATCGTGAAGAGTGTTGCCTGGGTCTGGTTGACGTACAGGCGAAGATAGTTCTGCCCGCTGAGGTTGACGGTCTGGAAGCCGTACTGGTAGGCGGGGAGGGCGGTGCCCAGGACCCACTCGTTCTTGAAGTAGGTCAGGTCGGTGCCGGCGACGGTGGACGCGACGTTGAAGAAGTCGTCGGTGGTCGCGCCGATGCCCTGGTAGGTGGCGCGATAGGTCTGCAGGATCTGCCAGAACTTGGCTTCGCCGACGGCGTGGCGGAGCATGTGCAGAACCCACGCGCCCTTGTTGTAGGTGGTGTTGCTGTCGAAGATGGCGTTGGGGTCTGAGGTGCTGGACTTGTACACGGCCAAGGTGCTGGTGGTTGGGGTTCGCGCGTTGATGGCGGAGAAATACGCCGGCAGGCCGGAGGAGCCGGGCTTGTACTGCTCCCACAGGCATTCGGTGTAGGTGGCGAAGCCCTCGTTGAGCCAGATGTCAGACCAGGTCTTGCAGGTGACGTTGTCGCCCCACCACTGGTGCCCGAGTTCGTGGGAGGTGAGTGATTCGGAGGTGGAGGCGATCTGGCCGGTGATGGTCTGGTGCTCCATGCCGCCGCCGAAGATGAACTCGTAGATGCCGTATTTTTCGTTGAAGAATGGGTAGAGCCCGTAGCCGCCGAGCCCGCCCATGGTTCGGTAGGTTTCCATCATGGTGATGGATTTCTCCCAGGCGGTGCGTTGGGCGGGGGTGTCGCTGGCGGGGGAGACGAAGAACTGGCAGGTCATGGCGCCGCCGGACGCGGGGTTGTAGACCTTGGTCCAGGTGTTGTACGTGGTCGCGCCGATGGAGACGAGATAGGGCGCGATCTGGTAGTTGGTTTCCCAGCGCGAGCGCTTGCGCGCACCCGAGAGCACGTCGACGCCGGCGAGCAGCCCGTTGGACGCGACGGTCATGGTGTCGGGCGCGGTGACCCAGATCTGGGCGGTGAACTTGTCGCCGTTGTCGCCGGGGAGGAAGACGTCGCCGTCCTTCACCGGCCACCAGGTCCCTGCGTAGTACGGCTCGCTGAGGGTGAAGACGCCTGGGTTTCCGCCGAGGGTGGAGAACTCGATGGACCCGAACCCGCGCGACACGGCGAGGCCCTCGTAGTTGATCTCGACGGTGAAGACCTCGTTGGCGTTGTAGATGCGTGGGAGGGTGATGACGCGGGCGTAGCTGTTGGTTCCGGGCGGCGTGGCCGTGGCGTTGACGCCGTCGACCTTGAGAGCGGTGATCACCCACTGGCTGCGGAGCGTGAAGGTGAACTGGCTGAGCCCGTTGCCCAGGCTCTTCACGGTCATCGTGTTCTTGCCGACGATGTTCTTGGTGGCGCTGGAGGGGATGAGTTCGATTTCGAGCTTGCAGTTCTGGAGGTCGGTGGCGGTGGAGGCCTCGCGCCCGCCGAACCAGCCGTCGCCGTTGTCGTCGCTTCCTGCTTGTGCGTCAAAGACGGAAAGGTTGTCGATCTTGTAGCCTTGGGGCGAGAGCCCGGCGGCGTAGAGCGCGCGGACGGCCTTGGCCTTGGAGCAGCTCGCGTCGGTCGCCGCGGCCTGCTGGGCCATGCGAGAGAGAAGCGGGGCACCGGGTTCCGATCGGGCCGAGGTGAGGGCGGCGAGTGCGCACCCGGCCACGCTGGCGAGGGTTGCGGGGGTGAGCCTGGCAATCGGAAAAACGATCGAAGCGAGCGGCGTGCGGGTCATGAACTCCCTCTCTACAGGCAAGGACGATGGAGGTAGCCCGGTCTCCAACCAACCCTTGGCCGGAACGCGGGCGCACCGAACACAGTCACGGTACACGAAACGAGCCTTGAGTTCACTCTTTTCGTCACGTCCGGGTGGGTTGATCCGCGAAGATCCCAACCATTTTTCTCAGACGGTCGAACCGGAGCCCGTTTGATCGGAGATTGTCAGTACAATCGGGTGGTTCCGAGAATGCCGTTTTCGATCCGAGGGCATCGGAACCCATCGGAGACCACCGCCCATGACGTCTGTCGTCTTCTATTTCCAGGTCCACCAGCCCTACCGCCTGCGCCGCTACTCGGTCTTCAATAGCGATCCGTTCTACTTCGACAACGCCAAGAACGGCGAGATCCTGCGGAAGGTCGCCGACAAGTGCTACAGGCCCGCGACGCAGTTGATCCTGGACCTGGTCAAACGCCACAAGGGCAACTTCCGCGTCAGCTACGCCATGACGGGGATCGTGCTGGACCAGTTGCAGGAATTCGCGCCCGACGTGCTGGATATTTTCAAGCGGCTCAACGACACGGGGTGCTGCGAGTTCATCGGCGAGACGTACTACCACTCGCTGTCGTTCCTGTATTCCAAGCGCGAGTTCTTCGAGCAGGTCAACAAGCACACGGCCAAGATCCAGGAGCTGTTCGGGCAGACGCCGACGGTGTTCCGAGATACCGAGCTGATCTATTCCAACGAGCTGGCGTACGCGCTGGCGGACATGAAGGACGAGAAGGGCGACCCGCGCTGGTACGGCACGATCTGCGAGGGGACCGATCTGCTGCTCGGCTATCGGTCGCCGAATTACTTGTATCGTCCGCCGGATTTGTTTGGAAAGACAGTGATGGGCAAGGGCGGCAAGCCGTTCGGGCTGCTTTTGAAGAACTATCGGTTGAGCGACGATATCGCGTTCCGGTTCAGCAACCGTGGGTGGGCTGAGTGGCCGTTGAGCGCGGAGAAGTTCGCGGGGTGGGTGAACCACATCAACGGCGACGGGTTCTTGTGCAATTTGTTCATGGACTACGAGACCTTCGGCGAGCACCAGTGGGCCGACACGGGGATCTTCAAGTTTATGGAAGCCCTGCCCGAGAAGATCTTCGACGCCAGCCCGGGCCAGAACCACTTCAACACGCCTACCGAGGCGTTCAAGCAGTTCAACCCTGTTGGTGTGTACGACGTTCACAACTGGATCTCGTGGGCCGATACCGAGCGAGACCTTTCCGCGTGGAAGGGGAACGCGATGCAGGACGGGTCGTTCGCGGAGGTGTACCGGCTGGAGGGGGCGATCAAGGAGAAGGTCGCGGCCGCGGGCGCTTCACGCGATCCCAAGCAGATGCACGAGGCGCAGTGCTTGCTCGAGGACTGGCGGAAGCTGACGACCAGCGATCACTTTTACTACATGTGTACGAAGTACTGGGCGGACGGCGACGTACACAAGTACTTCAGCCCGTACGACTCGCCGTACGACTCGTACATCAATTACATGAACGTGCTGGACAACGTGAGGGCACGGATCGAAGCGTGATCGCGCCCCCTGACCCGAACCGCACTCGCGCATGAAAAAAGCCCCCGCGTTCGGAACGCGGGGGCTTGTGTTGATGGGGCAAGCGTGACTTAGCAGCCGGCCTCGAAGGAGACGACGTAGGCGTCGTAATCGTCCGCGGTCACGAAGCCGTCGCCGTTGACGTCCGCTTCATCATCGCCCGCGACGAAGGCGTTGACGAAGGCGTCAAAGTCGTCGCCGCTGACGAACCCGTCGTTGTTGAAGTCCGACGGGCAGGGCGGGGGGTTTCCGATCCAGAACCCGCCGAGGAGGTTCCGGGCGCCGTTGGTCATGGGCCCGGTGTCGGGTCCGGCGTTGGCCTGGGCGATGGTCCCTTCGAGGGTGAGAGCCCCTCCGGTGGACCGTCCGCCGCCGCCGGCGATGACGTGCCGGTCAATGCTGAGCTGGGCGCTGGCGATGGCGGGGAGGCCCGCCGCCGCGAGGAGCACCAGCGAGGTGAGTACACGGTTGTTCATTTACTTGACCTCCTTGGTGTTGATGGCGACGGGCTCGACCGCGGGGGTCGTCTCGTCGCGAGCGGGAACCTTGGAGGCCTTGGCCTTGCTCACGGACTGCTCGGCGAGCGAGGCTTCCATGAACCGCTTGAGCTGCTCGGTGCGGACTTGGATATCGGCCAGTTCCTTCATCACGCGAGCCTGGTTGAACTTGACAGCGTTCTCACGCTCGGCGGCGATGTCGGCCGCGGTGAGGGGTGCGCCGACCGGGCCGTGGTTGCTGTTGTCGGCCGCGAAGCCGCCGGTGAAGTTGGTCAGGGTCGAGCCGTAGGCCGTTGGGAAGTACCTCAGGGTCAGGTTGAGGTCGAACATGGTCGCGGGCGAGCCGGACGCGCGCCCGTTGAAGAAGTAGGTGAAAGTGCCCGCGGCCCCGACCGAGAAGAGCCCGTGGGCCGCGGCCGAAGAGTCGTAGGTGCCCGCGGGGAGCCCGCTGGGCAGGTTGACCTGGATGTCCTGATCAGTGGGGAGCGTGGTCGCGGAGTCCGACACGCCGAAGACGTAGAAGTCGCTCGACGCGGCGGCCTTGGTGACCGCGAGGTCGCCCTGGGCGAGTACCACCACGAACCCGGGTCCGGGGACGGTGATGGAACGCGAGATGAGCGTGCCGGTTGAGGCGGGCATGGCGGTCGAACCGGCGTGGTTGTTGGCGACGCCGGGTTCGTCGAAGATTTCGAGGGCGTCGACGGCGTTGCCGCTCATCTGCACGGTGTTGGTGTTGTTGCTGGCGGTGGTGTTGATGCCGAAGCTGCTACCGGCACCGCTCACGCTGAGGCTGGCGTTGTTGCTGCCGTCGTTGGTCTGCATGAAGATGTTGCCGCCGAAGGTAGTGTTCCCGCCCATGCTGAAGAACGCACCGCCGCCAGCGGAGAAGTCGGGTTCGAGGTCGAACTGGAAGCCGCCGTCGGGGCGCTTGAGGTGCAGGCGGCCGCCGGGCGTGGCGATGAAGTTCTCGGCGAGGCTGACGACGCCGACGCCCGAAGCTCCGTTGAAGAGCTCGACGTTGGCCCCGCCGCCGCTCGCGCCGCCGACGGCCTGAAGGGTCTGGGCGTTGTCGTTGTTGCGGAGACGGACGATGCCGCCGCCGCCGCCGGTGCCGGTGCTGCGGATGTCGATCGCGCCGTTCTGGATTCCGTTGGTGGCGTCGTTGTCGTCGTCGGCGTCGATGTCGACGGTTCCGTCGAGGGTGCCGCCACCCGTGGGGTAGAGGCCGATGAAGCCTTCGCCGTCACGGGCGTCGGAGCCGGCGAAGAGGGAGAACTCGCCGCCCGGGGTAGTAAACAGGAGGCCCGAGCCACGGCTGCCGTTGGTGCGCTGCGTGAACTCAGCGATGCCGCCGCGGGCGCTTTGAATGAAGACGCCGCCGTCGGGGTTGTGGAGGACGGAGTTGGTCGAGCCCGGGGCCTGGATGTTGAAGGGGGCGTTGCCGGATTGAGCCTGGAGGGCGTAGGGGGCGACCTGGATCTTCTGGCGCGGGGCCAGGGTCACGAACGCGCCGACGCCCGCGGGCGTGCGTGCTTCGATCTGGAGGAAGCGTGCCTCGCCGTTGAAGGGCGCGGTGCCGAAGTCGAGGTTGACGGTGAAGACGCCGTCGCGGACGATGGTGTTGCTGCGGGTGATGGGCCCGGCGATCTGCACGCCGCCGGCGACGGAGTCCCAGACGGTGAAACGGAAATCGGAATTGACTTCAACGAGGTTGAGCCCGCTCTTGAGCTGGCCCTGGTAGTTGAAGCTGCTGTCGAGCAGGGCTTGGGCGTTGGCGACCGTCGCCGCGCCGAGAGTTCCGATGGCCAGACCGGCCGCGAGCAACCAACGATTCTTTCCACGCATAACAAGACTCCTCTTTGTACTGTTCTTCACTCGGTGATGCTGGTCCGGCCACGAACCACGAGTCGGGCCGGAATGGACAGCTTACCCAAACGGGTGCTGAAGAGAGAACTGAAATGCGCCGTCCGGCGACAAAGCGAGCAGGAAATCTTGGACCAGCCGAGAACGGACGCCCCAGAACCTTCCGGTGTGAACATGGACCGAACCGACAGCGGCGGTGTTTGTTCGCGCGTGTTGTTTGCCCATTTTAACTTTAATGTAGGTGCTTCATGCTCAACAACCGGCGTAGAACGCATCGACAAAGGCGTCGAAGTCGTCGCCGGTGACGAACCCGTCGGCGTTGAAGTCCGATGGGCAGACGGGCTTGCTGGTGCAATCGAGGCGGACGATCCAGCCCTCGTCCTCGCCAAAGGGGTTGACGCCCGAGCCCACGATGGTCAGTCCGTCGGCGGAGATGCTGTTGGCGCTGGTGAGGGTCCATCCGCGGAGGTTGAGGTGGTACTCGTCGGTGAGCACGTCCTGGAGTTTTCGCAGGCCGTGGGGCTGGTCCCAGATGAGGGCGTCGGCGATGAGGTTTTCGGTTTCGGAGTAGTTGTAGAAGTTTCCGCAGCCGACCATGACTGAACCGTCGGCGGAGATGCCGAAGGCTCCGCCGTAGTACTCGCCTCCGGGGAGGTCGCCAAGCGTGACCATCCCGGTCTGCGCGGTCCAGCGGAACACTTCATAGGCGTTCTCACCGACGGCGGCGACGCCGCCGATGACGCTCCCGTCGGGGGTCATGCAGAACGGCGCGGTGTAGGCGTTGGCGGGGTACGGGATGCCCATGCCGACGGCGGGTGAGTTGCCGACCCAGAGGCAGGATTCGTACGACACGAGCTGGGTGCCTGAGCTGCCGGCGATGATTGAGCCGTTGGCGGAGACGGCCGTCGCGTCGGTGCGGAGCGGGCTGATGGGGAGCCCCACAAGCTTGACCATGCCGGTGGCCTGAGTCCACTTGAAGGCGTTGCCCTCTTGGATGTTGCTCTCCTTGAAGTCCGCGATGCCCACGATGGTGGACCCGTCGGCGCTGCAGTCCCACGCGGCGCTGCGATCGGCCGCGCCGGGCAGGTCGCCCACATCGACCATCCCCGAGCCGAGCGTCCACCGGAAGGCATGGATTGTGGTCGCGCTGGGGGCTTCACCGACGATGACCGACCCGTCGGCCGAGCAGGACCAGGCCTGCCCGCCGAAGGTTCCGCCGGGGAGCTTTCCCAGGCCGATCATGCCGGTGGATTGTGGCCATCGGACGGGCTGGCGGCCGACGGGAGAGTTCGTGAACCCGACAACGACCTTGCCGTCGGCCGACACTTTGTTGGCGAAGCTGCCGGGGGTGGCGCTGATCGGAGCCCCGAGGCTGCCGAGGCCTTGGAAGGACGGCTGGGCAACGGCGACTCCGCCGGCGAGCGAGACGAGCGTGAGAGCGCAGAATTGAGCGGTGCGGGACATGAGAACCTCCAGAAGATCCCGCAGGCCGGGGCTTCATTGCCGCGGCGTGGTTGGGATTCTGGAGAAGCATGCGATGTCGGCGCGGGTCGAGGTCGGCGGTGCCTCAGATTTTGGTAGTTCGGCTCTCCGAGCCGAGCCTTCGCCGCGAACTTCAGAGCTCGTAGGGGTCCGACTGGTTGCGGAGACGAAAGGCCGAATGGGGCATACGAAGAAGCAGGATGAAGGCCTGCTCCACTCAAAGGCAAAGAGTCGGCTCGGAGAGCCGACCTACCTCAGCAGCCGGACTCGAAGGCGGCGACGTAGCCGTCGAAGTCCTCGCCGGTGATGAAGCCGTCGCCGTTGAAATCGGCGGAGAGGTCTCCATTCTCGAACGCGGCCACGAACGCGTCGAAGTCTTCGCCGGTGACAAAGCCGTCGCCGTCGTAGTCCGATGGGCAGTCGATCGGAAGAACCGCGACCCAGGTGATGATCTGGAAGCCGTCGACGGAGCTGTACGCGTTGCCCGTGACGGTTCGGCCGTCGTCGGAGACGCTCGAGCAGCTGAAGAGGGAATAGCCGGAGAGATCGACGCCCGCGGCGCTGAGCACGTCGGCGATGTCACGGGCACCGCGCCACGGGACCCAGACCCACGGGGCGCCCTGGCCGTCGCCGAAGAATCGGTTGCCGACGACAACGTTGCCATCAAAGGAAGCGTCGACGGCGGCCCCGTTGTCGAAGCGGTTGAGGAAGAGGTCCTGCATTCCCAGCGCGTCGGTGTGGCGGAAGGGGTGGTAGAGGGAGGAGCCGTAGCCGTTGCCGGAGGACGATTGACCGACGGTGGTTGTGCCGTCGCCGGAAACGCCGAAGGCTTCGCTGAAGTTGATCGACGGGTCGGCGGAGAGGTACCCGAGCTCGACGGGGAACCCGCTGAGATCACCGGACCATTTCACGGCCACGGACGTGACGCCGCCGTAGCCGAGCCCGGCGTTGGTCTGCGAGGTTCCGGCGACGACGGTGCCGTCGCCGTTGACGGCGTTGGCGGTGCCGAAGACATAGCCTGGGACGAGCGGGAGGTTGGTCAGGCCGGTGGGGCCCTTGAAGAACGGCTGGTTTTCATAGGTGCTCAGCGACGTGCGTGTACCGACGACGGCCGAGCCGCTGGCGGTCATGTCGGAGTATTCCTCGAAGAGCCCCGGGCCGGGATTGCCAATGGAGGGCGTCGTGCCCGGGTCGGTCCAGGTCAGACCCTTTAAGAAGGAGTCGTTGCCGATCGGTCCCGACCCGGCCGCCTGAGAACCGTTCAGGTTCAGAGCGACGCCGTCGGATGATGGGAACGCGGCGTCGGGCTGGGCGAGTTCGAGGAAGGTCGGGGCTGACCATGGCGCGTGGACCTTCTCGATCTTCCGGACGAGCCCGAGCGGGAATTCGTACTTGGCGGAGACGCGCAGGATCGACAGGCCGTCGGCGGAGATGGCGGTGCCGTTGCTGTCGTTGAAGCCCGCGGCGGTGCCGAGCGGGTAGAAGGCTTGGGCGAGCACAGTCGATGTCCCGGCCAGCATCACGAGCGTGATCGGGGCGCGGAGCGAACGCGACGCCGAGCGGGCGATGGGAGTGATGGTTTGCATTTTGGTTCTCCTCTTGGGTGGGGCAGGGCGAGGGGCCGCGCCCGAACGAATCGTGGCAGGGCCCGAAGATTTGCAGAGTCTATCAATCGGGTGGGATGAGCCCAAGGCGATCCAACGCGCCCGGCGTCGAGATTTCACAAGCCCTGAACACGCGGGCGCGAGCGGCGCGGATGGTGTTCGGGTGTTTGGAAACTGTGCTCGCGGTGTTCACAGAGCGGTCGGGAGTTTCGGGTCGTCCGCTCGCCGCGGCCTCAGATGAAACCGGCTGAGGATCTCGACATCGAGCACCATCGAATCAGCCAGCCCGCGTCGCACGAGCGCGCGGCGTACCGCCCTGGCCGACATCTCGATCTGTTCGAGCCGTCGCGAAGCTGAGATGGACTCGGCGTGAACGCGGTAGGCGTAGAGCGGCTTTTCGACCTTAGCGAATTCGGTGATCTCGGACATACGGAGGCAGTAGTCGTAGTCGGCGGCGGCGGTGAAGGACTCGTCGAGCCCGCCGATCTGGTCGAAGAGCTCGCGGCGGAAGAGGCGGAAGTGGAAGGTGATGAAGTCAGTGAGGAGTTTTTCTTTGGAGTACGGGATGGTGGCTTTCTGGCCGAGCCCCGCGGCGTGGTTCTGCTCGTCGATGATGAGGTGGTCGGTGTAGACGAGCCCGATGTCGGGGCGCGATTCGAGAACCGCGGCGGTGTGCGCGAGGGCTTCGGCGTGGAGCATGTCGTCACTATCGACCCAGCCGATGAACCGGCCTCGGGCGTGGGTGTGGGCGGCGTTGAGTGCTCGGACCGCGCCCTTGCATTCACCCTCGAAGAGCCGGACGCGGGGGTCGCGCTGCGCGTGCGCGCGGCAGATGGCGAGCGAGCCGTCGGTGGAGCCGTCGTCGAGCAGGACAAGTTCGAGATCAGTGCGAGTCTGGGCGAGGACGGACTTGATGGCCGCGTCCACGAAGCGTTCGCGGTTGTGGACGCACATGAGGATCGAGACGGAGGGCGCGGCCGGCGAGTGTGAAGACATCGCGAGGATTATTCGCTCGCGGCGCATGAAAAGGCCCCGATCCGAGATCGGGGCTCATGTTGGGCGACTTATTTGCTCTCCAGGACTCCGGTCCTTACGAGTTGATGACCCGCCCTTCGCTCGCCAAGGCCGCCTCGTGCACGCTTTCGTGCATCGTCGGGTGGGCGTGGATGGTGGCGATGAGTTCTTCGCTGGTGGCCTCGAGTCGGCGGGCCAGCGAGAGTTCGGCGATGAGTTCCGTGGCCTGGTCGCCCATGATGTGCGCGCCGAGGATCTCGCCGCGGGGCAGGCCTCGGATGATTTTGCAGAAGCCGTCGGTCGCGCGCGTGGCGATGGCCTTGCCCAGGGCGCTGAAGGGGAACGTGCCGGTGTCGTAGTCCTTGCCCTTGACCATTCCCTTGGCCTTGAGCTGGCGTTCGGTGAAGCCGACGCTGGCGACCTGCGGGTGGCAGTAGGTGCAGCCGGGGATGACGGTGTAGTCGATCGGGATGGGCTCGTGGCTGAGCTTCTTGTCGCGCCAGGCGATGCGCTCGACGCAGATCACGGCCTCTTCACCCGCGACGTGCGCAAGCCAAGGCGGGCCGATCACGTCGCCGATGGCGTACACGCCGGGGAGGTTGGTTTTGTAATCGATCGCGCGCGGCTCGGGCTTGGCCGCGTCGTAATCGGTCTTGATGTGGTCCTTGAACGTTTCGAGCCCGAGCGAGGCATCAAAGAGCCCGTCGTAGCGGCCTTTGACGCCGATCGCCAGCAGCACCTTCTCCGCTTCGATCGTCTGCTTCTTGGATTCGTCGGCCTTGTTCGTGGTCGGATCCATCGGCGCGATCGTGACCTTGACGCCGGTCGCGGTCTTTTCGATGTTGGTCACGCCGGTGGACGTGCGGATGTCCATGCCGTGCTTCTTAAAGACCTTTTCCATGGCGACGCAGACGTCGTCGTCCTCGACGGGGAGGATGCGCGGCATCATCTCGATGACCGTGACCTTGGTGCCGAAGGTGTGGTAGAAGTAGCCGAACTCCATGCCGATCGCGCCCGCGCCGACGACGATGAGGCTCTTGGGCTGGGCCTTGTTGAACATGGCTTCGCGGGCGCCCCAGACCTTGTCGCCGTCGAACTTCGCGAAGGGCAGGTCGCGTGCGACCGACCCTGTGGCCACGACGACGTTGGTCGCGGTGATCGTCTCGCGTGTCGCGCCGGGCGTGGCCGGGGCGCTGGTGAGCTGGTCCTGCACGGTGCAGTCCTGGATGTCGATCCGGCACGGGGCGGTGCCCTTGCGGCCCGACACGATCTTGGCGTTGCCCTTGATGAACTCGATCTTGTTCTTTTTCATCAGGAACTCGACGCCCTTGTTGAGCTTCGAGGCCACGTCGCGCGAGCGGGTGATGGTCTTGCCCCAGTCGTACTTCACCTCGCCGGTGATGGTCAGGCCCCAGGCCTCTTTTTCGGCGAGCTTCTCGAACAGTTCGGCGTTGGCGAGCAAGGCCTTGGAAGGGATGCAGCCCCAGTTGAGGCAGACCCCGCCGAGCTTGTCGCGCTCGATGATGGCGGTCTTGTACCCGAGCTGAGCGGCCCGGATCGCCCCGACATACCCGCCGGGCCCGCCGCCGATCACAACAACATCAAAGTGGCGTTCAGCCATGGATGGAACCTCCAGAGTGGGCGGGAGTGTAGGGGGGACGTGGAAGCGGGCGGAACGCACGAACCTGTTCCGCACCACGGAAGTTCGGAAAAGAAAATCGGCCCGAAGACTCGGGCCGACTCGAAACTACACGACGTTACGAGCGTGCTCCGAACCTCAGCACCCCGCCTCGAACGCCGTGACGAAGGCGTCAAAGTCGTCGCCGGTGACGAACCCGTCGGCGTTGAAATCGGCTGAGATATCGCCCAGCTCGAACGCGGCGACGTAAAGGTCAAAGTCATCGCCGGTCACGAAGCCGTCGCCGTTGAAGTCGGCGGCGCACACCGCTGGCGGCGTCTCGGATTGGTTGGTGACGGGCGTGGTGGTGCTGGGCCCGCATGGGTCGGTGCCCTTGTCGCCGATCAGACCCGGGTTGTAGCCGATTTGGCCCGGCAGGTCGGTGCGTGCCATCAGGATTTCCACGCCGTTGGGCACGCCGTCGCCGTCGGAGTCGAGCCCGTCGACGTCGTCGATGGCCTGGGCGTTGGTGCGCCCCGCCGCGAGACGCGCGGCGATGGCGGCGCGGTAGCAGTTGCCCTGCGTGCTGTTGCTGGGGGGTTGGTGGCAGGCGTAGCAAGCGCTACCGGTGGCGGCGGCGGTGCGGGTGAGAAGGGTTGACGTGGGGTACTTGGCCTGGAACGCGTTTCGGATTCCGGTGGTGGCCGCCGCGGGTCGTGGGGTCGCGGTGATGGCGGCGGCGACGGCGGCCGCAACGGCGGCGAGAGAAAGAACGCTCCGACGGACGAGACGGTTACTCATGGTGGTGCTCCTCGGGTAGGGGGGAACGCGAGACGGGCCGCACGCCGTGCTCACTCCGAGCACGTTTTCGCGCGAGCCGGTGAGTGAGGAGCACCCGCCGTGCCAAGGTCCTGAAACGCGGATTGGGAACTGCAGGGCGCGGGTCGCATGAGCACCTTGCGTACAGGGTGCGAACGCTCGACCAACATGCGGGGTCGCTTGGTCCCAGAATGGCGACTCGATTTCCCGAAGATGGGAGGTGGTGGGGGGCGCGAGGACGATCCGCTTATTCAAGTAGAGGTGTGTGCTGAACTTGCGTTCACCAACGGATGAGCGGAGGCCGGCAACCTCGCTCAGAGTCCTCGCCGTCTGGGTTTTTTCTTTGGGGAAACGCCGCTGGTTGTTAGACTCGTGGTTGAAGGGATCGCCATTCTGCATCGCTCGAAGAGAATACGAACTTGTACCCACTGACACCGATATCGCGGAACCGTTGCGTCGGCCTTGCCGCGATCGGGCTTGGGCTGGCTTGCAGCGCCGCTGGTCCCCAAGCGCAGGCCGGCGATGTTGGCCCACCGAGCCCGAACGATCCTCGCGTCGCCCACGGTGGGCCGATCGAGCACCCCGTCGATCCTGCGCATCCTGAACTCGCCGAGTGCATCACCCCCGCCGAGCGCGCAGCCGGCAACGCCGCGATCGCGGCCTATCAACTTCTGCACGCGGACAACGGCTGGAACGATCGCTCGCGCCCGACCTACCCGTTCATCCCGATCGGCGCGACGCTCTATCAAGACCTGCTCCCGCCCGGGTACGTCGACCACGACGCGACCGCGGCGTTCCAGGATTACAACTGCACCACGTTCACCTACGACGGCCACGCCGGCACCGACCTCGGGCTTCACTACTTCACCGAGCAGATCACCGGCGTCCCCGTCTTCGCCGCGCTCGACGGCACCGTCGTCTACCAGCACGACGGCGAGCCGGACATGAATACCTGCCTCTGCGGGCAGCTCGCCAACGCACTCATCATCGACCACGGCAACGGCCGCTTCGGGTGGTACTGGCACTTCAAGAAAAACTCCGTCACCGTCAACGTCGGCGGCCACGTCGTGTCGGGCCAGCAGCTCGGGTTCGCGGCCTCCAGCGGGAACAGCGGCGGGCCTCACCTGCACTTCGGCACCAGCGACGACCCCGGCGGTGTGACGTTCGATCCTTTCGCGGGACCGTGCGGCGGACCGACTTCTGGCTGGGATTCACAGCCCGCGATGGACCTCCATACCTACCTGGCCGACTTTGGATTCAGCACCCAAAACCTCAGCGGCTACCCGGGTTGGCCGTACCGCTACCCCAACACGGGACAGATGGGTTTCGACGAGTTCTTGTGGTTCTGGGGGCAGATCGTGAACCTCCCGGCGCACTCGACGTGGCGTCAGTTCTACTACCGCCCCGACGGCACGCTCGCGTTCGACTCGGGCGACGTCCTGTTCGAGGCCAACCAGACCGAGATGTACCGCGTCAGCAACTGGTGGTGGTACAGCTACTACATCCCGGACATGCGCACGATCGCGGGCAAGTGGCGGGTGCGCATCCACGTCAACGGGCAGGTGATGATCGACGCCCCGCTGCAGGTGAAGCCGACCGCCGAGGTCGGGGCGAACGGCGGGCCCAGCGCGCCACGATCCTTGCGTTTCGAGCCCGCTTCCCCAGCAGGAAAACAAGCGCTCTTCTGCCGCGCGACAATGCCGCCAACGCTCGACGACCCGGACTACGACCCGGTGCGCTTTGAGTACGTCTGGAAACGCAACGGGAATGAGTTTCGCCGGGTCACCACCGCCGGGCAGGCCGACGCGATCCCGTCAGGATCTGTCCACGGAGGGCAGGTCGTTTCCTGCACGGTCACGGTCTCCGACGGCAAGCTGACCGCGGCCCCTCTGACGCTCAGCGCGACCTGGGGCGGCTGCCCGTCGGACTTTGACGGCGACGGGTTCGTCACCGGCGACGACTTTGACGCCTACGTGCTCGCGTTCGAGGCGGGCGGCGAACCGGCCGACTTCGACGGCGATGGGTTCGTCACCGGGGACGATTTCGACGCGTTCGTGGCCGCGTTCGAGCAAGGGTGCTAAGGGTCTCCCGCGCCGGTTGTGAGCCCGGCCCCGGCTTCTCGGACCGCAACGTATTTTCAATCTTTTCTGAAACACGTACTGGACTCCGGGAGTACCAACCCCGATAGTTGGGGATGACCGGAGAAGGAGCCATCAAGCTGAGCGAGTCCGGGCCGGCGGCGTGCGGGCCGTTGCACGAGGCCCAGGACCGTTTTATTGCGGCCTGGGGGCAGATGGGCGGTGCGTGGGGGATCAGCCGCACGATGGCGGAAGTGCAGGCTCTGCTGTATATCACCGGCGACCCGATGTGTACCGACGACATCATGGAGCGTCTGCAGATCTCGCGGGGGAACGCGTCGATGTCGGTTCGCGCCCTCTTGGAGTGGGGGATCATCGTTCGCACGCACAAGCGTGGCGACCGCAAGGAGTACTTCCGGGCCGAGGCGGATGTCTGGGCGATGTTCCGAGCCATCGTGCGTGAGCGCATGAAACGCGAGGTGGACCCGCTGCTGGCGTCGCTCTACGAGATCCGCGACCTGACCGGGCCGGCGATGTCGGGCCGGAAGCCCGGGCGGTTGCCCGGCAAGGGAGGGATCCAGAGCGTCGCCGAGCATCACGCGCGGCTCGACGCGATGGTGGAGTTCTTTGAAACCGTGGAACAGCTCGGGCAGCGTTTCGTGAGCCCGGCCGGTCGCGGGCTGCAACTGGCCGCGTCGCTGCTGGCGAGCCCGATCATGGGCGGGAGGGGCAAGGCGCGACGGGACGGCCGACGGGCGCGAGTGTCATCGGATCTCGACCCCAGGCAGGAACCGGGCGGCGAGGTGGAGTCGTGAGCGCCGTGGCGGGTCGCGGTGTCGCGGGGGCCGCGCCGTGGTCGCACCTGCGCGAGCCGGTCAGCGTCAGCGTTCAGCCGGGGGTTCGCTGCGTGGTGAGGTGGTCGATCTCACGCCAAGCATTGATCGCGGGAATCGGAGCCGCGCGCCCCGGGATGGCGCTCGCGATCCAGGCGCGGGGTCCCGATCCGATCCTCGAGTGGCAGGTTTCGCCGCGCGGCGCTTCGGCGGTGCTGGCCGACGGCGAACAACGGGCGATCATTTTTCAGAGCGCCCCGAACACGCCGGAATCCCAGAGCGTGCGCGGTGCCGCGGACGCGAGCGGCCCTCGCGGAGGCGAGGTCGCGATCACCACGGTCGAACAGTTGATCCACGTGAGCGTTTCGAGCGGCGGTGCCCTCGTGTTTCTCGCGGTGCTTCGTCGCGGGCAAGGTCTCCCGGTGCTCTACGCTCGAACATCCCTCTTTGCAGAGTTCCAGATCGGCGGCGGGCGTTACGAGATCCTCGACGGGGCTGTGACCGACGCCTGATGATTTGCAGGGTCTGAAGATGAAGAAGAACGCTCACGAGTTCGACGCTTCGAGCCCCGTCCGTATCGCGGCCGTTCGGTATCTCAACACCGCGCCGTTGATCGAGGGGTTGCGGGACCTGGGATCTCTGTCACTGACCGTGGCCGCGCCTTCGCACATCGGGGGGATGGTCAGCTCGGGCGAGGCGGACATCGGGCTGGTGTCGATCATCGACGCGGTTCGTGAGCCGCTGGTGATCGTTCCGGTGGGGATGATCGGGTGCGACGGCCCGACGCTCACGGTGCGGGTGTTCTCCGCGGTCCCGATCGATCAGATCCGCACGCTCCACGCCGATACCGACAGCCATACGTCGGTGGCTCTGGCACGGGTCCTGCTCGGTCGCATCACGGGCCGCGAGGTTGAAGCAGTGGCGTTCGACGCGCGCGAGCGCGTCGTCGTGGGTGCGCCCAGTAGGCTGTCGGGCGAACCAAAGGGTTCAAGGGAGAGCGAAAGTGCTCTGGAATGGCCGACGGCGTTGCTGCTGATCGGCGACAAAGTGGTGACCGACTCTCCGCCGGCCGTGCGGTACCCGTACCAGTTGGACTTGGGCGAAGCGTGGAAGGCGTGGACGGGACTGCCGTTCGTGTACGCCGCGTGGATGTGCCGCGCCGAGGACGCCGATTCGACCAAGATCCGGTTCGCGGCGATGCTGCTGGACCGGCAGCTCCGTCACAACCTGACTCGGCTGGATTGGATCGTCGCGCACAGGGCGCCCGAGCACCGTTGGCCTACCGACCTCGCGCGGGTGTACGTTCGAGATCTTCTTCGCTACCAGATCGGTCGGCGTGAGCGCGAGGGGGCCGCGCGGTTCTTCAAGGAGGCCGCGGCCCTCGGGATCGTCGCGCCGCGCGAGCCGGCGTGGGCCGATGCCCTCCTCTTGCCAACGGGCGCCTCATCGCGAACAACCACCCGACCCCTGTCGGTCTAAGCCCCCATGCCCCGTTTCTCACGAATGCGGATCGCGGCGCTGGACGAGCTGGCCCGCGAACTGCGCTTCGCGCCGCCCGAAGCGCTGGAGCGCGCGCTGGAGCGGATCGAGTCGCTCGTGGCGGAACTCGACGCGGCGAACTCGTACCCGCTCGAATGGGCCGCCTACAGGGTCACCGGGTTCCGGCGTGAGTCGTCGGGAGCGCCCGTCACGGTCCCGGGGCGCGATCTTCTCTCTGATCTTCCGGCACTGGCCGAGCGACTGAGCACCGCCGCGCGGTTCGACGCCTCGGACCTCGCCGGGCGTGGTGCCCTGGATCGGGCTGCGCTGTCGGCAAGATGGCGCGTGAGCCGCAAGACTTTGGAGCGGTATAAGGCGCAGGGACTGATGGGGCGGCGGGCTCTTGGCCCGCTGGGAAGGCCGCGGGTCGTGTTCATGCCGGAGGTGGTGGGGTGGTTCGAGCGCGCGCACGCGGACCTGATCGCGCGGGCCGCCGGGTTCTCGCGCCTGGGCGAAGAGTTGGAATCACGGATGGTGCGCCAGGCAGCGCGTTACCAGCGGCGGTTCGGGTGCGGGCTCAACCAGACCGCCAAGCGGCTCGCGGACCATTTCGGTCGGAGCCACGAGGCCGTTCGGCAGCTTCTCAAGCGCGCGGAGCGCACTCACGAGGGGGCACCGCGGTACAGCACGCCCGGTCCACTCACGCGCCGGCAGCGTGCCGCAGCGCTCCGTGCGGTAGCGCGAGGGATCGACCCGGCCGCCATCGCGGCCCGATGGCACCGTCCCCGTACCGCCATCGCGCGGGCCGTATTGATCGGACGCTCGGATCGGCTTTGGTCGCTGATTGAGAGCGGCGATCTTCGGCCCGCCGCCGCCTCGGGCGAAGCGCCCGGGCACGGTGAGCAGCCGTCGGCGGCCGGGGTTGTCGGCGTCGGGCTCGGAGCACCCGGGCAGACCGATCTTCTTGAGTTTATCCGCGCTGCGCGTATTCGCTCGGTCATCGTCGGGGTCGAGGAGCTCGCTCGGGCGACGGCGATGGGCACCCTCGAATCCCGGTCCGCGTCCACGATCCTGTCGATGTCACGGAGCGCGCCGACCGCGGCCGCCGTCGATCAGGCCGAGACTTCGCTGCGGTGGGCGGTGCTGCTGAAGGTCGAGCTCATGCGCTCCCAGCTCCCGCTCTTGATCGATTCGGTGGAGGGGTTGGTGGGAGCGCCCTTGGAAACGCTGCCGATGGGGCTGACCTCCGCGTCGCTCAAGGGGCTGCTGACGGCGTGCCTCCAAGCCCTGGCCGAGGCTGTGGAGCAGTTTGACGTTCGCAAGAGCGGGCGGCTGGTCCCCGCGCGCCTGGCGGCACCCGCGACGCTGGGTGTCACGCGCGCCGCGACGCGATGGATCAAAGCGTTCACGGCGGGTTCCTCCGAACCGCACGCCAAGCCCAAGCTCATTCCCCGTGCGGCGGGCCGGCTACTCGCGGGAGTTCCCATTCCCGACTGGACACTCCGTGTTTCGCCGTGGCAGGGCTGGCTGTGGCCCGACGCTCGGGTGCGTCCGGCTCTCCCCGAGCTTGGCCCGCGCGATCGGGAGATTCTTGAGCGGAGGTTTGCCTGGGGCGGGCGTCCGCCGGTGACGATCACGGAGCTCGCGGGCGAGCTGGGTACTACGACGGCGCGTGTTTCGACGATGGAGCGCCGCGCCATCTACGCGGCCCTGCGCGAAGCGCGGGCATCCGCGGGATCGCAAAGCTCGGCGAGCGCCACCGCATGACCCATGCGCCGCCGACGGTACACGTGTTTCACACGGGGGCGCTGGGCGATTCCGTTCTCGCCTGGCCGCTCCTGCGCCGCCTCCGACATGCCGCGAGAGTGACGTTCATTACCGAGGGTGCCAAGGGAAAACTCGCGGCACGAGAATTGGGGATAAAGACCCTCGACTCCAACCACCCGCGGTTCGCGCGGCTCTGGAACTCGAACCATCTCGCCGGTGACGGAACGGACCGAGACCGCCCGCCGCCCGGGCCGGTGTTCGGTGCCGGAGTCTCTCGGGTGGTTTCGTTCTTGACCGATGATCCATCGAGCGTGTGGGCGGCCAACGCTCGTCGCGTGTACCCCGACGCGACCATCGAGCTTCACCGGGCCCCGATCGATCGACTGGCCGCGCTGGCGCTCGCGGGCGGCGTCACTCCCTACGGCGCACTCGTGCCGCGTCCGACGGGTCCGGTTGTCCTTCACGTCGGCGCGGGGTCGTGCGAGAAGCGATGGCCGATCGAACGCTGGGTGGAGTTGGCGGATCACGCGCGGAAGTCACCGTGGTCTTGTCCTTCGGGGCTCGTTGAGCGTGGGTTGATGCTGATGGCGGGCGAGGCTGAACTGGAGCGGTTCAGCGCATCGGACCGATCGCTCTTTGAGGGTTCGGGCGGTCGATTCGTCCAGGAGCTCGACGAGCTTGCAACGCGCCTGTGTGACGCGCGGCTCTTTGTTGGGAACGACAGCGGCCCGTCCCATCTTGCCGCCCAGTTCGGCGTGCCGACGGTCGCGCTCTTCGGGCCCACCGACCCGGCCCGGTGGGCGCCCATCGGCCCGTGCGTGAAGGTTGTCGCGCCGCCAACACCGCGCCCGATGTCGTGGCTTTCGGTTGAGGATTGTGCTGCCCGGGTCGCTGGTACGATGTACGGATGAGCGACGCCGCCGCCTCTTCCGTCCATTCCGTGCGATTGATCGTGGGGCTTGAGGTTCATGTCGAGCTGGCGACGCGCACCAAGATGTTCGCCGCCGCGCCCAGCCCCGCCCGGGCCGACCTCCACGCCGCCGCGCCCAACTCGCTCATCGATCCCACCGTTCTCGCGCTGCCCGGCTCGCTCCCGGTGATGAACTTCGCGGCCGTCGAGATGGCGATGATGGTCGGGCTCGCGCTCAACTGCCGGATCGCGGCGCACACCAAGTGGGACCGCAAGAGTTACTTCTACCCCGACCTGCCCAAGGGCTACCAGATCAGCCAGTACGACCTCCCCCTCTGCTTTGACGGCACGTTCGACCTGCCCGGCGTTGATCCCGACGGGGCGATCGACCGTGACGCGCCCTCGCGTCGCATCGGCATCCTGCGGGCACACCTCGAAGAAGACGCGGGCAAGCTGCTGCACGAGGCCCCCGGCGGACACGCGATCGATTGCACGATCGCCGACTGGAACCGCGCCGGCACCGCGCTGCTGGAGATCGTCACCCAGCCGGATTTTCGCAGCGCCGACGAGGCCGTCCTGTTCTGCCGGTTGCTTCGCAACATCTGCCGCTTCCTCGGCGTGACCGAGGGCGTGATGCAGAAGGGGCACATGCGCTTCGAGCCAAACATCAACACGATCATCACCTTCGCCGACGGTTCGACCGTGAAGACGCCGATTGTCGAGATCAAGAACCTGAACTCCTTCAAGTCCGTCAAGGCCGCCATCGAGCACGAGCTGACCGAGCAACCCAGGCGTTATTTCGCCGATCGCCGCGTGATGGGCAAGGGCATGAAGCGCACGATGGGATGGGACGACGCGCGCGGCGTCACCGTTCCGCAGCGCGACAAGGAGGACGCCGACGACTACCGCTATTTCCCCGACCCTGACCTGGCCCCGGTCGTCGTCGATGACGCCTGGCGAGAGTCCGTGCGGGCACGCATCCCCGAGCTGCCGCCCGCCCGCATGAAGCGGTACACGGGCGAGTACGACCTGAGCGCGAAGGAGGCCGCCGCGCTGGTTGAAGAGCGCGACACATGCTTGTTCTACGAACGAGCGATCGACGCGACCGTGCAACAGGGGATCGACCGTCCCCGAGCCGGCCGGCTCGCCGCCAACTTCGTCCTGCAGTCCGGGGCCAAACGAGCGAACGAGCGTGGCGTTATGATCCACGAGGTCGGGATCACACCGGCCCAGCTCGCGACCGTTGCCAAACTCCGCGAGGAGGGCGCACTGAACTCCAACGCCTCCGATGAACTCTTCGGGCTGCTGTGCGATACACCGAACCCCGAGGTCGATCCCAGGGCCCTCGCGCGATCACGCGGGCTGCTGATGGTGCGGGACGACGCGGCGTTGATCGCGTGGTGCGAGCAAGCGATCGCGGCCAACCCGAAAGTCGCCGACGACGTGCGGGGCGGGAAGATCGCCGCGGCGGGGAGGCTGGTCGGAGAAGCGATGAAGCTCAGCGGCGGCCGGGCCGACGCGAAGTCACTCAGAGACCTGATCCTCAAGCAGCTCGGGCAGTGACCGATCTCGCGCTCGTGACTCCGGCGATCCAGCTCAGTCCTTCCACCTCATCGCATCAACTGAAATGAACCTCTCCGATACCATCGTTGCGTGCGCAACTCCCCCGGGCCGCTCGGCCCGCGCGCTCGTCCGCGTGTCGGGCCCGGATCTGGGCCCGTTGCTGAGAGAGACGGTCGGCTCATCGCCCCCGCCCGGCGCGTCAGTCGCGAGATTCCACCTCTTCACCAACCGGGCCTTGCCCGTGCTCCTGCTTCGCGCGTGCGCCCCACGCTCCTACACGGGCGAGGACACGGCCGAACTTCTCATCCCCGGCAATCCCGACCTCGTTCAACGCGTGCTCGCGAGGTTCATCAGCACCGCGGCCGCCGACGTTCGGCTCGCGGAGCCGGGCGAGTTCACCGCCCGGGCGTACCTCCATGGCAAACTGAGCGTCGCGCAAGCCGAAGGAGTCGCCGCGACCATCGCCGCACGCACGGAAGAAGAGCTCGGCGCGGCACGGGCGCTGCTCGGCGGTAGCGCGGGCGAGCGGTACCGCGCCTGGGCCGACGAGACGGCGACGCTGCTGGCTCTGGTGGAGTGCGGCGTGGATTTCTCAGACCAGGAAGGAGTGGTCGCGATCCCGACGCCTCTCCTCAGCGCAAGGCTGGGAGCGCTGAGCGACGCGATCTCCTCGTTCATCGGAGCGCGGCGTGGCACGGAGGCACGATCGCACGCTCCGGTCGTCGTGCTGGTGGGCGTGCCCAACGCCGGCAAGAGCACGCTCTTCAACGCGATCCTCGGGCGTGCTCGGGCGGTCGCGTCGCCCCACGCAGGCACAACCCGCGACGCGCTCCGCGAGACCCTCGACCTCGCGCGCGACCTGCCGGGAGCCGGAGTAATCGAGCTGGTGGACCTTGCCGGGCTGGACGAACCCGGCGAAATGCCCGACCAAGGCGCTGGTCCGCGGGAGGTCGAGCGTGAAGCGCAGCGGTCCGCCCGCGAGACCATCGCGAACGCCGACGCGGCGATCTACTGCGACCCGTCCGGGCGCTTTGAGCCCAGAACCCTGCTGGGGCACATGCGGACCATCATCCGGGTGCGCACCAAGGCCGATCTTCCCAAACCAGCGACAACCAGCGGAGCAAGGCCCGAGCCCGTGCCTTGCGTTCCTGTCTGCGCGATCGACGGCTGGAATCTTTCGACGCTGCGTCGCACACTCGCCGACACCACCGGGAACGCCCGCTCCGAGGGTCTGGCCGCGCTCCTGCCGCGACACTCCCGCGCGCTCTCCGCCGCGCTCGGCTCACTCACCCAGGCACGTTCGCTCCTCGATCACCAACCCCACGACCCGGCCCTGATCGCCGACTCGCTCCGCGCCGCCCTTGACGCCCTGGGCGAGCTTGTCGGCAGGATGACCCCCGACGACGTGCTCGGGAGAATCTTCTCGACGTTCTGCATCGGCAAGTAGGGAGGTCTCACCTGCCCCAGGCCCAGCATTGCTCGTACACTCGGGCGATGAAGGCAGAGACCGCGCCGTGGGTAGCCCGCACAACGCTCCAACTCCCCGGGATCGCGAGAACAATCCGCCTGGTCCCCCTCGAACCCCGGCACGCGCCCGATCTCCTCACCGTCGCCGACCCGGAACTCTTCCGCCACACCATGCAAGCACCCGCGGAGTGGTCCGTGCGCGGGTTTGAGCTCGAAATCGAGAAAGTCAACGCGTTGCCGGGGGTCGTCGCGTTCGCCATCGTGCTGGCCGAGCGGTCCGGCTCCCTCAACGCCGGGCACGCCATCGGGCGCTCCACCTTCATGGACATCAAGCCCGAGCACCGCGGGCTGGAGATCGGCCGAACCTGGATCGGGCGCGCGTTCCACGGCACGCGCGTCAACCCCGAGGCCAAGTACCTCATGCTCCGCCACGCCTTCGAGTCGCTCGCTCCGACCGCGATCCGAGTGCAGCTCACCACCAACGGCACCAACACTCACAGCCAGAACGCCATCGCCAAGCTCGGGGCGGTGCGCGAGGGCGTCCTCCGCAAGGCCAGGATCTTGCCGCCGTCGCTCGACCGACCTCAGACCGCGGTTCGAGACTGGGTTCACTTCAGCATCATCGACGACGAATGGCCGAAAATCAGGGACGGGCTCGAAGCGCGACTGGCAAGGAGCTGAACGCGGCGCTCGCGCACCGCTCCTGACTTACCTCCGCGGGCCGGGCACATGCTGGTCCATCAGAACCGGGTTGCCGTCGGGGTCGGTCACCATCAGGAACGCGGGCCCCGCCGTGGACTCGTCCGCCGCGACCGTCATCGCGATGCCCTGGGCTTTGAGTTTGCGCTGGATCTCGCGCACGTCGTCAAACTCGGAGAGCGTGTTGCACGAGCGGTCCCACCCCGGGTTGAACGTCAGGGTGTTCTTTTCGATCGCCCCGTGGAAGAGCCCGATCGTGGCCGTATCGTTCTGCATGATCACCATGTTCTTGGACGTCAAGTTGTCCATCGCTCGGAACCCGAGCTTCTCGTAGAACGCGCGCGACGCGGCGAGGTCCTTGACCGCCAGACTGACCGAAAAGTTTCCGAGTCTCATGTGTCTCTCTCCAGATGATTGGTGCATGGTGGAACCCACGGGGTCGAGCGTCGCGCAGCCGCCGAGGATTGTCGCGAAAATGCCTAGGATGAGTCGTGTCACGGTGAGTGCTCCGAGTGTGCGATCCGGGTATGTGATTCAGCCGCCCGACCCTCCGGGGTCCGGCAACGGATTGTACAGATCGGTCCCGGGAGGTCTTGACAGATCTTGCGAACTTCACCAAAGCCTCGCGCGTCCACTCCCCCCGCCTACGTGGAACGGGTGAACCTCGCCATCGACTACGTCGTGGAGCACCTCGGCCAGACGCTGCGTCTTGCGGACGTCTCTCGGGCCGCGATGCTCTCGCCGTACCACTTTCACCGGGTGTTTCAGGTGCTCGTCGGCGTCACCCTGGCCGAGTTTGTCAAGCGGCTGCGCCTTGAGAAGGCGCTCGGCATGATGTGGCACGCCCGACGGTCCTCGCTCACGAGTATCGCGCTCGCGAGCGGCTTCTCATCCTCGTCGGATTTTTCGAGATCCTTCAAGCAGCGCTTCGGAGTGCCGCCGAGCTCGTTCGATCTCAGCGCCTGGCGTGCCGCTCACCGTTCTGAATTGGAAGCCACGATACCGCGGCAGGCCGAGAAACTCCACCTCAGCACGCTGCCCGCCCGGCACAACCCCGACGGGTTCCGAGTTCGCGTCCGCGAGATTCCCGCGCGCACGGTCGCGTACATCCGCGCCCGCAACCCTTATCAAGGCGACGCCGTCGTCAGGGCAACCCAACGTCTCATCGCTTGGGCCGAGCGACACGCCCTGGCCGATGGACAGTGGCTCGGGTACCAGCGGGAGAACCCTGAAATCACGTCACTCGAAGACTGCCAGTACCACGTCGCCGTCGAGATCCCGCCCGGGACCGACCGAGCCCTCACCACGGGCGAAGTCGGTCGCTTCCGGTTCCCGGCGATGCTCGTCGCACAGATCGAAGTCCGCGGCACGATCGACGTGGAACTTCGCGCCCTCCAATGGTTCTACGGTTCGTGGCTGCCACGCAGCGGGTACGTGCCCGACGACCACCCGGGCTTTGAAGCGTGGATCGGGCGGCCGTTCGCGCACGGCACGGAACACTTTGAGCTTTACCTCCAGTTGCCGGTGCGAAAAGGTTGACCGCCCCATGCACACCCTTTCGAGCACGCTCGAGATCCTCCAACGCACCCCCGCCGTGCTGCGATCGCAGCTCCTCGGGCTCTCTGAAGCCTGGACCCACGGCAACTACGGCGAGGGAACCTGGAACGCGTACCAGGTTGTCGGGCACCTCATCGTCGCCGAGCGCGATGACTGGATGCCGCGTCTGCGGCGGATCATGGAGCACGGCGAGCGTCGCCCCTTCGATCCCTTCCCGCACGACGCCACGGCGGCGCGCGCGTCTGCGGTCCCGCTCTCAGAACTGCTCGATGAGTTCCAGCGTGCGCGGGAGACGAGTCTCCGCGATCTCCGGGCGCTGAACCTCACACCGGCCGACCTGGACCGGACCGGCACGCACCCCGCGCTGGGCCGCGTGACCGTGGGTCAACTGCTCTCCACCTGGGCCGTGCACGATCTGCACCACCTACGGCAGGTCTTCCTCGCGATGGCATGGCAGTATCGAGAGGACGTCGGCCCGTGGCGTGCGTATCTGAACACGCTGGCATGAGCACGAGCCCGAGTCGGGTGTTCTTCTCTTCCGCGCGTCGGAGCAACTCCCCAGTCCTTCGGGGGACACCTCGGTTCGGCGTCGCGCGGTGCGGACGCGAACGGGGATCTCTGTCGCTCCTCGCGAAGTCAGGGTGGAAGAATCGATGCCGTGGGCTCGTACTTCAGCCCGTTCAGATCCAGTGCGCGCGTGTACATCGCGAGCCTCCCGTCCGAGCCGCGTGGCCACTTTTCCTTAGGCCGATCCCAATACAGCTCGACGCCGTTCCCGTCCGGGTCATTCAGGTACAGCGCTTCGCTCACGCCATGGTCGGCCGAGCCGGTGAGACGAACGCCGGCCTTGACGAGCCGTCGAAGAGCGTCGGCCAACGCCGCACGAGTCGGATAAAGAATCGCAACGTGAAAGAGCCCCGTCGTACCAGGCGCCGGTGGCAGGCCGCCCTTGCTCTCCCAGGTGTTGAGCCCGATGTGATGGTGATACCCGCCCGCGGAAAGAAACACCGCGTCCTGCCCGTACCCCTGCGTCACCTCGAACCCGAGCGTGTCCCGATAGAACCGCAGCGAACGCTCCAAGTCAGCGACCTTCAGGTGAACGTGCCCGATCGTGACGCCGGGATGGATCGGCGAAGAAGCCGCGGCGGGTCTGCTCATGGACGATCACTCGCTCTCTGAGGTCGATTCGGCTCAAGAAGTAACGACGTTCCTCTGAATGATCGAGGCCACGAGGCCGCGGTGAGATTTCTCATCCGTGCGGCCAGCGCCACGCAAAGATTGCCCCCGTGATCGCCGCGTACACGAGCCCATCAATGACATTCGCCACGATCGTCCGCTTGTACGAACCCCACCACAGCGCGCTGGGGATGAACGAGAAGCAGTACGCGAGCACGCCCCCCGTGGCCGCGATCTGGAAGACCTTCGCGAACGACGCCGGCGGGAGCGACGACGACGCGACGTCGGGCGCGGCATGGATTGCCACGCGCGTCAGGTACCCGATCAACGCGCTCGCCACGAGATACACGACGAACGTCCCGGCCATCTTCCCGCTCATCGTCAGCGGCGTCGGCCACAGGCTCAGGTGCCCCACCGGCCCCTCGTTCAAGGCCTTCTGCACCTTCTCGGATTTCATCGACTTGGGATCGCGGAAATCAGGGAACAGGTAGTTGCCCGGCTTGATCTCGCTCGCGCGAAGGTACGCCATGAACCCGTCCTCGCTCCCACCGCTGCCCGCCAAAGACCCGGGCAGCTCGATCCAGTCCCGCTTGTGATGCGGTAAGGCCATCGAGAGAATCAGCGACACAAGCCACACGGCCGCGGCGGAGAGGAGGATCGGCAGCCAGAGCGGGAGAAGGAAGTCCATGGGGTTCCTTTCGTGTTTCTTCGAGTATAGACGAAGCGTTTTTTCGCCGGGACCGCCAAAATCTCCCCCGACTTAGCCGCTCCTCCCCCGGATTTCGCAGCAGACGATCCGGTACCCCACGTCCAGCTCATCCAGAGTCAGCAGGGCACGGTTCCGTTCGGCCCAGCGTCCGCCTGAGAGGTCGGCGCGAAGCTTGGCCAGCCCGGGCTCAACATCGATCCGCGCGAAACTGGAAATGGCGCTCCGCCTTTCCGCGCTGAAGTACAGCTCAGGCCTGCGCCAATACGCGCACAGAAAACCGTCGGTGCAATCATGGGGAACGGGAACCGGCGCGATGCGCACCGGTCCGATCACGCGCTCCAGCATCTCCCTGAGCGCGGCGGCGCTCGGAAATATCGTGCGGTCATGGGCGATGATCTCTGGAAAATAATCGTCCGTCAGCCAGAACGGCCCGGCGTCAGGAACCCACGTGAGCAGAACAGCACGCTTCCGCGCGACCCGTGCCATCTCCCCGAACCCACGCTCAAGGTCCGTCCAATGGTGAGCGCTGAGAATCGCCATCGCCGCATCGACCGAGCCCGTCTCCAGCGGCAGCGCCTCCGCCGACCCCCGCAGGCAGGGAGCAGCCCATGCCGGACGCTGCCGGATCATCAGTTCGGACGGTTCCACCGCGAGCACAGAGCGATCGGACGGTTCATACGAACCCGCCCCGGCGCCGATGTTCACCACGCTGACGGCGTCTCCGAGCGCCGCGTCGATGGCCGATGCGATCCGTGGATCGGGCCGTCGGAGCGCCGCGTAGCCGCGCCCGATGCTGTCGTAAAGAGCCATGTGGTTGCTTTCACGCGATTCCTAATCAGGGTGACAGGATTCGAACCTGCGGCCTCCTGGACCCAAACCAGGCGCTCTACCAAGCTGAGCTACACCCTGCCGACCGAACTGTAGACAGCCCGCGCCGAGTGCTCACCCGGTGATCTCACTCGGTGATCTCGCGCAACGATCGCGAGCGGCGGGCAGCTGGTCAGGTCTTGATCCCGGTGGCGGCCGCGACGGCGAGGGGCGCAAGGACCAGGCAAGGAACAAAGACGGCAAGGGGGATCGGCAGGCCCGGGATCGACGCCGACGCGCCCAGCACACCCCCCAGCAGCGAAACGATCGCCACCGGCGCGCACTTGACCGACTGCCACGCCATGTTGGCCGGTTCGCGCCGGAGAAAAAATGGAACCGCGATAATGAGCGAGAGGAAGTTGGCGGTGATGATGGACACGCGACCCCAGCGTGTCCGGTCCAGTTGATCGCGGCGCGATTCTGACAGCCGCTCCGGGTGCGCCAGCATCTGGTTGAGCTGGCTCCAACTCAGCGCCTGGCTGAACGCCTCGGAGCGGCGCATCGTGAGCGCGGTCGGGTCAAGGTCGGTCTCGATCCGCGAAACCGGGGTTGCCGATGCCAGAGTGCCCTGACGGACTTCCGCAGTCGCGTCGGTGAGGTCCCAGCCGCCGTCACGCCAGACGGCGGACGCGGCCTTGATCTTGCGGGTGGCCAGTCCCTTCTCGTCGCGCTCCCAGATCCAGAGTCCTTCGAGCGCGCCGGTATCGCGGTTGAAGGACTTGGCGTACCAGAGCCGTCCCTGAGCGTCGGCGCAGAGCGGGACGCGGTCAGAACCCAGGAATCGCTTCCCCGCGTCCCCGTGGTCACGCATAAGGAGCGGCGCGATCTGCGGAACGATGAACTCCTGGTTGATGAGCTGGACGCCGGTGAGCAGCAGCGCGATGAGCACGACCGGGCGGGCGATTCTCTGGAGCGGCAACCCGCTCGCGAGAACGGCGACCAACTCCCGCCCTTTGACGAGCTGCGAAAACGTGAAGCCCATGGCACCGACAAGGATGAACCCGAGCATGAAGTTGAAGAGTTGGAGCAAGCGCGGCCACCAGAGGTCGGCGGCGAGGTAGATGGTGAAGAAGAGTTTGCGGACGGCGGAGGGGTCCAGCATCCCCTCGGCCTTGAGGCGGTCGATCGCGACGCCCGACATCCGGTTGAAGTTCAGAGAGACGTCGATCGTGATGATGAAGGAGAAGAGGATGACCGTCAGCGCAACGACGTTGAAGAGGTACTGGCGGGCGATGTAGCGGTCCAGGAGTTTCATGCCGGTGGGACTGCCCGCCCGTTGCTTTGCAGAGCGACGCTCCGGGTCAGCACCCCGGAGAGAGCGTATGCGATCACGACCCCGACCGTGACGTCGCTGAGAAAGTGGGCCCCACTGAGCAGCCTCGTCAGCGCGCAGCCCGTCGCCGCAAAGAGCGCGACCGGCGCGGCCGCGGGAAAGACGCGGAGGACCGCGAACGCACCGCCGAACGCCACCGCGGTGTGGCTGCTCGCCATGCCCAGGTTCGAGCCGTCGACGAACCCCGAAAGGAAAGGCTTGAACTGGTACAGCCCGTACGGCCCGGGGCGCATCCTGCCGACGATGAGCTTGAGCACCTCGGCGGCGAGCCCGCTGAGCCCAGCCGAGGCAATCAGGAGCATTCCGGCGCGGGGAGCGTGTTTGCCTAGGCCATCGAGCGCCACGCGCGAGCGAGCCCAGAGCGTGACGGCGCTGCCGAGAAAAATCCAGGTCGGCCAGTAGCCCGCTTGCCGGAACATCTGGTACCAGTCGCGTGCCTTGAGCTTGGCATCGCCCGACATGAAAAAGTGCGCGGCCCAACGATCAAGCAGCGACGCCAGCAACAGAAGCGCGCACGCCCCCAGCGCCCACACCAGCCAGCGGACGCGGCGTTGCTGTCGATCTCGAGGTGAGAGCCAGGTCATGGTCATCGTGCGGCTATCGATCCGATCCAACCTTCTTGCCGAACCCTCGAAAGCCGATGCCAGCGAAAGCAGGTCGCCCTTTCTTGTGGTCGCCTTCGAGTTTTCCGAGGGATTCAACCCGCTCAAAGAGTTGCTGCCAGGTTTCAAGTTCCGCTCCCACCATGACGGCAGGTCGTCCGGCGAGCGTTTGCATGTCATCAAGATCCGTCTCGGACCAGAAATCGTACTGCGTCTTCCGCCCGTTCATGCGGCTGCTGGAGCAGTAGACGGTCGGCTGGTTGGGGAGGTAGAAGGCAAGGCGACTGGCGATGCCGTAGTGCTGAGCAATGTAGAACGGTTCGAGCCCCGTGCGGCGACGGAGCGCGGCGGCGTGGTTGAAGGCGTCGTGGGCCTGCTGGGGCGCGCCGGTGAGCCTCCCGACGGGGACGTAGGGACCGATCACCGGGAGGCGCGCCGCCAGGTCAACGCGCAGCATCCCCAGCCCCGCCACCAACCCGTACACCAGCGTCCAGTGCCAGGCGATCTGAGGGAAACTCTCCGGCCGCCGCCGAAGGAAGCCCTCCCGAGGACGCGGTTCGGGGAGCGCACGCCAGTCCGCAATCCGCGCACGCGTCTCCTCCATCCCCGAAACGACCCCCGCGCCCGCCAGGCAGAGCAGCGTGGTGTACCCCGCCATCGCCCAGTTCCCCTCAGCCTCGGCCACGAAGGTGACGCCAAGGTAGAAAACAAGGACTGGCGCAGCGCAGTACCACAGAAAACGACCTCCGATCGCGGCCTCGCGCGCAAGCTCCGTGCCCCGCGTCCCCTCGGAACGACCCGAGGCACGCAACCGGCGGTACGACCACCACGCCAACGCGAGCGCCGGCCCCACGATGCCCAGTTGGGTGCCGATGAACTCCAGCGTCCACAGCGGGTTGTAGTGCCACCCCTTCCCCGCGCCCTGCGTCACCGCAACGTCCCCGCCGGACACGCCCAGGTGCCCGAGCAGGTGGTGGAGTGTCGGCCAACCGTGCCGCGCATTCCACACCAGCACCGGCAGCGTGCCGACGACCGTGAGCGCAACAGCGACCAGCGCAAGCCCAACCCAGCGCCGTGCAGCATCGAGCTCGCGGCGCGAAGTCCACGCAAAGATCAGGAGCCCGGGGACAAGCAGCAGGATCGTGTATTTGAAGAGGAACCCAACGCCCAACGCCAGACCGAGAACGATCCAGGCGCTGCGCGACCGACGCATCATCGCACGCCAACCCGCCCACGCGGCCGCCGACCAGCACGCGGCGTAAGGCATGTCAATCGTGGCGAGCACGCTGGTCACCTGGTACATCGGGACCAGCGCGGCGCACGCGACCGTGAAAAACGCGACGCGCAGATCTCGAAAAATATCCGCGGCCAGCCCCGCGAGAGCGAACATCGTAAGGGCCGAGGCGAGCACGACCGGGAGCCGGATCGCCCACTCGCTGATCCCAAACAATGCTGTTGACGCCGCGATCGACCACGCGATCCCCGGACCCTTGCTGTAGTACGACCAGTCGAGATGCCGGCTCCACTCCCAGTAGTGCGCCTCATCCTCGATGAGCGAATACGGGCAGAACCATCCGAGGTAAACGACGCGGAAGAGCGCCACCCCGATGACCAGCGACAGCACGCCCTGCCAAGAGCCGCAGCCCGCGGCAAAGCGACGCGCGGCGGCGTCGGTCGATCGAAGGTCGCCTCCAAACGAACTCGTCCCCGGCGCGTGGGTCATTCAGTGCCTCGCCACCCTGCGATACCCCACAAGGGCGTAGACCCCGAGGAGCGCGACCCCACCCCAGAGGACGAAGAGCCCGCGCGTTCCGCTGTCGTGCGTCAGTTGTTGCCCCGTGCTCACGGTGATGACCGTGGCAAGCGCCGGGAAAAAACTCCAGAGATACACCGTGAGCGGCATGCTCAGCCCCAGCCGGAGCGACGTGACGGCACCCGCGACGATCATCACCAGACACGCCGCCGCCATCGCAAATCGCTCGTGCTGCTTGCTCGTGATCTCGCGCCCCAGTTTCTCGATCTGCTGACGCAAATGTTTGGCAGGGGCCCCGACGAACCCGTCGGATGGAGTCCCGTCGATCCGCGGCTGGGCCTGGGCAAGAAGCTTCTCAGAGGGGCTCTTCACCGGGTCAATCAGATCGAGCACGGGGTCATCGGTAAGCGACAGATCGTCGAGCTTGTACACCGCCTGCTGACCCGCGTTGACAGGCTTGACGCCCGAGCCCGAGCCGCGCGCCGTGACCACAGTCTCCTCGGCCTCAAGCTTGAGCGTGATCAGACGGTCCGGCTTGTCGCGCGTCCCCGTGAGCGTGTACAGCCCCGCCGTTTTCGCGGAGACCAGCGTGGTCAGCGGTGTCTTCCCGTCCAGCCCCAGGTGCGTGATCTCGATCTCGATGGGAGCGCCGGGTGAGAGCGGGTCGAGCGACCAGCGCTGCGGGTGTGTGTAGTGCGTGCCCGCCGCCCGAACGACCACCCGCCCGCCCTGCTCGTCGGTGAACGTGACCTCATGCTTGGCACGCAGGCGGTCGCCGACGGCGGCGGTCGTGACGCGCTCGCCGAGGTGGAGCGCGAGGTCGCGCCGCTTTCTCTCCATCCAGTTCATCTGTTCCGGGTGCGAGCGGAGCGCGATCAACTCGGAAAAGGTCAGGTACTTAGGGTCGTCGTTGAACCCGCCCGGCATGGCGATCGAGATAGGGTTCATCTGGTCGGCGCTCCCGAGCTTCCCCGACTGCCCGAAGACCACCGGCCCGGGCTGCACAACCACGACGCTCGACGCGCCGCTGGTGTCTTCGGGAACGCGGTCGCCGTTGAAAATCCACAGCCGGGCAGACTCCGTCGTGATGTCGCTCACCACGTTGGCACGCTTGTCAAGCTCCACGACCGAAACCCCACGCAGAACCATCTCGTGGCTCGCCCCCGACGCCGCCGATGGTTCAAGCTGGGCCCCGTGATCGGCATACACCAGCAGGTTGTCGCTCACGGGCACCGAGTCCCCACGCTGCATCGACGCCATCAGAATCTTCGTCACGTCCCGCGTGACCATCTGCTCCATCGCGCGCAGGAACGTCGGCATCACAAGCTGGTTGAGCAGCAGCATCACCCCCGCAAGAACAACCCCCGAAAGCAGCGCCGGCATCAGCATCGCCCGGTGGCTGATCCCCCCCGCGTGCGCGGCCGTGACCTCGTTGTCCGACGACAGACGGTGGTACGCGATCGTCGCCCCGAACCCCGCCGCGAAAGGCAAGGCGTACTGCAGCATCGGCACCATCGCCAGCAGCATGAACTTCAGCGTCTCGCCGGGCGTGAGCTTCCCGTCGGCCAAGGGCTTGATGAGCGCGGCAAACGAAATCACGGTGACGAGCACAACCGTGGTGAGCAGGATGAGCCGCCAGAGCTCGATCAGGATGTACCGCCACAGCGAAAGTGGCAATCGTGCGGGCATGAGCAGGCATGGTAGAGCGGGAATACGGCGGGCAGGTTGAAAGCGTCCCCAGCCGGGGTTGGGGTTTGGAAGGGTTTGGCTCAATTTCTACCCACCCTCGTGGCACAGGCGTCCCGCCCGTGTCTACTCGCCCTTCCTTCTCTTCTTCAGCCCTCAATTCGACCCTACGCCCGCCGGACCTCGACCTTCCCCCCAGCCACATCCTTGATCGCGTACCCCATCGCCAGCAGCTCATCGCGGATCACGTCCGAGCGCTTGAAGTCCTTCGCGGCCCGAGCGGCGCGGCGCTCCTCCAGCTTCGCAACCACGGCCGGGTCCGGGCTCAGCCCGTCGAGATAGACGCCCAGATCGCTCGTGGAAGCCCTCGGCGCTTCGAGCGCGAGCACCCCGAGCACGCCGTCGAGGATCGAGAAGAGCTGAACGTCCGCCAGCGTGGCGCGCTCGGATCGCGCGGTCCACTTGTTGATCTCGGCGATCGCGCCCGCGATGTTCAGATCGTCGCTCATGGCCGAGGCGAAGGCGTCGGCCACGACGCGACGCTCGGCATCGAGGCCATTCAAAGCCCCGGCGGTGGGCTTGGCGTTGATCGCCGCGCCGCCGAGGAACCGTCGCCAACGCTCGATCGTGCGCTGCGAGTCCTTGAGCCCCTGCTCCGTGAAGTTCGCGTTCGCGCGATAGTGGGTCTTGATCAGCTCCAACCGCAGCGCCGCCGGCTCAACCCCCTTCGCAAACAAATCCCGCGCCGTGTAAAAGTTCCCCTTGCTCTTGCTCATCTTCGTCCCCTCGACGAGCAGAAACCTCGGATGGAACCACAAACTCGCGAACGACCCGGCCTGCGGGTCCGCGTTGAACGCGCAGCACGACTGCGCAATCTCGCACTCGTGGTGAGGAAAAATATTGTCCTCGCCGCCCGAGTGGATGTCGATCAGCGGCCTGCCGTTGGGGAGTTGGAACGTCGACATCGACGTGCTCGCGCCGCGCAGGCCTCGCAGCGACATCACCGAGCACTCGATGTGCCAGCCCGGGTAGCCCTTGCCCCAGGGTGAGTCCCATTTCATCACATGCGAGGCGTCGGACTTCCACAGCAGGAAGTCGGCGGGGTGCTTTTTCTGGGCTTGGTTGTCCTCGTTGATTCGCCCACCCGCTCCGGTGCGGAGGTTGTCGAGCGTGTTGCCGCTGAGGCGGCCGTAGGGCTCAAAGGTCTGGACGCTGAAGTAGACGGTCTGGTTGCCCGCCGGGCCGACGGCGTAGGCGTGGCCGGAGGCGGTGAGGCGGGCGATGACCTCGATCATGCCGGAAACGTTGGCCGTGGCGCGGGGCATGAGGGTCGGGTCGGCCTTGGCGTCGTGCGCGAGCTTGAGCCCGAGCGCGAGGGCGTCCTCCACGAACCGGCCCGCGTAGAACTCGGCGATTTGGTACGGGTTCGACGGATCGACCGCGACCCCGGCCGGGAGCTTGCCGGCCTTCTTCGCCTCCTGCAGCCTCCGCCCCGCCACCGCCATCCGGTCTTCGCCGTTCTCGCCCCCCTCGGCGTCGTCGGTCATGTGCCCGACGTCCGTGATGTTCATGACGTGGACGACGGTGCGCGGGCCGGCGTGGACGCGGCCGTCGGCGGTCTGGAGTTCGCACAGGGGCGACTCGACCCAGCGCCGCAGCACGTCCGCGGCCAAGAAGGACCGAAAGTTCCCGATGTGGGCGTCGTCGTAGACGGTCGGGCCGCAGGTATAGAACGTGACCCGACCAGGATCGGCGGGGACGAAGGGTTCGACGCGGTGGGTCAGGCTGTTATAGACCTTGAGGGGCATGGGCAGGATGATAGGGAAGAGCGTGGGCGTACTCCGAACGGGGTCCGCCGAGTTTGTTGGCCGCGCCGATGCGGCCGTGTTGAGTATGTCTTGAACAGCGGCCGAGTGGGCCGGGAGGACGGGTACTCTGGGTCCGTCGGCCTGTCCCGAGACCCTTGCTGAAGGTCTGTGTTCATGGAACCCAAGTCAGGAAACGCTGTCAGCCTGGTCGCTCCCGCCATCCCCAAAGAGGCGTTGCCGGCCGACGTGGCCGACCCGGGGGCGCTGGCGCAGGCGATCGCCGAGCAGATCCAAGCCCAGAAGGGGAAGTACGGCGAGGTGACGGTCGAGCCCTTCAAGCCCGCGACCCCGGCTGAGAAGAAAGAGAAAACCTCATGGGTCGAGGTCGAGCTCGTCGGGCGTGACGACAAACCGATCCCCGGCGAGGCGTACAAGATCGTGCTGCCGGATGGGCGGGTGGACACCGGGACGACCAACGACAAGGGCAAGGTTCGCATCGAAGGGATCGACCCGGGGACGGTGAAGATCTCGTTCCCGGATCTGGACGGGAAGCAGGCGACGCGGCGCTAGGTGGCGATCGCAAGAGAAGGAAGAAAGAGAAGAGGTAGAAGACGGAGACACAGGCGGGACGCCTGTGCCACGAGGTTGGGTAGGGACGGTCGAGCAGGGATTGATGCGAAGCCGCATTGCTGAAGGACGAGAACTTTCCGATGGCTACTACCGACATTACTCGCCACGACCACGACAAGGTCTTTGACAAGCCCACCGACGCGTCGCACAAGTTCAAGGTGACGGACAAGCGCGTCCACGTGCTGGAGATGGCCGACGCGCACTTCAACCACGACAGCGCGACGCTGATGCCCGATCACGCGGCCGAGCACTTGGGCGACGGCTCCCCGCACGGCGACAAGCTCACGGCGCTGGCGGTGCTCAAGGCCGCGTACCTGCACGCCCGCGCGAACCCCAGTTGGAAGCTGCACGTGGTCGGGCACACCGACACGAGCGGCCCGGCGGACTACAACATGACGCTGTCCAAACAGCGGGCCGACAACGTCGTGTCGATGCTGCTGGGCGAGCGCGAGAAGTGGATCCAGCAGGCCATCGCCAAGCACAAGACCGAAGACATCAAGCAGTACCTGAAGTTCGCGGCCGACCACAAGAAGTTCGCGTGCGACCCCGGCCCGATCGACAACACCGACAACGCGGCGTTGCACGACGCGACGCGTGAGTTTCAGAAAGCGTACAACGCCGAGTTCGGGCCTCAGGGCGACGCGAAGATCGGCGAGGACGGCACGGTCGGGCACGACACCTGGGGCGCGTTCTTTGACGTCGCGATGGACATCCTCGCCAAGATGATGAGCACCAACCGCCCGGGGCTCGCCAACTTCCGTTCGTCGATCAAGTTCCTCCGCCCGCGCAAGTGTGACGGCTGCGGCGAAAACTTCCCGATCGACGAGCCGCGCAAGGACAGCTTCAAGAGCGTGACGAACCGTCGCGTCGAGTTGATGTTCTTTGAACCGGGCGAGGAGCCGACGGTGGACTGCCATCCGTCCGCCGGAGTGTGTCTCAAGGACAAGTGCGAGATCAACAACAAGAAGTTCTATCGCATCATCCCGCTGCCGGCCGCGCCGACGCCGGTGGTGGTGGTGCTGACGATCGCCTCGCCGGGCATCGACGACGCGCGCCGCGCCAGCCACGGTGCGGCCGTCGCCGTCAACGACGACACCGACAACGGGCTCAACTTCGGACCCAACCCCGGCGGCGGGCACCGCGAGTTGGAACCAATCTTCGACCTCGACCACTTTGAGGACACGCCCAAGGAAGACGACCTCCTGCCCATCAAGATCGACATCAAGCCCAACACCGTCAGCGGGGACGTGACGCTGAAGCTCTCGGCCGGCGCAGCAGACCTCATCCGCGTCTGGCCCAAGAAGACCAAGGGCAAGAAAGCCGACGTGATCGCGCTGCCCGCGAAGTTCCCCGCCAACACGCTGCCCAAAGAGTTGTTCGTCGAAGGTCTCAAGCCCGGGCAGGTGACGCTCGAAGTTTCGTTCGCCGCGCCGACGGGCCCGGTGACGGACAAGCTCGTCGTGAACGTCGTCGAGCTGGTAGAGACACAGGGCGGGACGCGCAAGATCCTGTACGACTACAACTCGCCGATCCAGTTCAAGGTGAACGGTGCGCCGGCGAACTACACCTTCGAGTGGGACCTGGACGGCGACGGCGTGTTCAACACCGCGACGGCCGAAGTTGGGAAAACGACCGACACGGTCACGGTGAAGTACGGCCCCGCGGCCGCGGCGGACACGGTGCAGCTCGACCAGACCCTGGCGAACATCCGCAAGACCTTCCCAGTGAAAGCGAAGATGACCGGCGGGTTGGTGCTGCAGGTGAAGGGGCGGAGCATCTTCGCCGGCGCCGAGACCCAGGGCATCCGCGTCGCGCTCAACACCAACCAAGGAACCGCCCTCCCGGCCGTAGGCTCCAACGCGGCCATCCAGGCCCTCATCGCCTGGAGCGACAACTTCCCCGTCGTATTCAGCGCCGCCACGGCCGCGGAAGTTGCCAACCACCAGGCCACCGACGGTACGACCAACCCCTTCACCGGCGCAAACAGAATCCAGTTCGGGCCAACGGTCGCCGGGGCAAACGCCATCACCCCCAGGCCCGGGACAGGTGCCGGACGACGCGTCTACGGCGTCATCATCGGCCCGGGCATCTTCACCAGCGGCCAGGTCCAATCCGACCTCATCGCCACCGTCAACCACGAAATCAAACACCTCCAGCAGCACGTCTCCGTCCGCGACAACGCCCCGGCGAGCAACGTGTGGCGACTCTTGGACAACAACTTCGGCGGGGCCAACGGCTACGCCGACCTGCGCGAGGCCGAAGGCCACTTCTCTGAATTGCTCGATACCAACGTCTCCTGGCGCCACCAACTCCCCGCCGTGCAGTCGGACCTCAGTCTCTTCACGGGCCGCTACAACGCCTCGCTCGGCGTGCTCGGGGCGCTGCCCAACGGCGCAACCAAGGTCGCCGCCCGCACCCTCTTGCAGGGCATGTACCGCGACATCCCATGGTTCGAGATGAAGCGTCCGGGTTATGACCAATCCGTGCGAGCGCCGATATGAATGGCATGACGGTCCTTCTTGCTTCAGTTCTTTCGTTGCTCACCGCCTCCCTGCTGGGTGCCTCGCCCTTGTATCCGCCCGTTCACTCGCCCGCTCGCGTACTCGGAGATCAGACGATGGCTCTCATGCTCGATGACAAAGCCCTGCTCGAAACCCCCGCGCTGGTCGCGGCGATCCATCTCCCCGTCGAACCGAGGCCGGCCGACCTGCTGCTCGCGGGGCAGCGGCTCGACCACGTGTCCACGCTGGTCGCTCCCGAGTATCGCGCGGTCCTGCAGTACCACCGCGCTTTCGCGCTCGCTCGCGCCGGCAACATTGAACAGGCGATCGCACTCTCCGACAAGTTCGGAACGGAGTTCGCGCCGCTGCCCGAGGGGCTGTGGCTCAACCTCGAACTCTCGGCCGCGGGGCTTGATGAAGTGTCGAGCACCAAGCGATGGGCGATCGAAGATCGCCTCGGGCTGCTCCTCCCGGTCGGACGCTGGGGATCGCTGCGTGATGCGCGGCTCGAAGAGAAGCGAGCCGAGGCCGCGAATCGGCCCGCGTGTGATGCGGGGAAGCCCGTGATCCCCGTGATCGACGGCGGACGGCTCAAGGCGATCGCCGCGCAGTTCACGGAGATGCGTATGCTCGACGAGGCCGCCCGGGCGACCCGCGAGGCGATCTACATCGGACTCAACCCGCCCTCGTACGCGCAGCGCGGCGACGAGACGTGGATCTCGGCGGACTCGGCCGCGCTGTGGCACTCGGCCGCGGAGTGTGACGCGCAGTTGGGTCGGCGTGGTCAGGCGTTGCAGGCGCTCCTCATGGCCGTGGCCTCTGACAGTGCTCAGCAGAACTTTGCAAGCGATCTTATTGGTCGGATGCTCGAATCCAAAGTTGAGGCACCCGCCAACCGTGCGTCCGCGGCCGGGCTGAAGCGCATCATCGATCTATACGTCAAGAGCAGCCTGCACCCCCGGGCGCTGGTCCTGCTCGAAAAAACTACGCTGATCCCCGATGCCGAAAAGGCCCCGCAGCGGGCCTCGCTGAGCAAGGAATGGGCCGGCCTGGTTGGTCAGTACAACACAGTGCTCAACGGCGGGGGCGTCCTCTTCGGGCAGGCGTTGTCCGAGGTCCCAGCCGAAAAACTCGTCGCCCCCATGTACGACCCGGCCGCGAAGTAACCCGGGCCGCGTCCGCCGCGTATCGTTCGTTCAGACCTTGGATTGGAGATCGCTCATGCCATTCGCCGCGGTTGTTGGTGACATGCACGTCTGCCCAGCGGTGACGGCGATCGTCCCGCACGTCGGGGGGCCGATCGCGCCGCCCGGCAAGCCGACGGTGCTGATCGGAAAGCGACCGGCCGCCACCGCCACCGGGATGTGCGTCTGCGTCGGGCCGCCCGACACGATCGTGCAAGGCTCGACCACCGTGAAGATCTGCGGCATGCCCGCCGCCCGGGTCGGCGACCCCTGCGCCCACGGCGGCAAGATCGTCGGCCCCGGCGTCGCCACCGTAAACATCGGCGGCTAACTCCCCACTCGATGCCTTGATGCCTCGTTGCCTCGTTGCCCTCCTCCCCAGGAGCCCTTCTTGCCCAAGCCCGCCGCACGAACGAACGCAAGCAAAGTCACGACCCCGGCACCAGCGGGCGCTGCGCCCCCGGCCGCGCGGCCGATCGTGGGCGTCATCATGGGCTCGAAGTCGGACTGGGAAACCATGGTCCACGCGTCCGAGACGCTCACAGAACTCGGCGTGCCGCACGAGTGCAAGGTCGTGAGCGCGCACCGCACGCCGGACTGGTTGTTCGAGTACGTCGCCGGGGCCGCGGCGCGTGGGATCGAAATTCTCATCGCGGGCGCGGGTGGCGCCGCCCACCTGCCGGGGATGGCCGCGAGCAAGACGCTGCTGCCCGTGCTGGGCGTTCCCATCGAGAGCAAGTCTCTCCGCGGGATGGACTCGCTGCTCTCCATCGTGCAGATGCCGGGTGGGATTCCCGTCGGCACGCTGGCGATCGGCAAGCCCGGGGCGATCAACGCGGCGCTGCTCTCGGCCGCGATCCTCTCGCCGCGTTATCCCAAGATCGCCGACGCGTACCGGGACTTCCGCGAGCGGCAGACAAAGAAGGTCACGGACAGCACGGACCCGCGCGAGGGCTGATCCGTTCGGGATCGTGACATTCGTCTCGCTGCTGGCTCTCCTACAAATCACCCTATGCTCATCGGCATCCTCGGCGGCGGACAGCTCGGTCGGATGCTCGCGCTGGCGGGCTATCCGCTCGGCATGAAGTTCCGCTTCCTCGACCCATCTCCCGAAGCACCCGCGCGGGAAGTGGGGGAGCTGGTTGTTGGCGAGTTCACCGACCACGCCGCCCTCGATCGCTTCGCGGCCGGGCTCGATTTCGTGACCTACGAGTTCGAGAACGTGCCCGTGGAGAGCGTGGAGTGCCTCGCTTCCAAGCTCCGCGTCGCGCCGCCGGTGGCCGGGTTGCAGACGGGCCAGGACCGTGCCTCTGAAAAGGCGATGTTCACGCGACTCGGGATCGTCGTGCCGGACTACGCGATCGTGCGGGAGCGAGCCGACCTGGCCAAGGCGGCCGAGCACGTCGGACTGCCGTGCGTGATGAAGACACTGCGCCTCGGGTACGACGGCAAGGGGCAGGCGGTCGTGAAGCACTCCGCCGGGGATACATCGCCGCGCCACATCGCGGCCCGGCTTGAGGCCGCGTGGATCACGTTGGGCCGAACGGGCGTGATCGTCGAAAAGCTCGTGCCATTCTCGCGCGAAGTATCGATCATCGCCTGCCGCGGCGCTGACGGCTCAATCGCCTACTACCCGCTCGCCCAGAACGTTCACCGCGCGGGGATCCTGCGGCTCTCGACATCGCCCGCGCCCGACCCCGGCGGCGTGCTGACCGCCCAGGCCCAGGCGGCGGCGAAAAAAGTGCTCGAACACCTCAACTACGTCGGCGTGCTGGCGATCGAGTTCTTTCTGGAGACTGCGCCGGCACCGAACCACGGGCACGGGCACGCCCACGCGGGTGCCGTGGGGATGAAAACCCTGCTCGCCAACGAGATCGCGCCGCGCGTCCACAACTCCGGTCACTGGTCGATCGAAGGTTCGATCTGTAGCCAGTTTGAGAACCACCTTCGCGCGATCACCGGGCTGCCGCTGGGGAGCGCTGAGTTCGCCGGTCCGATCGGCGGGCAGTGCGCGATGGTGAACCTGATCGGGGGAGCGCCCGCAACCGATGAACTTCTGGCGATCCCCGGCGTGAACGTCCACCTGTACGGCAAGGAGCCGAGGCCGGGTCGGAAGATCGGTCACGTCACGGTGCGCGCTCCCAACATCATGCTGCTTCAAGAGCGACTGAACACGCTCACAGCGCTCGTCGAGGCGCACGCGCAGGGCTGAGCTAAATCCGTTCTATCGAACCGGCTTGATCGTCTCCGCGAACCGAAGCGCCACAACTTCCAGCGTCCGGCTCGCGTCGCCCAGCCCGGTCTTCTGCCGCACGTCGGCCTTCACGCAATCCGCGAGCAGCCGGGCCGCGGCCGAGTGCGGCACGCGGCGGGCTGCGTTGGTCACCGCGTCGAGCGTCGGTCCCCACAGCTTGAGCGGCTTCATCAGCGACCCCGGGGACGCGCCGCCCGCGAGCGCCGCCGACGCGCCGTGCAGCTTCCGCGCAAGATCAAGGCAGGCGAACGAGACCAGCACCGTAGGCTGGCGCGACACGTCGAGCGCATCGCGCAGGTGCGCGAGCGTGCGCGACGGGTCACCGCTCAGCAGCGAGCCCTGGATCGCCCAGACTTCTTCCTCGCGGCTGGCCCCCACGAACTCCGCGACCAGCGCCGCCGTGATCGTCCCGCCCTCGCCCGCCGCCGTCGCCAGCTTTTCAAGCTCGGAATCGATCCGGCCCAGGTCGGTGCCGAGGCGTTCGATGAGCAGTTGCCCGGCCGCACGGTCGAGCGTGGCACGCCGCTCCTTCTCGCAGCGCTTCGTGGCCCACGCCAGGGCCGCCGCGTCGGACAGCGGCTGGCACTCGATGATGACGCCGACCTTCTCGATCATCGCGTCGAGCTTGCCCTTGTTCCACTTGTCGCTCCGCAGCACCAACGTCGCGCTCTCGGTCGGGTGCTCGGCGTAACGCTCGACCAGCGGGCGGTTCGCTTCCTTCACGAACTGGTCGGCGTTGTCCACGATCACCAGCTTGTGCGAGGCCATGAGCCCGAAGCTGCGGCACTCGTCGAGCACGTCCGCGGCCGGGGCGGACTGGCCGTCGAACTGGAAGGTGTCGATCTCGCCGTGGGCCTTGGTCAGCTCTTCGCGGATCTTGGCGGTGTAGAGCGACCGCAAAAAAGCCTCGGGCCCCGCCAGCACGGCGATGAGCGTGTCCTTGGAGAGCTGCGGCGTGCCTGCAGGTCGTTTGGCCATGATGCGGAGGATAGTGCGGCCGCGGCGAGGGCTCTCGGGCCGGGTCCCGTAGGGCTCTTACAATGCCCCGTGGTCTCGTTCGCGTTCCGCCCCAAGCACCGCCTGACGCACGCCCTTGAGTTCAAGGGTGTGTACGGCGCGCGCCTCAAGGCCGTCCGCGGACCGATGGTCCTGCACGCGCGGCGCAACGAGCTGGAGAACCCGCGGCTGGGCCTGGCGATCGGCCGCCGCGTCGGCAACGCGGTGGTCCGAGGCCGCTTCAAACGCCTCATCCGCGAGTCGTTCCGTCATATCCAGCACGACCTACCGCGCTGGGACGGCGGGTGCTTCGACCTGGTTGTTTCGCTCCACCCCCACGAGCCGCTGACGCTCCCTGAGTATCAGAGAATCCTGCTCGATCTGGCAACGACGATCGCCGCCCGTCGGCCTCGGAGCGGCCCATGACGGCCGCTCGCGTTTCGATCCTCCGTCGGGTGACGACACTCCCGTTCGTGGCGCTGATCTACCTCTACAAAATCACGCTCGCGCCGTTCCTTGGCGGGCAGTGCCGCTTCGCGCCCACATGCTCAACCTACGCCATCGAGGCGTACCGCGAGCACGGCGTCATCCGGGGCACCGTTCTCACAGCCCGCCGTCTCGCCCGCTGCCACCCGTTCAACAAGGGCGGCTACGACCCAGTCCCATAGACCCTGATCCCTTGATCCCTTGATCCCTTGATCCCTCGATCCCTCTCCCGTGAGCACCCGCTATTCTGGTCCAACGATGCCACGCACACCGAAACGAAGTTCAACATCCAAAGCCAAGTCGAAGCCCAAGGCCGCGAAGAAGCCGCGGCAATCCCGGCTGCCCGCCGCCAAACGGCGCGAGCAACTGCTCGACAGCGCCGCCAAGCTCTTTGCCAAGTCCGGGTACGCCCGCGCCACCACCGCCGAGATCGCCAAGGCCGCCGGAGTCACCGAGCCCATCATCTACAGGCATTTTTCGAGCAAGCGTGATCTGTTCGTCGCCCTCATCGAACGTGCCGCCCACCGCACGATCCAGCAATGGGAGGACCTGCTGGGCAACGCCAAGGACCCGGCCGAGCGCCTGAGCCAACTGCTCGGCGAGAACCCGATGGCCAACGAGCCCGGGCAGTCGGTCTACCGCGTGATTTTGCAGGCGATCACCGAGGTGGACGACACCGCGATCCAGCAGGCCGTGAGCCGGCACTTCTTCGAGCTGCACGGGTTCCTGACGCGCGAGCTGCTGCGGGCCCAGGACGACCACAAGCTCGGCTCGCGCTTCAGCCCCGAGATCGTCGCGTGGATGCTGATCGACATCGCGCTGGGCTACGGCGTGCTGGACGCGATGCGGATCCCCGGGCACGGCGAAGACTCGGGCCGCGTAAGAGTGCAGGATGTTGTTCGAAGAATCCTCGTCGGTCCAAGGCACGAGCACTGAGTCGCGTTCGATGAGTTCGTGCTGGTCGATCACCCGGACTTCGCGAAACCTCAGGTCCGGCGTCCGCATGACGCAATCCGAGCACACGCCCCAAAATCCGATCCACTCCGCCACTCCGCCACTCCGCCACTCCGCCACTCCGCCACTTCCCCATGCCCACCATCAACCTCGACAACAACGCCACGACCCAGCCCAGCCCCGGCGCGGTCGAGGCGATGATGGGCGCTCTCCGAGACACCTGGCACAACCCCTCCAGCGTCCACCGCGGCGGCCAGGCGGCCCGGCAAGCCGTCGAGCTCGCGAGGCAGCAGATCGCCCAGCTCATCCACGCCAAGCCGCGCGATCTCGTATTCACCTCCGGCGGCACCGAGGCCATCGACCTCGCGATCCGCGGCACGCTCGCCGCCCTTCCAAACTCTGCCGCGCCGAAGGACAGACCGCGGAACATCGTGACAACAAAGGTCGAGCACGCCGCCGTGCGCGACCTGGCCGAAGAACTGAACCGGACGCAAGCCGTAAAGGTTCGCTGGGCGGAGCCCGACCGTGGCGGGATTCTCACCCCGGAAGCACTGGCCGCGAACCTCGACGCCGACACCGCGATCGTGTGCGTGCAATGGGCCAACAACGAGACTGGCGCGATCCAACCGATCGCCGCGCTCTACGCCGAGTGCAAGAAGCGCAGCATCCCCATGCTCTGCGACGGCACGCAGTGGGTCGGAAAGATGCCCACGGACGTAAGCCAGAGCAACACGCCGTTCGACCTGCTGATCTTCTCGCCGCACAAGTTCCACGGTCCCAAGGGCGTCGGTCTTCTGTGGACGCGTCGCGGGCTGCGACTTCGGCCTTCTCTCCACGGGACGCAGGAGCTGGGCCGACGCGGCGGGACTGAGAACGTGCCCGGCATCGTCGGCGCGGGGGTGGCGGCGGCGGAGGCCGCAGCGTGGCTCAACAACCCGTCGCAGCGCGAGGCTCAGGCTTCGCTCCGTGACCGGTTCGAGCACGCCGTGCTCGCGGCGATCCCCGACGCCCGCGTCAACGGCCCGGCCGAACCCATCCCCGAAGCATCACCCTCCCCCTCCGACCTCCGCCCTCGCCTGTGGAACACCACCAACATCGCGTTCCCCCGGCTTGAAGCGGAGGCATTGCTGTTATTGCTGAGCGAGCGTGGGCTCTACGCCTCCGCCGGCGCGGCGTGCTCGTCGGGGTCGCTGGACCCATCGCCCGTGCTGCTGGCCATGGGGATCGCGCCAGAGCTGGCCCACGGATCGCTGCGCTTCAGCCTTTCCAAACACACCACGCGCAACGAGATCGACGCGGCGGTCACGCTGGTCGTCGAAGCGGTCCGCACGCTGCGCGGCTCGTCATCGTCATTGGCCTGAGGGTTCGCTGCGGACCTCCGACGCTCTCGGCCCCGCTCGCATATTCTCCCCGCATGGCATCATCCAACTACGCGGACTTTGGCGACTCCGAACTGGTCCTGGTCCCCCAGCGGACCAGCATCCTCGCGATCCTCTCGCTCATCTTCGCCCTCATCTGCGTCATCCCCGGGCTCGGTGCGCTGGCGACCATACTCGGCATTGTCTCCATCATCGGCATCGGAGGCTCCAGGGGACGCGTCGGCGGCACCGGCCTCGCCGCCACCGGAATCATCCTCGGGCTCCTCTTCTCCATGGTCTGGATCGGCATCATCTACGGCGGCGGCAAGTTCGCCAGCATCGTCATGGGCGGTTTCGCCCAACCCACCGCCACCACGCTCACAGCGCTCGACAACAACGACCTCGCCGCCGTGCGTTCCAACTTCGTCGACTCCGCCAACGCGACCATCAAGGACGAGGACCTCATCAAGTTCCGCGAGGCGTACACCGCCGACCTGGGCGCGTGCAAAGGACTCCCAATCAACCTCATCGAGTTCATCCGCGGCTACCAGGCCTCCGGCATCGCCATGAAAAGCCTCAAAAACAACGCGCCGGGCCGACAGGACATCTTCCCGATGCCCCTCAACTTCGAGAAAGGTCAGGCCATCGTCATCGCCGTCTTCGACCCCAAGGCCATGAACGGCAAATCCGGCCCCGCGCCCGCCCCCGGAACGCCCGGCTTCAAGCTCCCCCTCGCCAACATCATCATCCTGACCACCTCCGGCAAGCAGTACTCCATCAAGCCCGACGCGCTCATGCCCGTCCCCGAACCTCCCACGCCCACCGCCGAATCAAAGCCCGAAACCTCGCCGCCTCCCGCCGAAACCC
>JBGAOD010000157.1:0-7291 GCA_044221955.1 Phycisphaerales bacterium | reverse complement strand
CTAGGTTGGGTAGGGCGGAACGGAGATGAACAGCGATCGCCGAAGTGGATGCTCGCGGTCTACTTCGTGCCGAAGACCATGTCCACGAGTTGGGCGGCGGTGGGTTCGCGGTCGCCCTTGACCAGGGCACGGGAGATGGCGAGGGACACACGGCGGTCGGCTTGCTCGCGGGTTTCGCCGAGGGCGACGAGGATCTCGATGGCCTCCTCGTGCGGGCCTGAGGCGAGGGCGCGGGTTGGTTTGATCGCGGCATCGAGCGAGGCGATCTCCGATGAAGACAAGAACGCGTCGACCTTGCCGGTGAGTTCGGCGACGATCGTGTCGGCGAGGCGCTTGCCGATCTCGGGGAGTTCTTTGAGCGCGGCGGCGTCGCGGGCGGCGATGGCGCGGGCGATGCGTGCGGGCTCGATGGCCATGGCGCGGAGGGCCTTGCGGTTGCCGATGCCCTTGACGGTGATGAAGACCTCGAAGAAGCGGCGGTCGCTCGCGCTTTGGAATCCGATGAGGCGTGGGATGAAGGACGAGCCCTGGCCTTGGGATTCGAGGTACTGGATGGTGATGAGCGTGACGCGCTGGCCGACCTGGTTGGCGAGTTGAGCGGCCAGATACGCGGGGGTCAGGACTTCGTAGCTGAGGCCTTGGCCTTCGACTTCGAGGACGATGGCGGGCGGCTCGACGGCGGTGATGGTGCCGGTGATTCGACAGATCATGTTGGGGAGAGTACCGGGGTCGGGGTGTGGATGCTGAGATGAGGTCCGTTCGGAAAGGGGACAGAGGCGGAGAGAAATGCGGGAGAGTCGGCTCGGAGAGCCGACCTACCTGAGACGATTCCCATGGGAAGCACTGTTTGGAGCGCCGATAACGGGCGAAACTGGGGGGAGGGCTTTGATGCCCGGCGTGGTCATTGGTGGAGTGCCGATAGATGAGGCGTGACAACACCCCAGACTTGCGTGATGATCGGGACGAGAGAGACGGTGCGGGTGCTCGCGGGGCAACTGGCCTTGCTGGCCGAGCCGCCGCGCGTGGTTGGGTGCGTGCTGACCGAGCCGGTGAGCGAGGAAGAGCGGCTGCACCCGGTGCTGGGGTCGATCGATGAATTGGCAGAGTTGCAGGGACGGCACGGGTTCGGCGTGGCGTTGGTGAGCTTGCCTTCGTCGTCGGCGAGCGAGATCCTTCGGGTTCGCTCATCGCTCGCGACGCTCGGGATCGCGGAGCGGTTTGTGGTGCCGTTGAGCGAATCTCTCGGTAGCGCGCCGGTGGCGAGTGACGCGGGTTCTGTCGCGGGCTCTGGCGTGGGGCGCGGGCCGGTGAGCGTGGACATGGCGGAGTTGATCGGGCGCACGCCGCATTCGATCGATCGGGATGCGGTGGCGCGGATCCTCACGGGCAAGCGTGTGCTGGTGACGGGCGCGGGCGGGTCGATCGGCTCGGAGTTGGTACGGATCGTCGCGACGTTCAGGCCCGAGCAGATCGTGCTGATGGAGCGATCCGAGAACGCGCTCTTCGAGATCGATCGGCAGTTGGCGGAGCGGTTCCCGGGCGTATCGCGGCGTGCGATGATGCACGACGTGGTGGACACCGAGCGGACGTTGCGGCGGCTGGCGGAGACGCGGCCTCATGTGGTGTTCCACGCGGCGGCGCACAAGCATGTGCCGCTGATGGAGGACCATCCGTCGCACGCGGTGGAGAACAATTTCTTTGGGACCAAATCCATCGCGGACGCGGCGGCGGCGGTGGGTTGCGAGCGGTTCGTGATGATCTCTTCGGACAAGGCCGTGAACCCGAGCTCGGTGATGGGCGCGACCAAGCGTCTGGCGGAGAAGTACGTGCAGTCGCTGCAGTCTTCGGCGCTGCGCGAGGGCAGGGTGGAGACGCGGTTCTCGATGGTCCGGTTTGGGAACGTGCTGGGGTCGGCGTGCAGCGTGCTGCCGATCTGGTCGCAACAGATCGCCAATGGCGGGCCTGTGACAGTGACCGACGAGCGGATGACACGGTATTTCATGACGATCCACGAGGCTGCGACGCTCGTGATCCAGGCGGCGGCGATGAGCGGCGTGAGCGGCAACGCGGCGGTTTTCGTGCTCGATATGGGCCAGCCGGTGCGGGTGCTGGATCTGGCCAAGCGGCTGGTCGCGGCGCACGGGTTCGAGTCGGAGGTTCGGCGCGCGGGCGAGACGGGCGGCGGCGGGACACGGGGACGGGTCATCGAGATCCGGCTCACCGGTGCGCGGCCCGGGGAGAAATTGTTCGAGGAACTCGCTTACGCCGCAGAACATCTGCGGCCGACGGCCCACCCGGGAATCAACTCGTGGGCGGGCGGGGCGAACGCCGACGGGAACGTGGCGAGAGAGAATCAACCAGAAGACAGCGCGACGGCGTCGCACACGATGGTCGCGGATCTCGCGGCGGTGCGGCGCAGCGCCGACGCCGAGGCGGTGGTCAGCGTGCTGAGACGCTACGTGCCGACCTTGCGGGCGGGCAGAACTCCGGACATTTCACCGAAACTCGTGGGGCTTGGTGGAACGAATACGCCGGACCTGGATAGGACTCAGACGGAATCCGCACGGTTCCCGAATCTCAAACATGCCGCTGCTTGATTCCGAATAGATCGGCAGCAATGCTGGGTACGCGGGTTCGGAAAGGCAGAGATTAACGGAACGCTTTCGCGACGTGAAAGTCGGCTCGACCAGCCTCACTGAGGACAGGCCTTCGGGACGCGGCGACGAGGTAATCGAACGCATGGACGAGGACAACGGATTCTGCAGGACGCGGCCGGCGTGCGGGACAAGGCACAGGCGCTGCTGCGCGGGCTCGTCGAGGCGCGGGCGGTGTCGGAACGGCACCTGGGAGCGAGCGCGGAGAGCGACGCGATGAAGAAGGTGACAGGGCGCTCGTCGATGGAGAACGCGATCGCATCGACCAAGCGCATGGTCGAAAGCCTGGAGCGCACGCTCGAACAACTTAAGAGAGAGCTGAGCGAAGAGGACGCGGCGGCCCTAAAAGAAACGGTTTGATCGATACTTCGTGCGGCGCGGCGACCCTGGGGCGACACGTCTCATTTCGCGTCCTGATCCCGCGTCACACGATCACACCGCGACCCTGGAGAGCCCGCGTTCGATGCAGGCGAAGACGCGGGGCCAGTCCTTCTCATTGAAGACGCCGAGGGGTGCCAACATGCGGACGTGGTACGGGCCGTGGCCGCAGTAGAAGAGGATGACGCCCTCTTCGAACATCGCCTTGCACGCGGCCATGACTTTGTCTTTCTTGCCGCCGAAGGGCGTGAATCGCATCATGCCGCCGATGCCGCCGGCGATGTCGGCGATCTCGGGGACCTTGGGGAACCACTCGGGGTGCTTGGCGGCAAGAGCGTGAACCTGCTCGCGGAAGAGCTTGTGGTGGCGTTCGATCGAGCCGTTGTCGCCGTAGTAGTTGCCGTCGCGGAGGCGCTCGATGACCCGACGGCCGACGTCGAAGCTGACATTCTCACCGACGAAGGTGCCCGAGAGCAGCCCGGCCTTGGGGTTGTACTCCTCGGTGTAGAGCGTGGCGCAGACCTGGGTCATCTTGCCGACGCAGAAGACGTCGACGTACTCGCCGAGGTTGTAGTAGTCGTAAGCGAACATCTGCGGGAGTCGGCCAAAGGTCTGGATCTCGTCGTCCCAGACGGCGATTTTGCTGGCTTTGCAGACGTCGATGAGCGCCTTGAAGAAATCGCGACGCCCGGCGTTGAAGCCGCCCTCGCCCTGAGCGAGCTCGAAGATAAAGCAGCAGTGCTGACCCGGGTAGCGGTCGACGTACTGGCGAAGGTGCGAGACGGCCATGTCGATGAAGCGGGTGCCGCCCATCTGCGCCGCCGCGATCTCGTCGTAGAACGGCATGTAGTCCACGTCCGCCACGATCGGCAGTCCGACCCGCCCGTCGTGCGAGTCGCCGATCGAGGCCATCGTCGTGGAACGCCCCATGAAGCAGTCCTTGAACGCCAGCACACGCCGCGCGGGGTAGTGCTTCTGCATGCACACCTTGAGGGCGTTCTCGTTGGCCATGCACCCCGACGTGCTCAAATACGCGTACTTGAGCTTGCTCCCCCGCGCCGCCTCCTTGAGAAGAACCTCGCTGAACGCGTGCGGCTCAAAGTTCGCCATCAGGTTGCCTTGCTTGACGGTGTCCCCAAGCGAGGCCGCGACAGCGGTCTCGACGAGATCGGGGTCCGAGTGCCCAAAGAAGTGGACACCGATGCCGCAGATCATGTCCCATTTCACCGAACCATCCGCCAGTTCCACCAGCGCCCCGTTGCCGATGCCAGAGCCGACATACGGATACAGCAACGCACGCCCGCGCACCGCGGCCGCCCGAGCCATGAGCGCTTCGTAACTCTCCTTCATCCCCGGCAGCGGACCGCGCACGTCGGTGATGTGCGCCGACTTGGACCTCAGCTCCCCGGCGATCGAACGAATCGCCGCCTTGATCGCGGGGCTCTCGCGGAGTTGCTGCCCGATGGTCGTGGCAACGGAAGACGGCGCGGCGGGGGCGGTGGTCGGGGTCATAGTGAGCCTTTCATCGGCAAGATCGCATGATCTTTCGCAGCCCACCGACAACTTACCACCCCGACGCGCACTCAACTCAACCCGCGGACGCCTCGGAACCCGAGAACGACTCCCACCCGGGGCCCGAAAGCCGCGCAATCAGCAGCCCCAGAAGCTGGCACCGCTCAACCAGACTGGATATCTCGATCCACTCCTGCGGCGTGTGCAGCCCCCCGCCACGCACGCCTAGCGTGTCGATCGTCGGCACCCCCGCGTCCTGAAGGATGTTCCCGTCGCACACCCCACCGGTCGAACCGAACGGGAGCGCTTGGCCCAGCATCCCGGCGGCCGCCGCAGCAAACTCCGCCAGCGCCCTCGTTCCCGCGGTCAGCGGCTTGGCCGGGCGATTGAAGCTGGTGCGAACCTCGACGCCGGGCATCGCGCCCTCGGGAGTCGCAAGAGAACGAACTTGCGCTTCCAGCTCGCGCGCGATCTCCGGGTTCTGAAATCGCACATTCCCCCAGGCGATCGCCGACTCGGGCACGACGTTCGTAGCAATCCCGCCGGAAATCGGCCCCACATTGACGATTTTTCCTGCGTCGGGCGCCGACATCTTCCCCAGCGCGACCAATCGCTCCGCAAGAGCCGTCACCGCGGACACGCCCAACTTGAAATCTCGCCCAACGTGGGCCGACTTCCCGCGTGCGCGAACAACGAACTGCCCGCTGCCCGGACGATCAACAACCAACCCCCCGTTCGGGAGCGCCGGTTCAAGCACCAGCGCGACATCAACACCCCCTGCCGCCTGCCGCAGCGCCGCCTCAGAGTGGTACGAGCCAGTCTCCTCGTCACTGTTGAGCACGAACGTCCAATCTACCGCGATACCCGCCTCCTCCAGCGCCTCCAACGCGGCCACCGCGATCACCAGCCCGCCCTTCATATCCACGCACCCGGGACCAACCGCCGTCTTCCTGTCGGGCGCAACATCCAGACGCTGAAACGGCCCGCGCGGATCGTGAACCGTGTCAAGATGCCCCGAGACGAGAATCCTCGCGCCGTTCGGGTTGCGACCGACGCGAGAAACAATCGCCGTCGGCGGAACGTGCGAGCCCGTATCGCCCGCGCCGTAGAGCCAGTCCGGTCGCGGTTCCCCCGACACCAACTCCACCGAGCCGTTGAGCTTCTTCAGCCGAGCCGTCAACAAATCCCGCGTCCGATCGAGCCCCTCCCGATTGAAGCCGCCGGTCGGGATACCGACGTGCAGCCGCAGATCGTCGAGCAGGTCCGCGCGACGGCCCTCGATCAACGCGACCAAACGCGACTCTTCCGCGGACATGGTTGAAGCAACCGCAGGGGGAACACTCATGGGCGGATTGTTGACCGCGCCCGGACCCCACGCGGGATCTCGTGAACGTTCGCTCCTTCACTCTCACGCGAGCCCGAGCCGCGCCAGTCCCAGACCGCGACGGCCAGCCCGACCACGAGCGAAATCACCGCCGCACGCTTGATCCACCGGACAACCCGATCGATCGGGAGCGCGTCGATGGGCCGACCGATCAACTCCGAGAGCTTCCGCTGCCGAACCGCGATCGAGCCGTGCCGCCACGACGGCGCACGCAGCGACTGCCCGTTCAGCGCCGCGACACTCCCGAGCGCCGAAGCCATGGCACGCACCGCCTCGGGAGTGATCCTGGGCGTCACGCCCGCCGCCGCCCGCGCCAAGAGCGAATCGACCGGACCATCTTCACGCGTCGGGCTCCCGCTCAACGCCGAAGCCGCGAAAGCGTCGGCCTGCCATTCAAACCGCCGGCTCACCAGCCCCAGCACACCGAGCGTCAGCCCCAGAATCCCCAGCGACGCAGGCCCGGAGAGCATCGAATCAAGATCCAGCGGCGACCCGAACACGCTCGTCAGACGCTCGCTGACCAGCCGCAAACCAAGCTCCGCCAGAGTTCCCATCAGAAGCGCGACGGAGATCATCGACAACCCGAGCCAGAACATGTGGTGCCGCCGGATGTGTGCGATCTCGTGGGCCGTGACCGCCTCGATCTGCTCCTCCGTCAGCCTATCCAGCAACGCGTCGGTCAGCAGGATGTACCTCAGCGGTCGCACCAGCCCTACCGCCGCGCCGTTGATGAGCTGCCCGTTCGTGCGCCACACGAGCAGCTCGCGGACCCGCACCCCCGACCGGGCGCACAACCCCATCAGCCTCTCGCGCAACGGCCCGTGACCCATCGGCGTCGTCGACCAGATCCGGCGCAACAACGCCGGCATCAGCACGAACGTCAGCACCACTCCGACAAGCCTCACGCCCCCCGCAATCAGATCAACACCCGAATCGGGCAGCTCCGCGCTCAGACCAAACCGCGAGGCCCCGAACCAACGCGCCACGCCCGACACCAACTCTCCCCACGCCAAGATCACCACGATCGGCGCCGCCACGAAAAAAACCTGATGTCGCAACGACATCCACACAAAGCCCGCGCGGGACTGGATCGGGTACAACGGCACGCCCGTGTCAAGATCACGAATCAGGGCCGCCTCGCGCAGACGCCGTTCCAACGGCTCGACCGACCACCACGACGCCGCCCACACCAGCAACGGCGGAGTCACCGCCGCAATCTCCGTCAGCAGCGGGATATCGCCCGTCAACGCCCGCAGCGCACCAACCCAACCCCGCGCTAATATTTTGAACGCATTAACAGGTATCCCCAGCAGCGGCGCGCCGCTCGCGATCCGCTCTCCGCGGCGTATCGCCCGCCACGAAC